>DAIDCO010000056.1 GCA_027309555.1 bacterium
GGTGGGGGGGCGTCCGCTTCGACCCGGCCCTGGGGGAACGCTCCGTCTGGTCGCTATCGGGAAGGCCGCGGGCGCGATGATCGATGCGGCGAAGGCGAGGGCCGGAGGTCGCGTCCCCGGCATCGCGGTGACCCCCCGGGGGTATCCCGCCCCGCGCTCGTCGGTCGAGGTCGTCTTTGGAGACCATCCGGTTCCCGGCGCGGCGAGCCTCCGCGCCGGTGACTTGCTCCTGGAGTTCCTCTCGAGCGCGAGACCGTGCGACGCGGTCCTCTTCCTCATCTCGGGGGGCGGTTCCGCGGTCGCCGAGGTCCCGGCGGGAACCCTGACCGCCCGCGACCTCGCGGCGACGGTCGAGCGCTTGCTCGCGAGCGGCGCCCCGATCGGCGCCATGAACGTCGTGCGGCGGCACCTCTCCGCGCTCAAGGGCGGCGGGCTCGCCGGCGCTTGCCCGACGTCCGCGTTCGCCACCCTAGCGCTGAGCGACGTGGTCGGCGACCGTCCGGAGGACATCGCCTCGGGACCGACGGTCGGGGATCCCACATCGTTCCAGGATGCGCTCGAGATCGTAACGCGGTATCGCCTCGGCCGGCGACTTCCGCCGCGGGTGCTACGGTACCTCCGGGACGGGGCGCGGGGACGCCGGCCCGAGACCTCGAAGCCGTCCGACCCTCGGCTCCGTCGGGCGCCGTTCGTTCTCGCCGCCACCAACCGGGTCGCCCTCGAGGCCGCGGCCCGGGAGTCCCGGCGGCGGGGGTACTCCCCCTCCATTCTGTCGAGCCGCGTTACCGGGGAGACGCAGCCGGTCGCCCGGAAGTTCGCCCGCCGCCTTCTGGGCACGCCCTCTCCGCTCGGGGGCCGCCCGATCGCTCTCCTCTCGGGTGGGGAGACGACGGTGACCCTCGGACGCCGTGCGGGCCGTGGGGGCCGCAACCAGGAGTTCGCCCTCGCCGCGGCCGGTCCGATGGCCGGCTCGAACGCGCTCGTCCTATCGATCGGGAGCGACGGGGTCGATGGACCGACCGACGCCGCCGGAGGCTGGACCGACGGGGGCTCTTGCGCGCGGGCGCAGCGACGCGGAATCAATCTCGAGCGCGCCCTCGCGTACCACGCCGCCTACGACGCGCTCGCCGCCCTCGGCGGGCTGGTTCGCACGGGTCCGACCGGGACGAACGTGATGGACCTCCACGTGGGGCTCAGGGGTCCCCGCGGTCGGGGTAGGGCAGGAAGTAGTCGGCTCGGTGCGGCTCCTTCCAGTCGACGTAGACGGTCTTGAGCTGGAGATAGTCGCGGACGCCCCAGACGGTCCCCTCTCCACCGAGCCCGCTCTGACGGAATCCCGCATGGTAGCCCTGCGGGGTCTCGGGACCCACGCGATTCACGTACGTTTCCCCGAAGCGCAGCGTGCGAATCGCCTTCTCCGCACGCGCGAGGTCGCGGGTGAAGACGTAGCTCGAGAGGCCGTAGCGGCTCTCGTTCGCGCGGCGGATCGCGTCGTCCCAGTCCGAATAGGTCAGGAGGGGAAGGACCGGACCGAAGATCTCCTCGCGGGCGACCCGGTTCTCTTCCGTGACCCCGTCGAGCACGGTCGGGAGGTAGAACGCGCCGCGGGAGAGCGGTTCCGCCGAGGGAGCGCTCCCGCCCACCGCGATCGTCGCGCCCTCGTCCACGGCGCCCCGTACGTCCTTCGCGATCGACTCCCGCGCCCCGAGAGAGTAGAGCGGCCCGACGTCCACGCCGGCCGCGAGGCCCGGACCGACGCGCAACGCGCCGACGAGCGCGACGACCTTCGCCCGGAAGCGATCGGCCACGCTCGCGTCGACGTAGCAACGCTCGGCTGCGATGCAGGCCTGACCGGCGTTCCAAAAGCGCGCCCAGACGGTCGCGCGGGCGGCCCAGTCGAGGTCGGCGTCCGGAGCGACGAGGACGGGCGCCTTGCCTCCGAGCTCGAGGAGGCACTTCACGACGTTGGGTGCGGCGATCCGGAGGACTTCGATCCCGCTCTTCGTCGAGCCCGTGAGCGTCACCGTGCTGCACTGCGGGTGCCGGATGAGCGCGGGACCGATCGTTCCGCCCGGGCCAGGGACGACGTTGAGCGCGCCGGGCGGTAGCCCGGCATCGCGGAGGACCTCGGCGATCAGCAGAGCGGAGAGCGGCGTGTTGCTGGACGGTTTCAGGACGACCGTGTTCCCTCCGAGCAGCGCCGGGGCGAGCTTGCGCGTGACGGTGGCGGCCGGAAAGTTCCACGGGGTGATCGCGACGACCACGCCGCGCGGCACCCAGAGGAGGCGCATCGTCTCGCCGGCCGGTAGTCCGGCGACCTCCTCGCCCGAGAGGGTTCGGGCGAACGCCGCGTAGTACTCGAGATTGTCGATCGCTCCTTCGACCTCCGCGCGGCTCTCGTAGAGAACCTTGCCCATCTCGCGGGTGATCAGGTGGGCGAGCTCCTCGCCCCGGGCGCGGAGTCGCTCTGCCGCCCGCAGGAGGAGCTTGGCCCGCGCCGCGGCACCGATCGCGTCCCAGCCGGGCTGGGCCCGTGACGCGGAGTCCATCGCCGACCGCGCATCGTCCTCCGTCGCGCGCACGACCGTGCCGACCGACGAGCCGTCCGCCGGGTCGATGACCTCGAAGGTTCCGCGGTCGCCCGAAGGCACGACCGAGTTGTCGAGGAAAAGGCCCCGAGGCGGCGCCGCTGACATATCGGGGGGGAGGCCGGTCCCGCCTATACGGTCAAGGGGGGCCGACCGGCTCACTCGGCGCGGCGAAGTCGGTCCAGCTTCTCGAGGAATTCGACACCCTCGCCGCTGGTCATGGGTCGACCATCGTCCCGGGCGAGCGGGAGTCCCGCGGCCGCGCAGGCTTGGTCGGGGGTTTTCCCTTCGAGCAGCGCCCGGAGCGCCACCTGCTCGCGTCGTCCCAGGTTCAATCCGGCCCGCTGAAACTCCTCGAACGCCTCGAACGCGGTGGGAGCGACCAGTCGAGCGATCCGGGCGATCTCGGCGGCGTAGAGGCGGATCTCCTCCTGGGCGTGGGGGTCGAGCCGAAGCGACAGGAAGTGGAACAGGTTCCACAGGTTCGTCTTCCAGTACCACTGGGTGTAGTACGCCACGGGCAAGAGGAGCCGCGCCGTCTCCCGCGCGACACCCGCTTCGAGGGCGTGCGAGTAGGCGGCGTAGGCCTCCTTCGCGACCCGGTCGAGGTCGGATCGGAACCGTTCCCCGGACTCGGGCGGCAGCGCTTCGGCCCGTCCCTGGCGATTGCGGGTCGACTGGCGCCGTACGTCCTCTGCCGGTGGGAGCTCGTACTCGTCGGTCATGACCGAGTAGCGCGCGGAAAACTCGTTGAACGATCCCGAGCGATGGCGGATGAACTGGCGTGCGACGAAGATGGGCAGGCGGACGAGGAACTTGTACTCCACCATCTCGAACGGAGTGGTGTGCCGGTGGCGCATCAGGTAGCGAATGAGGCCCCGGTCGTCCCGAAAGCTCTTCGTACCGGGGCCGTACGAGACCCGCGCCGCTTGCACGATCGCCGCGTCGTTGCCCATGTAGTCGACCAGCGCGACGAACCCGTGGCTCAGTACCGGGTGGCGTACTCCGATCAGTCGGTCGGCCTCCGGCACGACCGGGCGTACCATCGGGCTCTCGTCTTCGGGCACCGAGTGGCAAGGAGGCCCGGAGGGCGATAAAGGCGACGCGGCGTCCCGTGCGCGCGGCTTCCGGTGGGAGCCTGCGGCGCCGACCGACGGAGACGCCGGGCTCCACGCCGAATCGCTCGCGGTACCCCGCCGCCGCCCCTCGGGGTCCGAGGGCGCTCCCGGTCCTCGAAATCCTTAGGTCGAGCACCGTCTCGGGTAGCCTCAAGAGGGACGGGCGTGGAACGAATCTTCGTCGGCATCGCTTGGCCGTACGCGAACGGTCCGTTCCATATCGGCCACCTCGCCGGAGCGTACCTGCCGGGCGAGACGTTCGCCCGATTCCACCGGCTGCGCGGGAACGAGGTCCTGATGGTATCGGGGTCGGACATGCACGGCACTCCCACCCTCGTGAGAGCCGAGAAAGAGGGGGTCTCCCCCGCCGAGATCGCCGACCGATACCATGCCATGAACAAGGCCGCCTTCGAGCGGCTGGGGTTCTCCTTCGACCTCTTCACGAACACGCACACGGTGGTCCACGAGAAGACGGTGCAGGAAGTCTTCCTCTCCCTCCTCGAGCACGGCTTCGTCCGGCGTCGTACCGCGGACGGGGCATACTGTCCGCAGCACCGCCGCTTTCTCCCGGACCGGTACCTCGAGGGAACCTGCCCGTACTGCGGGTTCGACCGGGCCCGGGGAGATGAGTGCGACCACTGCGGCCGTCCGCTCGAGCCGAAACAGCTCGTTCGGCCTCGGTGCGCCCTGTGCGGCACGCCCGCCGAGTTTCGCGCCTCCGAGCACTTCTATCTCGAGCTCGACCGGCTCCAGCCGAAGCTCGAGGAATGGATCGCCCGCCAGGCGCACTGGCGTCCCGGGACCCTCAAGGTCGCCGAGAACTTCCTCACCGAGGGACTCCATCCCACGCCGATCACTCGGGATCTCGACTGGGGGATCCCGATCCCGCTCGACGGGTACGATTCGAAGCGGTTCTACGTCTGGTTCGACGCCGTGACCGGTTACCTCTCGGCGTCCCGCGAGTGGGCGATCCGTTCCGGGAACCCCGACGCCTGGCGGCGGTTCTGGGACGCTTCGGAGCCGGTGCGTGCCTACTACTTCGTCGGGAAGGACAACAAGTTCCACCACACGATCATCTGGCCCGGGATGCTCCTCGGGGTCGGCGGCCTCCAGCTGCCGTACGATGTTCCCGCGAACGAGTGGCTTCGGGTCGCCGGAGGGAAGATCTCGAAGTCGCGGACGGAGGACGAGACGGCGTTCGTCCCCTCGCTCCTCGATAGGTACCCGCCCGACGTCATCCGATTCTACGCCGCCCTCCTCGCTCCGCAGAACCACGACACCGACCTCGACTGGGAGGAGTTCCACAAGGTCCGGGAGGAAGTCCTGGCGAACCAGTACGGCAATCTCGTCCAGCGGACGCTGGTCCTCGTGCGGGACCGCTACGAGGGACGGACCCCGGCACCGACCGGGGGGTCCGCGCGCCTTGAAGCGATGGCCGCCCGCCTGCGGTCGGCGCACGATCGCATCACCGAGGAGTACGAGCGCGTGCACCTCAAGGAGGCGCTCGACCTTGCGCTCGCCGAGGTCCGGGAAGCGAACCGCCGATTCCACGAGGCGCGGCCGTGGCAGGCGACCGACCCCGGGCGCGCCCTCACGGTCTACGAAGCCCTCTGGTCGCTGAAGGCGATCGCGACCTGGCTCGCCCCGGTCCTACCCGCCTCGAGCGCCGAGGTGTTCCGCATGCTGGGGGCTCCCAAACCGCCTTCCCCGGGAGACTGGGACCGGGTGATCGAACCTCCCGAACCGGGGCAGTTGCTCGGGGAGATACGACCCCTGTTTCCGCGCCCCGCCACCGGGCCCGCCGGCGTCCCGGCGGCTCCGACACCGAGCTCCTCGCCCCCCATGGGCCCCGCGATCCTTTCGGTCCGGGCCGGGGTCGTCCGCAGCGTGGCGAACCATCCGGCCGCCGACAAGCTCTACGTCTTGGAAGTCGATGTGGGGGAGCGCGCCCCTCGCACGGTCGTGGCCGGCCTGCGCTCGTCGTATCTTCCCGAGGCCCTCATCGGACGGTCCGTGGCCCTCCTCGCGAACCTCGCCCCTCGCACGATCCGACGCATGACCTCGCAGGGAATGGTCCTCGCGGCCGACCACGGGGATCGGGCCGTGCTGCTCGAGCCGCCCGCTTCGGTCCGCCCCGGCACCTACCTCGAGGGCGCCGGCTCGAACGACCGAACGATCTCCTATGAGGAGTTCGCCGCGTTTCCGCTCCGGGTCGGGAAGATCGTAGGCCGTTCGACCCCGAGCGGTCAACGGGTCGACCTCGGGGACCGGGAGGTGACGGTCCCGGGTTCCTGGCCCGAAGGGAAGCACGTGGTCGTGCGCCTTCCACACCCGGAGGCGACCGACGGGACACTCCTCGCTTTCGGACCCGACCTGCCGGTGGGGGTCCCCGAGGAGACACCGCTCGGGTCGAAGGTGCGATGACCGGCACAGTGCGGGTCGACCTTCACGTGCACTCTGCGCACTCCCCCGATTCGCGCCTTCGCCTCGAGGAGATCGCGAACCACCTCCCCTTTGTCGGGCTCAAGGGATTCGCCGTCACCGACCACAACACGGTCGCCGGAATCCCCGAGCTCTCGGCTCTTCGGTCGACGTTTCCGGGACTGCTGGTCCTTCCCGGCGTGGAGGTCTCGACAGCCGAAGGGCACCTCCTGGTCTACGGCGTCACGGAGGCGCCGATCCCTCACCGCCCCCTCGCCGAGACGCTCGACTGGGCGAACGCGCGCGGAGCGCTCGCCGTCCTCGCGCATCCGTTTCGGTTCACGCACGGGGTCGGCCGCCAGCTCGCCGGGACCGCAGCGGTGCATGCCCTAGAGGTCCGCAATGGCCACAGCTCGACCGTTCAGAACGGCCGGGCCGAGGTCGTCGCGGCCCGACGGAACCTTCCCGGGATAGGGGGGAGTGACGTCCACGAGCTCTCGGACCTCGGTCGCGCGTACACCGAGTTCCCCGCGGAGGTCGGGAGCGCTGATGATCTGCTCGACGCGATCCGCCACCGACGCGTGGAACCCGGGGGTCACGGGCTCTTCTGGCCCGGACGCTTTCGATGGGGCCTGCGGACGGGCGCCCGGCTCGTGGCGAGGGGTTTCCGACCCATCTGACCGCGGTTCTCCGCCCCGAGGGCTTTAAACCGTGCTCCCCTGACGTCGGCCGCGCCGAGGTGGCAGAATGGTTAATGCGACGGACTGCAGATCCGTTTCCTGGGGGTTCGATTCCCTCCCTCGGCTTGAGCGTCGAAGCCCCTGAACCTTCGATGCGAGACTCGCCACCGTTCGGAACGCGGACGGATCCTCGCCGACCTCCTCCCCCTTTCCCCCCGCGCGGATCGGGCGGACGGTAGCCCCGAGGCGTCGGGGGTCGCCCGCACCGAGCTCGGGGAGCGGCCGGCAGCGGCCCTGGTCCTCCCGCCCGGACGGAAGGGCGGTCCAGACGATCGACTCCTGGACGAACCGAAGGTACGAGGGCCGGCCCTGTGACCTCCGGACGGGCGGCGTGCTCGCCGGTCGAGGGCAGGAGCGGGCAGCCGCCCCCCGATCCCCCCGGGGTACCCGAAGCGGGTTGCCCAAAGCTCTTTGCCGCCGACCTACCGCTCCGATATCGCCGCGCGGCCGGCTCTGCCCGGTGAGCGGCTCCGCCCGGCGGCGGTGTACGATAGAAAGTTCGATATCACCTAATAATTAGGACCATGCTCAAATACTCGACCGCCTCCTCGACCGGCCATGGAGATGCTCCATCGCCTGAGCCGACGTCAGGTCGATGCGCTCCGGACGGTCGGCCGGCTCGAGACCCCGGCTCACGGCGCGGCGCTCGGGGCCGTCGCCGGCGCGATGCAGTTGCGGTCCCCGTCCGCGCTCGACCACCTATCCGCGCTCGAGGATCTCGGCCTCGTGGAGCGGCATCGGGGGAAGACGCGGCTCACGGCCCGGGGCGCGGCCACCTTGACGGAGTACCTCCGCCATCACCGGGTGGCCGAACAGCTGTTCGCGCAGCTCGGGTTCCCGGCCCGGGCGACGTGCCGGGCGGCCCGTGAGATCGACCTCGCGCTCGACCACTCGACGGTCGAGCGGCTGTGCCGGGGGGAGGGTCACCCCCCCACCTGTCCCCACGGGGACCCGATACCTCCGTGCCGAAACGATCGCGGAGTTCGGTAGTCCTCCATGTCCGCCCTCGACTTTGTGCTCAGCCCTCCGAACGGCCTCACGATCCCTTTCATCCTGGGGATCTCCTTCGTCCTCGGCCTCCTGCACGGCGGCACCCCCGACGAGCACACCTGGCCCATTACCTTCAGCTACTCGATCGGGAGTTACACGAGCCGCGCCGGAATGAAGGCGGGCCTCGTCTTCTCGACGGGGTTCGCGGTGCAGCGTGCGATCTTGACCGCGCTCGGGTTCCTCGGCCTCGCGACGATCTACATCGTCTACAACCTCGACGGCCCGGTCTACGCCGCGGTCGGCGTCGCGATGTTCGTGGCCGGTTGGTATCTCCTGCGCGGCTCCGACATCCACCTGCCTCTCGACCACCTTATGGAGCGGCTCCTCGGACGGTTCTTCCGGGAACACACCCACCACCGGTACACGGCCGAGCGGACGCCCGTCCCCGAGACAGAGGTCCGCCCCGTCTCGCTGCGCATGGCGGCGGTCCATGGGTTCGTGGCCGGCTGGGGATTCGGAGGATTCGCCGTGATCATCGTCTTTGTCCTCGCCCCCCAGATGCCGAACGTCGCCTGGGCCGCGGCGGTCGGCGGGGTCTTCGGACTGGGCACGATGGTAATGCAGATGATCACCGGTGCGATCTTCGCACGTCTGGCCCGTCTGAAAAGACTGACGGTCGTCCAGATGCAGCGCGTCGGACGGCGAACCGCCGCCCGGACCTTGTACGTGGGCGGGATCGCGTTCATCGCGATCGGACTGGTCGTGGCGCTGGCGCCGTCGCTCGAGAGCTACGCCCTCGCGACGGGGAACCCGATCCCGAACCTTGCCTCGATCGGGATCGCGTTCGTCCTGACCGTTACCGTGGTCGGGGTGATCGGGGGCTACAGCCTCTGGAAGGGGTATCGAGAGATGCGGGTGCCGGTGTCGCCGGCCGACCGATCCTCCACGCCCCGCGAGCCGTCTCCCTAGTGGGCCCCGCCTTCGAGCGGAGCGCTCGGGGAGGCCGCTCCGCGGCCTCGGCCGTGGCGTGCGTCCGGACCGAACCTAGATCGCCTTGGAGGCGCGGCGGGGGGACCCCGGCGCGGAGGACTTGACGACCAAGACCGAGCAGCGAGCGTGGTGGAGGATGCCGTCCGAGACGCTGCCGAGGAAGAAGCGCCCCGCCTCGGACAGGCGACGCGAGCCGACGACTAAAAGGTCGGCCGGGTGTTTCTCTGCGTACTCGACGATCCGGTCGACAGGGTTCCCTTCGAGGAGCGCCGTTTCAACATGAACGACGCCGCGCTTCGCGAGCGCGAGCTTCTCGTTGGCGAGCATCGTACGGGCCGCCTCGATCGTTTCCGCGACGGAAGTGCCGGGCGGCATCTCGATCCCGTAGGCCGCCGCGATCACGGGGATGACGCAGACGAGGGTCAGTGTACCGCCCGAGCTCGCCGCGATCTCGACGGCGGTGTCGAGCGCGGCCCGGGACGGTTGCGTCCCGTCGTACGCGACCAGCACCGACTTCAGGGTCATCGACCCCGCGCACGCCCGACCCGGTTGATAGCCGTTGGGGGCGGGGGCCGCGTTTCCGACCTCGGACCGACCGTGAGCGATTCGCCAACTCTATGGCGGCGCGCAGGGTGGGTTCGCCCGTGGCGGGCGTCGCGGAAGCGAGCGGTGCACCCCTGGTCGTGCTCGGCGCGGGCTATGCCGGGCTCACGGTTGCGCACGGTGTCTGGCGGGCCTCCCGAGGCGCGATCCCGACGGTCCTGGTCGACCGCAACCCGGTCCATGTCCTGCGCACAGAGCTCTACGAGGTCGGCCGGCTCGCGGCCGAGGAGGACAGCGCCCGCTGGACCGTCCCGCTCGCGAAGGTCTTCGACCGGACGTCGGTCACCTGCCGGACCGGCCTCGTGGAGCGGATCGACCTTGGGGGCCGGGTCGTGGGGGTCGGCGGGGCGGAGCTGCCGTTCCGCGCGCTCGCGATCTGCCTGGGAAGCGTGCCGGCGTACTACGGCGTGCCGGGTGCGGCCGAGCACACCCACCAAGTCTACGGGCTCTCCGGGGCGAAGCGGCTCGCGAAGGCCCTCCGGGAGGTCGAGCGTCGCTCGCCCGGTCTACCGGGGGAGCGGCGTCCTCGCATCGTGGTCATCGGAGGCGGGTCCACCGGTACGGAGCTCGCCGCCGAGATTGCCACGACCGATTGGCGCGTGATCGCGGACCCGAAAGCGCGCGAACCCGACGTCGTCCTCGTGACGGGCGCTCTGCCCTTGCTGGACGGACTGCCCGCGGGGCTCGTCGGTCATGCACGTCGCCTCCTGCGCGCGGCGGGGGTCAGCATCGTCCACGGTCTCAATACGGTCCGGGTCGAGGACGGTCGGGTCTACCTCGAGGATGGGACGGTCCTTGTCTGCGACCTCTCGGTCTGGTGTGCCGGTGTGGAGGCCCCGACCCTCGTCCGGGAACTTCCCGGGCCCCACGGGAGGAGCGGACGACTTCGGGTCGCCCCGACGCTCGAACTCCCTGGCACTCCGAACGTCTACGCGGTCGGCGATGTCGCGGAGTGGACCGACCCGGCGACGGGGATGGTCGTGCCGGCCACGGCACAGGCCGCGATCGCCGAGGCCCGCACGGTCGCCGGGAACGTGGTGGCCACTTGGCGGGGCGGCACGCCGCGACCTTTCCTCTATCGCGAGCGGGGGGCGGTCGTGGCACTCGGACTCGGCCGCGCGGCCGCCTCCGTGCGCCGAGTGACGCTTTGGGGACGGCCGGCGTCGCTCTTGAAACGGGCGGTACAGCGGGAGTACGCGCGGACGGTCGAACGCGGCGAACCCTCCGGGGTCCTCTAGCGCCTCGCCACGGGGTCGAAGGGCCCCAAGGCAACATATGGGGGGGCCGGTTCCCCCGAGGCGCATGAAGGCCCTTGTCCTCATCGGTGGGTTCGGCACCCGCTTGCGCCCGGTCACGTACAGCGTTCCGAAGCAGCTGATCCCTCTTGCCGGTAAGCCGATGCTCTACCACGTCCTCGACCTGTTGCCGCCGGACGTCGAGGAGGTCGCCCTCGCGACCGGGTACAAGTCCGACCTTATCGAGGCCTACGTGCGCGCCCATCCCCCCCGCTGGCCGGTCACGACCGTGCCCGAAGCGGAGCCGCTCGGGACCGGTGGGGGGATGAAGAACGCTGGCGGTGGGATGTCCGACCCGTTCTACCTCCTCAACTCGGACGTGATCGCGAGCGTCGACCTCGGCGCGCTCGCGGCGCGGCAGGCCGGTCACGGCGGCCTCGGGACCATGACGCTCACCGAGGTCGAAGACCCCCGGCCCTACGGCGTCGCCGCGCTGGACGAACACGACCGCATCACCGCCTTCGTCGAGAAGCCCGAGCCCGCCCGCGCTCCGTCCCGGTGGATCAATGCCGGCATCTCGGTGTGGCACCGGGAGGTCCTGGACGCGATTCCCGGGGGACGGCCGGCGAGCTTCGAACAGGAGGTCCTCCCCCAGCTCCTCGAACGGGGGGTGTATGGGTTCCGGTACACCGGTTTCTGGGACGATGCGGGGACCCCCGCGCGGCTCCTCCGCTCCCAGCAACTCCTTTTCGACGCGGGCCGGGGGGGAAAGGGCACGGTCCCGTCCGGCACCTTCGGCACGGGGCCGGTCGCGCTGATGCCGGGCGCGACGGTTCGGGGGGCTTCCTTCGGGAAGTACGTCACGGTCGGGGCCAACGCGGTGGTCGAGGCGGGCGCCTACGTCGAGAACTCGGTCCTCATGGAGGGAGTACAGGTCGACCGGGACGCGACCGTGGTCGGGAGCATCCTCGGTCCCAAAGCGCGGGTACACCCGGGCCATCGGGTGACGGGCCAGGTGCTCGCCGAGCACGGAGAGGCCTGAATCGGCCGGTCGGTCTCGCGCGCCGCGGAAGCGGTCTCGCCGGGGCTCAGCCCGGGGGCGCTACGGCGGGTCCCGTGACCACGACCTTCAGGGCGTCATCGGGTCGTGCGGCCGTGCCGAACGCCTCCCGGATCTCCGGAAGCGGGAACCGATGGGAGACAAGGTCCGTGACCGAGAATCGACCGGCCGTGAGGAGCCGATGGACCTCCGCAATATCGGTCTCGGTGGTGGCGTAGGACGGGATGAGGCGCACTCCTCTCAGGTAGAGTTGTTGAAGGTCGGCGTCGAGCCGGCTCCCGGCTTCCGGCAATCCGAAGAGGTTCACCGTCCCGCCGCGTCGCACGAGTTCGGTCGCCGTCCGGACGACGCTCGGGTGCCCGGTAGCGACCACGACGAGGTCCGCGCCCTGCCCCCTGCTCGCCCCCTCGACCGCCGCCCGGACCGCGCCGTCGACCCGGGGGTCGAGCGCGATCGAGATGCCGCCGCGCTCGGCGGCCGCACGACGCAGCGGCGAGAGGTCGGTCCCGCCCACCCAAGTGG
>DAIDCO010000057.1 GCA_027309555.1 bacterium
CCGGTAGCGAGGGCCGACCCCATCGGTCCGCCGGTGATCCCGCGGGCGCCCGTCCCCCGCGCGGCCGCCGCTCCGAGGACGGGAGCCCCGAGCGCGTAACGCGGCGGGAGCGACCCGCTCGGTCGGCGCGGGACCCTACTCTTCGCTCGGAACGAGGGCCGCCGTCTCGACCAGCTCCTTCGCCGCGCGGGTGAATCGCATCGCCTTCGCGAGGTTTCCCTTGATACGGAACGTCCCGTCGAGGATCGCTTTCACCGGGTCGACCTCGTGCCGCAGGAGCCTTTGCCAGTTCTCGGGCGTACCCTCGTAGACGAACTCGCTCGCCACGGCGCGCGCGTCCGCATGGTAGGTGGCCGCCGAGCACTGTCCGTGGGCGAGGACCAGGTGGACTCCCGGCGCCGGCGCGTTCGCGTCGGCCGGACGGACGAGCAGGAGGATGTCGCCGACCCAGGCCTGCGCGGCCTCCTGGTACGCCGCATTCGCGTTCAGCGCGCGCTGGTAGGCCATGGCCCAGGCAGCCGAAGGAAACGCCACGAGCCCCCGAGCGACGCGCGGTTCATGACCCTTGTGGGCCGTGGCTAGGCGTACTCGTAGAACCCCTGCCCGGTCTTCCGGCCGAGGTGGCCCGCGTCGACCAGCCGGCGCAGGAGGTAGGACGGGCGGTACTTCGAGTCGCCGTACTCCCGGTAGAGCGTCTCCGCGACCTCGAGGGAGACGTCGAGGCCGATCATGTCGGCGAGCTCGAACGGCCCCATCGGCATCCCGGCCCCCGCCTTCATGGCGGTGTCGATGTCCCGCGAGGAGGCGAGGTTCTCGTCGAGGGCAAAGCACGCCTCGTTCAGGACGGGGATCAACAGGCGGTTCACGACGAACGCCGGCGCCTCCTTCACCCGGATCGGGACCAGGGGATAGCGGTGGTTGCGCAGTCCCTGGAGAAAGTCGATCGTCTCGGTCACGACGTCGTCCCGGGTCTCGACCCCACCCGAGACCTCGACCAGCGGAAGGGTGTACGGCGGGTTGAAGAAATGCGTCACGAGCGTCTGGCGGGCGTGGGAGAGGCCCCGGGCGAGCCGGGTGATCGACAGGGACGAGGTGTTCGAGCCGATCACCGCGTGCTCGGGAAGGACCCGGTCGAGCGCCTCGAGCACGGGGCGCTTCACCTCGCTCCTCTCGAAGACCGCCTCGATGACAAGGTCGACGTCCGCGAACTTCGCGTACTCGGTCGTACCCTCGACGCGGGCGACGATCTCCTCTCCGCGGCTCCGGGTCACTTTCGGGGCGAGCTTCTCCCGGAGGCGGTGTTCCTGCGCCTCCGTGACGTCGCCCGCAAGGGAGCGGAAGCGCTCGACCTCCTGCTCGGCTCGCCCCTCGTGGAACCGAACGAGCTCGTCGACGAAGGAGCGCACTCGCGCGAGCCCCTTCTCGACGAGCGGACCATCGACGTCCTTCAGCACGACCTCGATGCCGTTGAACGCGAGGAGCTCGGCGATCGCCGCGCCCATCGTACCCGCCCCGACGACCCCGGCCCTTGCGACTCTCATGGTCGACCCGGCCGGGGGAGCGCTGGCCGGTTAAATAGAGTGGGGCCGACCTTCGCCCGCATGGGAAACCGACTCGCGGCGCGCCGACCCCCGGTTCGGCCCCTCTCGGGACCATCCCTGCTGCCTCGGTACCGGTCCGGGCGTTAGGTCCCCGGCGAGCCGCGTTCCCGAGCGAGTCGTGGCCGTTCCCATGTGCAGAGGAATGCGCCGGTCGTTCGCTCCGCCCTAAGACTTAAGCAGGGGGCCGGGCTCGCCAAGACTGCGCGGGGATAGCCCAGCCCGGTAAGGCGCTGGATTGCTAATCCAGTGGTGGTTTCACCTCGGGGGTTCAAAGGAGGGGTCGGTCGCTCCGACCCTCGGAGACTCCCCCTCCCCGCGTTCGATCCCGGCGGCCGCGGGCTCGCTGCCGGCCCGGTAGATCGCTCCGTCCCGGCGCACCGAGACGACGGCGCCGACGCTCGGAAGCTCGCCCTCGACGATCGCGAGGAGTCGCACCGACCCCGGCAGCTCCACGAGGGCGAGGCGGTGCGGGCTCGGCCAGCCGGTCGCGGGACTCAGCAGTTCGGTCGCCGCGAGTACCGTTCCGAGGGCCGGCACCGTGTGGCGTTCGCGCGCGGTCGCACCGCAGTGCGGGCACGGACCGTCGGTCGGGAGATAGCTGACCTGACAGGAACCGCAACGGAACAGCTCGAGCAGCTCGGACGGGGCGCTCACGGGGCCTCCCGGCCCAGTATCGTGACGAAGTTGTGGCTCCCGATCCCGCTCATGGCCTGGGCCAGCCCGACCTTGGGCCGGCGGCCGATCGAATGGCGACCCGCTTCGCCCCGCAGCTGGAGCGCCACTTCGGCGACTTCGGCGAGCCCCGACGCCGCGATCGGGTGCCCGCGGCCGACCACGCCGCCGCTCGGGTTGACCGGGACTCGTCCGTTGAGCTCCGCGTGTCCCTTCTCGAACCAGGCCGGCCCTTCGCCCGGTCCGCAGATACCGAGGTCCTCGATGTGGATCATCCCGAACGGGGAGAACGCGTCGTGCACCTCGGCCAGGTCGACCTCCTTGCGGGTCAGATGGGCCGATTCGTAGGCCCGTTTCGCCGCGAGTCGCGTCGCGACGAACGTCGAGAGCTCGACGCGATCGACCAGACGAAGCGCGTCCATCCCCTGCCCCAGGCCGAGGACCGTCGCCGGTCCGGCGCCTCGCTCAAGGACGAGCGCGGTCGCGCCGTCCGAGATCGCCGAGCAGTGGAGAAGGCGGAGGGGAAGTGCCACCGGCCGGCTCGACTCCACCTCTCCGAGGGTCGCGGGTTTCTGGAAGAAGTGGGCGCTCGGATTGAGGGCGCCCATCGCCCGCGCGTGCGTTGACGCGAGATCGATCACCGCCGTCGAAAGGCCGTGCCGCTGGAGATAGCGCTCGGTGACGAGCGCAGCGAGCGCGGGCATCGTCGCTCCCGTCGCCACCTCGCTCGTGTGGAGCGATGCCGAGAGCTCTTTCGTGATCACCGCGGTCGGTTGGTCGGTCATCTTCTCGGCCGCCACGACCAGCGCCCGCTCGTAGCGCCCGCTCTCGAGCGCCATCGCCGCAGCGTGGAAGGTCATCCCACCCGTGCCGCTCGCCGATTCGACCCGGAGCCCGGCCGCCGTTTCGAGGCTCAGCCGGCCCGCGAGCCGCGGAAGGAACGCCTCGGGCCCGTACGGACCGTGGGAGAGCATCGTTCCCACCACGAGGAGGTCGATCGCTTTGCGGCCGATCCCCTCGAGCGCGAGGCCCGCCGCCTCCGCCGCGAGGTCGATGAGGCCCTCCGGCCGTTTCCCGTACCGGCCCATGCCGACCGACGCGACGTGGATCGTCAGGCGCCAACCCCCCCGTTCGGTTCCATGAGGAGGCGCGCCCGCTCGAGGAACTGGGAGAGCTTCTGGCCGTCCCTCCAACGGAGGATCCCGTTCCCCTCGCGCGTGCGTCCCACCGGCGGGACCCCGCGACACAGGAAGCGGAACACCCCCGACGAGGGAGGGTCGCTACCGAGGAAGACGCGCCAGCTCTCCTCCGAGCGCAGTCCCAGGCGCCGGTAGGCGTAGAGCACGGCGAGCCCGGCGCGGCGGATCGCCGTACGGTGCGCCTCGAGCTGGGCGTTCGCACGCCCGCTCGCCGCGGTGAACCGGATCACGTCGTCCCCGGAGGCCTTGACCTCGATCGGAAACGAGAGCCCCCAGCGCATGGCCACGAGGTCGAGTCCGAGCGATCCGGCGCCGCGGATGACGAGAAACGGGAGGTCGATCAGGCGCTCGAACTCCGCACGGTCGGTGGCCGGGAGCCCTCGCGCGTAGGCGCGGACGCTCGGGGGATCCCCCTCGAGGAGACTCCGAAGCTCCCGTTCGTACCCCGAGAAGCTGCGGCCGACCACGGTGTCGTTCCATCGGAAGGGGGACGAATATAAGGCGGTCGGCGGACTCGCGGATAGGATGGTCACTTCGGCGTCGGTCGATGTCAGCGCGTCCGAAGTGCCGATCGCCCGGGTGCTCGCGAACCTCGTCCTCGATTCGGACCGCCGCCGGACCGTGCGCGGGGTCGCGACTCAGTCGGCCCGGTTCCGGCTCTCGGAGCTGAGGAGCCGCCTGCTGCGCGACCGCGTCTTCGAGGACCCCGGCCGCCTCCTGACGCGCCTCAAGCGGCGGGGGCTCCTGCTCGAGCTCCCGACCGGGAGCGGGGAGCACACCTACCAGGTCCCCTATCCGGCAGAGCTCCACCAGCTCCTGCTCGACGAGGCCGAGCGGAGCGAAGCACCCGACACCGGGCCGGTGATGCCGGTGCCGGACGAGCGGGCGGAGATCCGGTCGATGGACTCGGAGTTCATCGACCATCTCCGAGAGGTACTTCGGGACCGCTACGAAGCGACCGTCGCGTTCGGACGGACGTTCAACGTGGAAAAGCTCGCCGCCTACCTCACCGAGCTCTTCGGCGAGGAGCTCTTCTTCGATTCCCTGATCTCGCTCTTACAGCAGTACGCCCTCGCGGACGCGCCGCTGGTCGCGCCCACCGGGCGCACCACGGGCGCGACGGGCTTCCACCTAGCGCTGTTCGGCCCGCCGGGGACGGGGAAGACGTTCTCGATCGACGACCTTGTTCGAGGGAATCCCCGCAGCGGGGTTCCGCCCCACGGGCTGCCCGGGCGGAATCGATACTGCGGAGGGATCACCCCGGTGCAGTTTCTGCGCGTGGGCGCCGCGTACACCGGGCGGACGTTCAACTTCATCGTCCCCGAGTTCAACGACTGGTTCAAGTACCGCGGGATGGTCGAGCCGCTGAAGCTCGTGATGGAGCAACGCGAGGTCAAGTGGGAGACGACCCTCGGCACCGTCGGACCGTACACGTTCCGCTCCTTCTTCTCGGTCAACTACAACGTCCGCACCTCGGGTGCCCAAGACTACTGGACCACGATCGGCGACCCGAACTTCGCAGCCCTCGAGGACCGAATGCTCCTGCGCTTCCACCCGATGACGCGGGCGCGGTTCCGCGCGGTCGAAGCGAGCGCCGAGCGGCTCGAACTGGGCGAGCTCGACTTCGCGCTCGCCGGTCGGATCCGAGACCACCTCACCCTCCTCCATGCGGCCGAGACCGGCCACCCGCTGTTAGCCGGTAAGCTGCGACGGCGTCCGGTCCGACTCGACCGGTCGCTCTACGACCGTCTCCGCGAGGTCTCGGAAGAGGCGCTCAAGAACACGCGGTATCCCAAGTTCTCGCCCCGGCTCAAGCTGCGGGCGGTCCGCCTCGCCGCGGCGGCGGCGCTGCTTCGCGGTTTGAGCGACCCGTCGGCGGAGTCGCTCGCGATCGGGAAGCTCGAAGTCGATTTCGCCCGTCGGTTCTACGAGGAGGAGATCCGTGCCCGAGAAGGTCGTCGCGGACGCGTCGCCTCCTGAGGGTGCGCGGGCGGTCAAGTTCCGCCGCCCGGCCGCCGAACTGGTCCAGCGCGTCGCCCGCCGGGTCGTCCGGGGCGGCAAAGCCTCCTTTCCCTCCCAGGCGGCCTTCCGGGCCGCGCTGCTGAAGCAGATCCGGCGGGACGAGCCGCTCGCGACGATCAGCGGGGCCCGGCTCCGTCGGCTCCTCGTCGGGGTCCCCGGGGTGCGCCTCAGTGTACGGTACACCGAGCGCATGGACCCAAGGCCCCTCCTAATCTGTCCGGTCTGTGCTTCGCCGCTCACCCCGATACGCAACCGCACCCTGACGGGCGACACGGTCGTTCTCGGGCAGCGCTGCAGCCGGTGCGATTACTGGACTCACCGGGCCCGCCGCGTCCCGGTGCGGTACACCTTTTCCCAGGCGGGGATCGACGGGCGACCGACGCGCTGAGTCGCCTCGACCGGCCTACGTTTCCGGGAGCGTGCCTTCCGGCGGGACGTACGGCGAAGGGGGGTGCGGCGAACTCTTCTTCGACCGACCCGCGAAGAGCAGCACGATGGCGCCCACCGCGACCCCCAAGAGTACCCCGAGGAAGAACTGGGAGCCGGGACCGGTCGCCGGGCCACCGACGGACCCCGAGACGCTGAGGGGAATCGTGGCGTTGACGTGGGCGCCCGCCCCGTCGGTGAGCGTGGCACGAACGGAGTAGGAGCCACCCGCGGCGTAGGCATGGGTGGTCGAAAGGCCGTAGCCGTAGGAACCATCGCCGAACGACCACGAGACGTTGTACTCGGGCAGGCCGCCCGAAACGACCACGGAGAATGGGACCGCGGTCCCCGCCGCCGCGCTCGCCCCGGGGGTCCCGACCGAGAAGGTGGCTGTGAGCGGAGGCGCCACGGACACCCCGAGGCTCTCGGTGACCGTGCGGCCCACCCCATCCGAGTACCGGAAGACGACGAGATAGGTTCCGGCCCGGGCCCAGGCATGAACGACCGCTAGGCCGCTCGCGTTCGTGGCATCCCCGAACGACCAGCTACCGCTGCCTCCGCCCGTGCCACCGCTCACCACGGCGCCGAGATCGAGGGGGGTGTTGGCGTCGGTCGCATTCGTTGGCGAAGCGGTGACGACGGCGGTGGGCGGAGGGTTCACTTCGACCACCACGGAATCGGTGGCCTCCGCGTGCACCGAGTCGGTCACGGTGACGTTCATGAGATACGTCCCGGGCGTCGAGTAGGCATGGGTCACGACCGGACCGGACGACAGAACGCCGTCCCCGAAGTTCCACGCGTACGTGTACCCCGGAGTGCCGCCGGTGGCGACCGCCGTCACCGTGAGGTTCGTTCCCGAGTCCACGACAGGTAGGGGCCAGGGCGACACCGTAGCGCGAACGGAGAGGACCGCTCCGACCGTGAGGACGGTCGTCGCCTGCGACGTGGAGCCGAAGGAATCCGTAACGGTCGCCGTTACGGGGTAGGTTCCGCTCGCCACCGGAGTGCAATTCAGCAGCGGGGTGTCACGAGAAACACAGCCGGAGGGTAGGCCCGAGTAGGAGATTGAATCCGGACCCGTCCCGCCCGAGTACCCGAGCAAGAACTGCGTCGTCTGGCCAATGTCGATCGCGGATGGGGCCGCCGCGAAAAAAGTGGTCGAAGGGGGGCTCGCGATGATGCCAAGGGTGCCGGACTGCGCGTTCGCGACCCAGACCGACGCGAACGATGGCGGCGCTCCGCCCGGTAGCATGATCGGAAGCGCATCGGTCGCGAGCTGTCCCGCGACGATCGATACTTGCGAGCCGTGGCTCGCCGACACGCTCGATCCGTCGAGCACGATCACGGACGACACACGGCTCGAGGTTGACGCGTTCTCCGTTGTCACGTACAGGTACCCGCGCGACCAATCGTACACGATCCCGGGGGCGCCCGAGTGGGTGGGAAGCGGAATCGAAGCACCTACCGTAGAGTAGGTCATGGGATCGATCACGGAAATGTTCGCACCCGCGACGTAGAGCTCATTGTCGGAGGGGTCGAAGGCGACCGCATTTGGAGCCGTGCCCGCCGCGATATCGGGGGATTCGATAGCCCCGTTTAGCGCATTGACCGCCTCGAGCGCGCCAGCGGACTGATTGACCACGAACAGTTCGCTCAGAGCCGGGTCGAGTGTCATCGAGTTCTGGGATCCAAGCTGAAGACGAATGGGAACGGAATATCGGGGGTTAAGCGACCCCAGTTGGAGGGCGTGGATACCGGTCGTCGGATTGGCGACCCACAACAAGTGGTCGACTGCATCCACTACCACCGGACTATTGCCCCCCGATAGGGGGGACGAATGGTTCATTGGAGAGTCGGTGGCGGTGTTGAATGAGTAAACGGCACTCCACGCACCGACATAGAGAGTTCCGGAGGTTGGATCGACTACTACCGACAGCGCCCCGGAGGGCACCGCGATCGGTGGCGCTGCGGTCAAGCCGGTCGTGGCGTTTAAGACCAGGACCGAGCCACCTGCGTCGTCGGCGACGTAGACCCGGTTCGTCGAGGGATCCGATGCGATGCTCCACGGTTCGGGTTCAAGAGTTGCCGATGTCACAGCGACCTTTTCTAACGCAAGGTCAACCAAGGTCAGAGTGCGTGACCCTGCGGCCCAAGCGACTAGGCTCGGCATATCTGGAACGGTTTCGAGCTGGGTAATGTTCTTCCCTACAATGATGCGAGGGCCGACGATAGATCCGGTGCTCGAGTTGACAATTACAAGATCGGATCCGGTCGAATTTCCAACTACGAACTCTGACCCGTTGATGTTTGTCGCAACGGGCCGCATGCCGGGACCTACCACGGTCACAGCGACAGAAACCGGGAGGCTCGAGTTCAGGATAGTCAACTTCGAGCCCGAAGAACTCGTGATCGCGATCGTTCCCGCAGCACGCGAGTAAGCGACTCCTCCAGGGATTCCCGTCACGGGTGAGTACTTGGAGGACGAATCGGTCAGGGTGTCGATAGACCAGACCCAGGAGTCTCCTCCGTCTGCGACAAAGAGGGAATTATCGAACGAGTCGAAAGCTTCTGAGTGTGGGTTGGGACCGGTCGAAATCCCGGAAACTGCGATTGCGTTCGTGGCGGTGTTGACTACCGTGACGTTTGCTGACCCGTAGTTTGCAACGTAAAGTGTGTTGGTAGAGTCATCGATTGCGAGCGCATTCGGAAGTGCCCCCACGGGAATCGCAGCATGCGCCCAGCCCCCAGTCGTCGGGTCAATAACCCCGACGGTATCGTTCGCCCAGTCGGCGCTGTACAGGAATCCGTTGTTCGGATCGTACAAGAATGCCGACGTGTTCTCGACCGCGAGGTCGAAGCCCGCGAACTGGTTCGTGGTCGCGTTGTAGACAATGGCGGGGGCGATCGGCGGAGCGGGGATCCCGTTCACCGAAACCGCGCGGTTCGGCAACCAGAGCTCCTGGGTCGCCGGCACGTACGCCGGAGTTCCGACCTGCCAGCCCTGGACCGACCCCGGAAAGTTCCCGGGCAAGGTCGCGTTGTAGCCCGGGAAGACGGTCCGCACGAGCGAACCGGCGGCCGCACCCGAGAATCCGTTGGCGGCCGGGGTACCGTCGTTCGTGCGGAACGCCGCCAACGGGGCACCGGCCCTCGGAGCGACGGCCGCCGCGACCGGGCTACCGTGGGCGGGTGCGCGAGCGCCGGCCCCCGGCGGAGCGGGGAGCGCGCTGGCTCCTCCGAGAAGGAGCGCTACGACGACGAGGAGGACGACGGCGGCCCCTGCGGAGTGCCGTCGGGAGCGAATCGCCATCGCCGAAGGGGGGAGCGAGGGTCGGGTCTTAAGGCTAGAAGGCGGACGGCACTCCGCTCAGACGGTCTGAATGACCCGCCCGGCATGCCCGTCGACCACGATCGTCTGCCGGGTCCCCTTGCGCTCGAGCTGGAAGAGCCAGAGCGGGACGTGGAGCAGCTCCCCGTCCGAGGTCGTCACCTGGCAGGCGAGGTTCGAGACCATGCTGTGCTTCTTGTGCGCGGCCTCCGCCTGGAGCTGCTGGACGTAGGCGTGGGCGGCGCCCTTCGCCGCGTCCTCGGCGAGGTCGCCGTTCAGCACCGACGTCCCCGAGGGGATCGACTTCTTGTCGAAGAAGGTGCGCTCCGCGAGGGCGAACTCGTACTCCTTCGGTTGGAAGGCGCCCATCGCCTTCACGGCAATGACGGGGTACTCGTACTGGCCCGAGATCGTCGCGGAGCGGGTCGGGTTCACGACCGGACCGGCCATGATCGGGATCGGGATGAATCCCCCGCCGCCGCCGCGTCCCCCTCCGAGCGCGCTTCCGAGGACCTCGGCCGCCGCGATCGTCCCCACGGTCGCCCCGATGCTGGTCGCGACCGCTTGGTACTGGTACGTGGTCGACGCCGAGACCGGCAGCACCCAGAACGGCACGTAGGAAAGCTTGCCTTCGTCGACCTTCGACTGCTCGAAGTCGTGGCGGTGGAAGAACCCCGCGTCGATCCAGTCATGCACCGCCTTGAGAGCGGCGCTGGAATCGGTCACTTTGAGCGGGAGCATCGTGTGCTTCGAGATCTCCTTCCATCCCTGGCCCCCGAGCGTGATCGACCCGCCGCAATAGTCGCACGTGATCACCGTCTCGCCAAATTCGGGGCGGATCGGCGCGCCGCACGACGGGCACTTCAGCTCTTGGACGCCCGCGCCACCGATTCCCGCGGCCGTCGAGACCGCGGACGCGGAGGAAGGCGCCGCCGGGGCCCCGCCGCCCGCGCCGGTGGGATGGCCGCACTTCGAGCAGAATTCCGCATCGTCCGGCAGCTGGGTCCCGCACTTCGCGCAGTACATCGTGACGAATCCCTCCGTGATGGGTCTGTCGTTCCGTCTCAAAAGCGCTACGGACCGAGGGCCGCACCGCAGTTCGGACAGAACTTGCCGACCCCCGTGACGTCCGCCGCGCATTTCGGGCACTTCCGAGGCGCGGGGGGCGTGGGGGGCGTGAGCGTCGCACCGCAGTTCGGGCAGAACTTGGCGCCCGCGACCGTCGGCTGGCCGCACTTCGGACACGGCGGGCCTCCCGCGGCAGCGGCCGCCGGGGCCATCGAGTTCCCGCACCCGGGGCAGAACCGCGTTCCGGGCGGAACGAGCGTTCCGCACTTCGGGCAGGGCTGACCGGGACCCGGCCCGTAGGCCCCTTGCATCTGACCCGCCATGCCGTAGCCGATCCCGAGGCCGGCGCCGAGCCCGACGCCGGCGCCCGCGAGGGACCCCGCGGCGCCCGAGGGGTTCGCGGCGGCGGTCGTCATCGCCTGGCCGGCCTGGTACTGCATGTAGTTCACGCCGAGCACGCCCATCTCCGAGCGGGTGTTGACGGCCTTCTGGACCTCGTCCGGCAGGTTGACCGAGATCCCCTGGAGCTGGTCGATCTCGACCCCGAGCGGGCCGAAGTGCTGCGGCGCGAAACCGAGGACCGCCTGCTCGATCGTCGTGAGCTGGGTCGCGAGGTCCGTGACGCGCATTCCCTGGTCCTTCAGCTTGCCGAGCGTGTTGTAGACGAGGAGGACCATCTGGTCGCGCAGGCGCCCTTCCACGTCGGGCGTGCTGACCGCCCCGAACGTGCCGACGAACTGATTGATGAAGTTGTCCGGCGAGCCGACCCGCCAGCGGTAGCTTCCGAAGACGCGCAGGCTGACGAGTCCGAAGTCCGGGTCGCGGAAGACGTACGGCTCCGCGCTCCCGAACTTCCCGTCGAAGACGCGCCGCTGTAAGTAGTAGACCTCCGCCTCCTGGCGGACCCCCGAGAGCGCCTGGATGAGTCCTCCGACCAGCCGCGCGTTCAGGCTCGTCAGCGCGTAGCGGTCGGGCTTGTCAAGGTACGCGAGGACCTTGCCGTCCCGGTAGAACACCGCGGTCTCGTCCTGTCGGACGACCACGTTGTCGCCCCAACGGATGTTGCGCGGGACCCGCCAGAGGACGTTGGTGCCCTTGTACGCGTCCTCCCAGTTGATCGTCGTGGCGCCGATGACACTGCCGCCTTTCTGCGGTATCGGGTTGTTCGTGACCATTGGTCGTCGTTCTCCGTGCGTTCGCTTCGGCCTACGAGATCCGGATCCCCTCGATCACCTGCAGGCGCGCCTTGAACGCCTGCTCGAGCTGGTTGACGAGGCCCCGTGCGTTCGCGACGAGCGTCGGCGCCTGGGCCGCGTTCCCCCCCACGAGGAGCGAAGGGAGCGCGGAGAGCGTCTGGTTCAGCTGGTCGGCCGCCTGGGCGAAACCGTAGTCGTACTCGTACAGCCGGTCGAGCTGCTGCGGGTTGATCCGGACGGCCGGCGAGATCCCCGTGTACCCCTGTTCCGCGTGGCGGATCTCCCCTTCGAGCTGCCACAGGTTCGCGACGAGCGGAGCGAGGTCGTTCAGCACCTGGAACTGGTTCGCGTTGGCGAGCGCGGCGCGCGAGTTCTCGACGGTCGTCCGGGCGTTCTTGATCTTGTCGGCGACCTGGAGGCGGAGGAAACTGTCGGCCTCCCGAATGTCCTCGCCCTGACGGTACCCGCGGAAGCCGGGAAGAAGGAGCTGGAGTCGCTTCAGCACGCCGCGGTCGGAGTCGACCTTCTGACGCAGGTCGACCGGCGGAGCCCCCGCTGCGGGGGCGAGCGTGCCGGTCGAGCTTCCTTGGTCGACCGCGAGCGACGAGCCGCAGGAGTTGCAGAACCGCGCCCCGGCCGGGGCCATCGTCCCGCACTTCGGGCAGGGAATCCCGGCCGCGCCCGGGGCGGGACTCGCGTTCGCGGCCATCCTACGGCCTCCCCGGCGG
>DAIDCO010000058.1 GCA_027309555.1 bacterium
CCTCCCGCCTCCGCCCGGCCCCGGGGCTCCGGTTTCCCCCGCGGTCTCGCGCGACCCGGATATCTCCACGGAGGGCGAGCTTCCTACGGCGCCGCCGATGGCCCCGCACTCCGAGCACCCACGGGATTCCTTGGTAGAACCCGACATCGGACCTCTCGCCCCTCCCGGGACGGTCGAACCGAGGCGGGGCGGGAACATTCTGGTACGACCGGGGGAGAGCGGATTCCGCACCGCTCCCCCCGAGCTCCCGTCGGAATCGGCACCACGAGACGAGCCGGACCCGGATCTCGCTCGGAGCCGCGAACTTCCACCGGGCGACGCGGCGCCCGAGGCACCCACGCCGGTGGCCGAGGCTGAATCGGTGCTCGCGGAGAGTCCTTCGGCTTCGGTCCGCGGTCCCGCGCTCGGGATCGGAGGCGGATCGTTGACCCCCGCGGAGCCTCCCGGGGAAGCTTCCTACGAGGGGGCTCAGGACTCGGAGGGGAGGTCGACCCCGGAGGTCGAACCCCCACTCCCGGGTCCCGAGGCCCCGGCGAGCGAACGTCCAGAACTCGGGCCCCCTCTGTCGAACGAGCCCACGGTTTCGGCCCCCGTTCTCTCCGTGGAGGACCGCCCAACGTTCGAAGCGGGCGGGACGCCCGAGGAAGAGGACGAGCGACCGGGCGCGCACGACTCCACCTCATCGGGTGGCTCGATGGGCCCGCCCAGCGCGAGAGCACGCCCCGCCGACCCGGGAGGGTTCGAAGTGCTGGTCGGAAACTCCGTGCTCGCCTCGCTCTCTCCGTTCCTCGACTCAACCGCCGCCGGGTTGAACGGCGTCTGCGTCGTTCGGGAGTCCCCCGAGCGGATCCGGGCGCAGGTCGGCTCCCGGCCGATCCAGGTCTTCTGGCTCTCGAACATAGGGCGGGAGCGCACGATCCGCCCGAACGACCTCGCCGGATTCGCCGCGTTCCTGGCCCGCGAACTCTCCGAGGAGCGGGTCACGGTCTTCTTTCTCGAGGGGATCGAGTATCTGGCCCGGCTCCACGGCGTCGAGGCCGTGCTGGAGCGACTCACCGAGTTCGACCGCCTGGCCCGCGACCACGAGGTCCGGGTCTGGCTGCATGTCACACCAGACCTAATGCGGCCAGAGGACGTGGCACGGGTCGTCGCCGCCCTTTCGCCCGGACGGTCGCCTTCCTGACCGTGGCCCAGGGACCGTGGGGCCCTGCGGCCCGGGCTTTGGGGGAGCGTCGAAAACACGGTGAGGATCGCCCGTCGGGGGACATCGGCAGGTAGATATCGGCGGACCGGTCTCGCTTCAGCCGCGAATGAGTTCCCCAACTGGGCGCGCACGTCGCTCGCGGCTCGTGGGCCGAGGCGCCACTGCCTTCCTCGTCGTGATGCTCGTTCTCCTCCCGAGCGCCTCTTTCGCTGCTTCCCGGCCGGGGGCGAGTGCCCCGGCCGTGAACTGCTCGAACGCGCAGGCGAGCGGTGGGATCGTCGCGAGCGTTACCTGGAACGGTCAGAACATCTGCTCGGCGAGCGGGGCCTCCTCCGCGCTCTCGGTCGACTTCACGAAGTCCGCCCATGTCGTCTACACATGGAATAGCACGGGCAACGGACCCGTGGCGCTCACCGACGCTCGACTCGCCATGAATTACTTCGGCTTCGCGCTCGCGACCCGGGACGTGGGCCCGGTGAGTCCGAGCGTTGCGACCAACGGGTCGTTCGTGATGGATTGGGACCCGGGGGCGCTGACCTACGTCCTGGAGGGACTGTACGGACTCACCGCGACCGTCTTCGCCTCGAACGGGAGCTCGGTCTGGAGCGAGTCGTTCTTCGTGAAAGCGACCGCGCCCTACACGATCCTGGCAGCGCTGCCGATCCTTCTCATTGTGATCGCCGTGTTCGAGCTCTATGCCGTGGCGCGCTCGGGCCGCCAGTCGGCGATCGCGCCGAAGAAGGGAACGCCTCCGCCCCCCCCGCCGACCTCCGACTCGGGAGCGGATTCGGCCTCGGAGGGTACCCGGTGAGCGCAACCACCCACGGCGTCGGCGCGGGGGTTGTCCTCGGGATCGTCTTCGTGTTGCTCGGCCAACAGCTCAGCTACTACAGTCTGAGCGACCTCGTGAGCGCTGTCCTGTACTTGGTGGTGGGGATCGTCGTGGGCGGCGTGGTCTTCGGCGCGATCGGGATGGCCCTCGGCCGACGCTACCTCGCAAAGCATCCGCCGTCGACCCCGTGACCCGGGCCGATATCGGCACCGACGGATCGTCCCGATTCCTCGGGCGTGAGGTCCACGGTCGACCGCTCGATGGGGCGCACTCTCGACGCGCCCGGAGTGGGCCGGGCGGCAGGGAATCTACTGCGACCGCGCACGGCCCGGTCCGCTGAGGGCCGCCTCGGAGTCGACCCAGCCGTGAACCCGGCGCTCGAGCTCGCCGAGCGGGATCGCCCCCTGGGAGAGGACGAGGTCGTGAAATGCACGGAGATCAAACTGCTCTCCGAGGCGCGCTTCGGCGGCCGAGCGGAGCTCCCGAAGTTTGAGCTGGCCGATCTTATAGGCGAGCGCCTGACCGGGCCAGACGATGTACCGGTCGACCTCCACATTGATGTCCTGATCGCTCGTCCCGGTGTTCTCCCGGAAGAAGGCGACCGCCTGCTCGCGCGACCATCCCATCGCGTGGATCCCGGTATCGACTACGAGGCGGACGGAGCGCCACATGTCGAAGGAGAGCTGCCCGAACTTCGAGTACGGGTCCTCGTAGAAACCTAGTTCCTCGCCGAGGCTCTCCGCGTAGAGTCCCCACCCCTCGACGTACGCGGTGTAGCCGGAGTACCGTCGGAAGTCGGGAAGCTCGCCCCGCTCCTGCGCCAAGGCGATCTGGAGGTGATGGCCCGGAACCGCTTCGTGGAGCGTGAGCGCCTCCATCTCCCACGAGGCCCGCGTCGCGACCTTGTGGGTGTTGACGTAGAAGTACGCGGGCCGGTGCGTCGCCGGGGCGCCGGGGCCATAGTACGCCGCCGGCGAGTTCGCGGCCCGGAACCCGGGGACCGGCGCCACTCCGTACGGAAGCCGCGGTAGGCGGCCGAAGAGCCGCAGGAGCGCGGGGTCGCACTTCTTGGCGATCGCGCGGTACCCGTCGAGCAGCTCCTCCTCCTGCTCGTAGAAGAACGCGGGGTCCGTGCGCAGGAACTCGAGGAACTCCTCGAAGGTGCCACGGAACCCCGATCGGGCGATGACGGCGTCCATCTCGCGACGGATCCGTCGGACCTCCGACTGTCCGATCTCGTGGATCTCGGCCGCCGAAAGGCCGGTCGTGGTCTGCCATCGTAGCCGGAAAGCGTACATCTCCGACCCGTTCGGTAGCGCGGATGCGCCGACCGTTTCGCGGCAGGAAGGGAGGTACTCCTCGAGGAGGTAGCTGCGGAGTCCGGCGAACGCCGGGACGAGGTGTTCTGCATAGATCCGTCGCGCTTCCGTCGAGAGCCGGGCTCGCTCGGGGGGCGGGACGCGGGCCGGGAATTCTGCGAACGATTGGAGCAGCGCGCTCTGCGCCGGGTCCTCCGGTACGAGCCGGGCGACCTGGTCCGGAGTCCCACGGATCGCGACCCGGGGCGGCGTCAGCCCGCGCTTCCGTCCCGCCTCGAGCAGCGCGCGCGTCTCGGCGATCGCCTTCGGCAGCGCCGCGAGCCGGCGGAGGAGGTCGTCGTACTCTGCCACCGACGTCCGGGGCTGGAGCTCGATCACGTCGGAGGCGGTGAGGTGGATCCCGTCCATCTGGTTCAACGGCATCCAGAGGTTCCGCGGCACGCCGAAACGGTAGGGAAGCGCATCGTCCCCGAAGCGGACGCCGACCTCGGCGCTCTCGAGGAGGTCGAGGTAGAGATCGAAGTTCAGCTGCTCGTCCGGGGGCAGCCGCTCCCGGTCGAGCGCGCGCAGACCGGCGAGGCTCGCCGAGAGCTGATGACGACGCGCGGCGATCCCCTCGGGGGAGTCGTCCGTCCAGCGATCGTTGAACCCCGGGTACCCCACCCAGGTCGCCACCTCGGGTGCGTGCCCGACCCACGCGCGCCAATCGCCCGCGAGAAATGCCCGGAACTCGGCGACCGCTCCCGGGATCGAACCTTCGGAGCCGAGCACTCGGGAAACGACCTCCGGAGAGTCGGGAGACACTTCGGCTAGATAACGGCCGGCAACGTCGCCACGCGGTACGCCAAGAGCCTTAAACCGGCCCGGGGTCGCGAGCGCCGATGGCGCCCTCCCGAGACCCACGGCCCCGCCCCCGACGACGCCCGGCGCCGTCCTCCGTTCGCCTCAATCTCGAGCGCTGGAACCGCCAGTGCGCCGCGTACGACCGTCAGCACGCGCGCTCGCTCGGGGGGCCGCGGGCGATGGCCTGGGGACTCTGGCGGGTCCCGGAATCCCGGCTCCGACTGCTCGGCGGGGTCCGCGGCCTGCGACTACTCGAGCTCGGCTGTGGCGCGGCCCGATGGTCCATCGCCCTCGCTCGCCGCGGGGCCCACCCGACGGCACTTGACCTGTCCGACGGGCAGCTGGGGCGCGCGCGCGACCTCCAGCGTACGGCGCGAGTTCGGTTTCCGCTCGTGCGCGGGAGCGCCGAGCGGATCCCGTTCGCCGACGGCGTGTTCGACCTCGTCTTCTCCGACTGGGGAGCGATGACGTTCGGGGATCCCGAGCGGACGGTCCCGGAGTGCGCGCGCGTCCTCCGGCGGCACGGTCGGCTCATATTCGCCACCGGAAACCCGTTCGGGATCCTCGCGTACGACGTCCGGCGAGATCGGATGGTGCCGCAGCTCTTCCGGCCGTACTTCGGGATGCATCGGATCGACCTCGGCCGGGAGGAGCCCATCGAGTTCCGGCTCCCGCTCGGAAGGTGGGTCGAGCTATTCGGCGCGAGCGGGCTCGTGGTCGAGCGGCTTCTCGAGACTCGACCGGACCCCGCCGCGCGGACGACGTACCTCTCCGAGAACGGTACCCGCTTCGGCCGCTCGTGGCCCCTCGAATCGATCTGGAGCGTGCGGAAGGAAGGTCGCACCAAGGGCCGCCCGAGACGGCGGCCGGCCCGGGCGGCGCGAGTCAGCGCACCCGGAGGGCGTTGAAGATCACCGCCACGTCGATCAGCTCCTGCAGAAGGGCCCCGACCGCGGGCAGGATGTGGCCGCTCGCGGCGATGGCCATCAGGACGAAGCTTGCCCCGAGCCCGAAGACGATCCCCTGCTGCGCCACTCGCACCATCCGTTTCCCGAGGGAGATCGCATCGGCGGTTCGCGAGACGTCGTCCACGAGCAGGACTACGTCCGCGGCCTCCGCCGAGATCCCCGCGCCCCGGGCGCCCATCGCCACACCCACCGATGCCGCCGCGAGCGCCGCCGCGTCGTTCACGCCGTCGCCCACCATCACGGTCGAGCCAAACCGGCGGCGGTAGGCGCGAACCTGGTCGACCTTCTCCTGGGGCGAGAGCTCGGCGTGGTACTCGGGGATCGCGACGGCCCGGGCGACCTCTTCGGCGTTGGCCCGGCTATCTCCCGTCAGCAGCACGATGCGCTGGGTCCCGAGGCCCCGCAATCGCCCGATCATCTCGGACACGCCGGGCCGTACCCGGTCCGCGAAGAGGATCGCGCCGGCCGGGCGCCCATCGATGGCGATGAACGAGACCATCCGGCCTCGCGGCTCCGCCCGCTGGCGGACAAGGTCCCACTCTCGGTCGAGCGCGAGGCCCGTACGACGGCGAAGGAGGGACGGCGAGCCCACCAGCACTCGAGCGCCGTCGACGCGCCCTTCCATGCCGGCGCCCGGCACCTCCTCGACGTTGGTCGCTTTCGGCCAGAGAAGACCGGCCGCACGCGCCCCCCGCACGACGGCGGCCGCGAGCGGATGCGAGGAGAGCTCCTCGAGAGCCGCGGCCGCGCCGAGGAGTTCCGGGGCGGTCGGTCCCTCGCCGAACTCGACGACCCGTTCGACCTCGGGCTGCCCGGACGTGATGGTACCGGTCTTGTCAAACAGCACGACCTGGGCGCGGCCGATCTCCTCGATCGCGCCTCCGCTCTTCACGACGATGCCGCGGTCCGCGGCACGGTTCACCGCGCCGATGACCGCGATCGGCGTCGCAATGATCAGCGGGCAGGGCGTGGCGACGACCAGGACGGAGAGGGCCGTCTGGGGGGAGGCGGTGAGGAACCAGCCGATCGCCGCGACCCCGAGCGTGAGGGGAGTGAACCAGATCGCGTACCGGTCCGCGAGCCGCTGGATCGTCGGCTTACGCTCCTGGGCCGAACGAACCAATGCGACAATGCGCGCGTACTGGCTCTCACCCGCGATGCGCGCCGCCGTCAGGTCGAAGGGCGGCCCGACGTTGACGGTACCGCTCAGGAGGCGCTCGCCCGCGCCTCGGCGCCGGGGGAGCGGCTCGCCCGTGAGGGTCGACTCGTCGATCAGCGCCTCGGGTCCGGCGACGATGCCGTCCACGGGCAGGATGTCTCCCGTCCTCACCAGGAGGAGGTCGCCGACCCGCACCGCATCGACGGGGACCTCCTCCAGTTCCTCTCCACGTCGGCGACGCGCGCTGCGGGGGGCGCGCTTCAGGAGTTCTCGGAGCGAAGAGGAGGCGCGGTGGAACGCGTAGGAGTCGATCGCCTCCCCGCCCGATTGCATCAGGACGATGATGACGCCGGCGAACGCCTGATCGAGCGCGATTGCTGCGACGATCGCGAGGCTCGCGACGATATCCGACGCGAACTGGCCGTGCCAGAGTCGACGTACGGTGTGGTAGACGAGCGGCGTTCCTCCGATGAGGAGGGTCGCGAGCCAGGTCCAGGCTCCGTAACTCGGTAGGGGAGTCAGGTAGCGGAGGATGCTGCCCACGACGAGTCCCGCGATCGCGAAGAACGGTATCGGGTAGTGTCGGACGAGGAGGGAGAGGTCTATGCGCTCGCGAGGCGGGGACGGCGAGTCCGCCCGGGCCGGTGTGCCCCCCGGCTGCGGGTCGTTCGGGGAACCTGCCCTCCCGATCGGGCGAGGCACGCGAGTAGCACTCCTCGAAGGCGAGGTGCGGCCGGCAGCGGATAGCGCGGGTGGGTCGCGGATAGCGCCTCCCTCCGATCTCCCCTACCGACCGGTGGGGCTGGGACGGCCCCGGCCCTTCGGCCGCGGTCCCCCCGTCCGGAGCAGCACGAGCATGAGGCCCCAGGTCGGCACGATGAGCCCGCCGAGGAAGAAGCCGATGGGGTATAGAACCGCCTCACCCCGACCGACCCGACGAGCGACCTCCCGGCGAGCGGAGTGGGGGTTCGCCCCCCCGCTCCGGCCGGGGTGAAGACGCGCTCCATCCTCGTTCACAACGGCCCCACCTCTCGGCTGTTATCGATCAGGGGGTATCCGTGGCCGGCCAGCCTCCGGGCGACCGCCCTGCGCTCTACTCCCGAGCGACGCCTCTCGCCGGGGATCCCTGCCGTGCCCCGGCAGGGCGAGAGTATCTCGGGCCGCTCCGGGACCACCGCCCCGGCCCAACTCGCTCGGCCTTCTCGGCGCGTGTGGAAAGAAAGGGGGTAGGGAAACCGACCCAGCTACTCTTCCGGATCCAGGCGTCCCTACGCCGGGTCTCGGTCCCGCCGCCCCTCCGTCGCGCCACCCATCTGAGCCGGCTCCTTCCCCCGGTTCCGACCCGAAGGGAGCGGAGGGACGAGGCCGTCATCGGGAGGAGGCGCCGAGGTCGCACCCCTTGCGTCACGCATTTATACTGGGAATCGGCGTTAGCCCTTTCCTGCGTGGAGCGGTCCAAAGTGTCGGCCAGTCTTGCTCCGACGCGATCGAAGCTCACCTTCTTCCCCACGGAACCCCCGCGGGTGAACCGCCCGCGCCAGAATGGGATCACGCACGTACTCGACCGGCTGCACGCCCTCGACCCGGGCGAGCTCGCCTACCTCGCTCCGTACATTGACGTGGTCAAGATCGGTTGGGGCCTCCCGCTGCTTCTGACGAGGGACCGGGTCCGCGAACGGATCCGTACCTACCACGAGCACGGCATCGAGGTCTCGACCGGTGGGACCCTGCTCGAGTACGCGCTGTCGCAGGACCACGTCGGTCAGATGATCGACGAGTCGCGAGAGCTCGGCTTCGACATCATCGAGATCTCGAGCGGAGTCCTGGAGCTCTCCTCGCAGCAGACGGAGCGACTGGCCGAGGCCGTTCGCCGCCGAAGCCTGGACTTCTTCATCGAAGTCGGCAAGAAGGACCCGCAGCACCAACTCTCGCTGAGGGAGACCAACGCCCAGATCGCGTTCGCGCGTTCCCAGAAGCCCCGCCGAGTGATCCTAGAAGGCGCGGAATCCGGTCGGGGCGTCGGGATCTTCGACGTGAACGGGTCGATCAAGTGGGACTGGGTCCGTTCGATCCTCTCCGAGCACGGGCTCGAGGTGCTCCTCTTCGAAGCCCCGGTCGACCCGCAGCACATCGAGCTCCTGCACGAGCTTGGAGCGGAAGTGAACCTCGGCAATATCGCACTGCATGCGGTCGCCTCGCTCGCCTCCGAGCGCCTCGGCTTACGCGGCGAGACGTTCGGTCGGATCCGCCACCATCAGAACGTGCGGGGCCCTCCCGCAGCAAAGTTCCTGTACTTCTTGCTCGAGACCCACCACGGGCTCGACCAGACCCAGCTTGCGCAGATGTCTCGCCTTCCCCGACGCACCGTCCAGAGCGCGCTCGAGTCGCTTCGCCGCCAGGGACTCGTCCTCGAGGCCATTTCGCTCCACGACTCGCGTCGTCGGGAGTACCGGCTCGTCTAGTTGGCATATTCGGGGTCGGCCGCGCCCGGCCGACCCCGCGAGCCGCACCGGAACTGGCCGCCGGTAGGTCCTGGAAGAACCACGACCTCCCCGTATCGAGGGGGGTGGACCTTGCCCGCAGTCCCGGACGCCTCCCCGCGGGGCGCTTCCGGGCTCGCTTCCGCCCGGGGAAGGGGTCTCGAGGGTAGGGGGGACTCTTTTACGTCCGCCCGGCTGACTCGCTCGCGGAATATGACCGGCATAGCGACTCTCCGAGCGAACCAGAACGCGACGATCGAAGCCACCATCACCGCCATTTCGGCGGTGCGGGACGTCACGACCTCCCGTGGGGCCTCCCAAGTGGCCGACGCGACCCTCCAGGACGAGACCGGGACGATCACCCTGACCCTCTGGGGCGAAGACACAAAGCGCTACAGCGTGGGGCAGAAGGTTCGCATCACGGACGGCTGGGTCAAGGACTTCCGCGGGAAGCTCCAGGTCTCCATGGGCCGGACGGGCACGATCGCGACCGTCCCGTAGCCGGACCTCCCGAGGTCCCCGACCTTCACCCTTCGGACGGGGTAGCGTCGGGACGAGCCGCGTCCGTCGATCCGGGAAACCCCGGGTCGTAGGCCTCTTCGCCGAACTCCGCCGCGTCGAGCCCCTTGCCTTCCTCGGCGGGTCCCACCCGGAGGGGGGAGAACAGATTGATCGCGCGGAGCAAGACGTACGTTCCCACGAACGCGAACACCGCAACGACCGCCACCCCAAAGAGCTGGACGAGCGCCTGGTGCGGATTCCCGTAGAATAGCCCATTCGGTCCGGCCGCGTTGATCGCGGTCGATGCGAAGAGCCCCGTTGCGATCGTCCCCCACATGCCGCCCGCCCCGTGGCATGCGAACACGTCCAGAGAGTCGTCGAGCCGAGTGCGGGCCCGCCAATTCGCGACGTAGTTCGAGAAGATCCCGGCCACGAGCCCGATGATGATCGAATCGGAGGCGCTCACGTACCCGGCCGCCGGGGTTACGGCGGCGAGCCCGCAGACCGCGCCGACCGCCATACCGACCGCGGAGGGCCGACCCTTTCGGATCCAGTCGACGAGCAGCCAGCTGACCCCCGCGGCTGCGGCGGCGAGATTGGTCGTCACGAGCGCGTTGACCGCGACCCCATCGGCCGCGAGCGCGCTTCCGGCGTTGAATCCGAACCAGCCGAACCAGAGCAGCGCCGTGCCGAGAATCACGTACGGGACATTGTTCGGCCGGTTCTCCCGTCCCTCGACGCTCGAACGCCGGCCGATCACGATCGCCGCGGCGACCGCCGAGACGCCGGCCGAAGTGTGGACGACGAGCCCCCCCGCGAAGTCAACGACCCCGAAGAGGTGGAGCCATCCGCCCGGGTTCCAGATCCACATGGCGATCGGCACGTAGATCAGCGTGGTCCAGAGGACGATGAAGATCAGCAGCGACTTGAAGCGGACCCGACCGGCGAACGCCCCGATGATGAGCGCCGGAGTGATGGCCGCGAACTTGAGCTGGAACGCGAAGTAGAGCAGCTCCGGGATGAAGGAGGAGTACGCGGGGTTCGGCGCCGCGCCGACGTTCACCAGCATGAACTTTGAGAGATTGCCGATGACCCCGTCGACCGAGGGACCGAAGGTGAGGGTGTAGCCCCAGATCGCCCAGACGAGACTCACGACCGAGAAGATCGCGAGGCATTGAACGATCGTGGCAACCAGGTTCTTTCGGCGCACCAGCCCGCCGTAGAAGAATCCCAGCGCCGGCGTCATGAGCATGACGAGCGCGGTGGCGGTGATCACCCAGGCCGTGTCCCCCGTATCGATCGCCATCTTCTCCTCTAGCCCCGGACGCCGCGGGACCTCGGCGTACCCCGCGCGTAGAGAGGGAGCGGTCCGCCCGCGGAACCGCATCCACCGGGACCGACCACGAGCTCGGTCGAGCCCGGTCCGCAGTTAAAAAAGCCCCGATTGAGGCGTAAGGAGCCGCATCCGCTCTTCCCGTCTCGGAAGAAGCTCTTCCTACGCCTGCGGTGAAGGCGCCCGTCGAGGCGTTGGCACCACGCTCGAAGACGAAGTCGAAGGCGCCCGGCCCCGGATTGTGGAACAGGGGGTAGGGTGACCCGAACGACCCGGCTCCACCTACCCCCTGCTGTTTAACAAAATTAGCACAATATACAAATATCTGTTAATCTTAGTTAAACGTCGTGCGGACCACTCGCGCAGCTCCCGCGACCCGCTTTCTCGGGGTGCGCCTCACCGAGGAAGAAGAGTCGCTCCTCGAGAGGTTCCGAACGAGCCAGGACCTATCGACGCGTTCCGCCGCAGTTCGAGCGCTCGTGCGCGAGGCCGGAGAGCCCTCCGACACCGCGATCGAGATCCCGACCACGCTGCGGAACGAACTCGAGGAACTGGTCGAGGACGGCTATGCCCGGGATCTCGACGGCGCCGTAGCGCTCGTCCTGACCCTCGGGATCCGGGAGCTCGCTCGCACGCACGCCGAGCACGTGCCGGCCCTGCGCGATCATGCGCGGTCGGCGCACGGACGGCGAGCGGGCCGTCGTCGAGTGGACCGCGAGGGACGGGGGCTCCTCGGGCGCTAGCCTCTCGGTACGGGGAAGGGTTGCAACATGGAGTCGATTGGGATTGCCTGGAGCGAACGGAGCGGATTCATCTGCCGACTGTGCCGACAGGACGCGAAGCATAATGAGGTGCTGCACATCTCCTATTGCCCTGTCCACGGTCTCAGCTCCCCCCTGGACCAGCTCCCGTGGAGGCCGGAGGCGAGAGTATCCCGCGTCTCTACACCCGCACGGGCGACCATGGAACGACCGGTCTCAGCGGTGGTTCGCGCGTAGACAAGGACTCCGCCCGCATCCGTAGCTACGGGACGCTCGACGAGCTGGGAGCCCACCTCGGGCTCGTCGCCGTCGAGCTTCCCCCCGCCCTCACGGAGATCCGGGAAGTCGTGGGGCGACTCGAGCACGAGCTCTACATCGCTCAGGCGGAGCTCGCCCGACCGTCACATCACCGCCCTCCCGAACATCGCATCGAGCAGTCCCACGTCCGTCGGCTC
>DAIDCO010000059.1 GCA_027309555.1 bacterium
AGTATATACCATAGGTATGGTATTGTGGCGGGGGGGGGCAGCCCACCGGGGGTTCGCGCTCAGGCGGCGCAGCCGCTCACCGCGTAGTCGTCACCGTTGAACTCGGCGAAGCCGTAGTCCTCGTAGAGGTCGTACTCCGTGACGGTGACCTGATTGACGGGATCGTAGAACTTCACGACGCCCGTGCCCGCGTTGTAGGAGAGGATGACCGACGGTCCGAGCATCTTGTGCAGGGTCGCGAGCTCCGAGGCGGGGATGGACGGATTGTCGGTCTGGCACGCGGCCGAGACGCCCCCCCCTCCGCCCCCCGATCCTGGGTTCACCGGATTGCTGACCTTCACGAGAGGCGCGGGCGTCGCGCCGAGCGGATTCGTACCGGCCACTGCCGCCAGGACGAGGACGACCAGGATCGCCGATCCCGCCCGGTAGGTGGCCGGCCAGCGGCTCGGCGCCCGTCGATCCTTGGCTCGGGAGGACGCGGCGCGGCGTGCCGCTCGGCTCCCGCGCGCCTCCGTCGGGGCTGTGGTCGGGACTCGGTCCTCGACCGGAGTGCGTCGGAGGGCGACGGCCAGCAGGTTCCCGATCAGCAGGCTGACGACGATGCCCAGGGAGGGCAGGAAAAGCGGGAGGAATGCCGCGGCGGTACCGATGGCGCCGGCGTAGAGGACCTTCTGGTGAGCTGCGCCCGGGGACGTTCGTGGCTCGGGCACCATGAACAGCGCAAAGAAGAGCGTCGCCGGATCCGCGACCTGGAGGAGGAGCAGGCGGGGGTCGGTCGCTGCGCCGACGACCACATGCTGCACGATCGAAAGGACCCCATAGCTCGCCAGGAACACCGCGGGAAGCCGCCAGGAGTGCGGGGCTCGGGCGATGAGGAGGAGTCCGAGGGCCACCACCGCGATCTCTCCGTAGGGGCCGATTCCGACCCACCAGGAGGGGGCGAGGCCGAAGAGGAGGGTGCCGAGGAGGACCCCGAGCGCGGCCGGATTGAACCACGGTCGACCCCGATAGCGCAGGGCGTGCCGCAGGGCGACCGCAGCGAAAGCGACCGCCCCGGTCAGCAACAGGGGGGCGACCGGCGGGAAGATCAGGGCGAGGAACAGCCCGGTGACGAGCGCGGCGTCCGGGAACCGCCAGCGCGTGAACCGGATCCCCTGGAAGGCGAGGTCCACGATCGCGGCCACGATGGGGATCGCGACGAGCGAGGCCGCGCCGAGGCCGGCGAGGTAGTACGACTCGTAGGCTCCGAGCCCGGCCAGGAACAACCAGGCGAGTCGGACCGGTGGCAGGTAGCGGATCCACGCGAACGCCGCGCCGGTCCGGGCCGGCGGGCTCTCCGCTGCGGTGTCACTTGGGGCAGGGGTTGCCATCTCGGTCGATCGATGTCGCGTGCTCCGAATAACGGTTTCCGGTCGGGGGCCGGACTTCCGGATCGCTCGAATCGGTCCGCTCGACCCCGGGGCCCGAGGGCCAGACGACCTCGGTCGGGAGCCGAGCCGCGAGTCCGGGAGAGGATAAGCCCTCCGGGCGTGGGGTCCTCCCATGCGCCTCGAGGTCAGGTGGTCCCTCCTGGTCCGGGGTCGGGTCTAGCATGGCCCTCCTGTCACTGAGCGGCACGACCCTCCTCGTCCTACTCCTCGGGGTAACCCTCCTCGTCGGATTCGGGGCGGATTGGCTCGCGTCCCGGTTCCGAGTCTCCGACGTGCTGTGGCTCATCGCCCTCGGGTTCATCGCGGGACCGCTGCTCGGGCTGCTCTCCCCGGGTTCGCTGCTCCCGATCGCCCCGGTGCTTGGGGCGACCACGCTCGTCCTCATCCTGTTCGATGCCGGTATCGACCTGCGGATCACTCTCGTGCGCCCGCTCGCTGGGTCGGCGCTCCTGTTCGCCTTGGCGAGCTACGTCCTCAGCTCCGCCGTCCTGTTCGCGGCGGGCTACTTTCTCATCTTTCCGGGCCACACGGTGCTTTCGCTCCTCTTTGGGTCTGCCCTCGGGTGCACTTCGGGCGCCGTCATCATTCCCCTCGCGAACCGCCTCGGTCTCGCGCCCGGACTTCGCAGCTTCCTTCAACTGGAGGCGGCGGTCGAGGATGCGCTCGCGGTCGTGACCGTGACCACGCTCCTCGCCCTGCTGGCCCCCTCGTCCGCGTCGCTTGCCCTGAGCCTCACCGCCTCGCTGGTCCTCCCGCTCCCGGTCGGAATCGCGTTCGGCCTCGCGGCCGGCTTGATCTGGCTCCTCTTCCTGTACAGCTGGCAGGACCGGCCGTTCGTCGCGCTCGCGACCCTCGGGTTCCTCTTCGTCACGTACGCGGTGACCGAGGCCCTGGGGGGTTCGGGGATCATCGCGGCGCTCATCTTCGGGGTCGTCGTGGGGAACGAGGAGCTCGTGCGACGGTTCCTGCGTCGGTCCCGGCCGTTCCAGATCTCGAACGACTTGCGCAAGGTCGAGGTCGAGATCGCCTTCGTACTTCGCACGTTCTTCCTCTTCCTGATCGGCCTCTTCGCCTCCTTGGCCAACCCGGGACTTCCCGTGGGGGCGACGGTCGTGGGACTGGTCGCCGTCCTCCTCCTCCTGCGCCGAGCGGTCGTACCGGCCGTGACCCGCCCGGCGACCGTGCCGAGGGCTTGGTCCGACCCCATCGCCTCCTTCTACGGCCGCGGACTGACCTCGGCGGTGCTCTTGATCGTCGCGCTGGAGCAGGTCTCCGCCGCCTCCCGGTTGCTCTTTCCGGCGATCCTGCTCATCGTCGGGACGAACATCGCGATGACGGTGTGGATGTTCGCTAGGCCCCCCCATCCCGGGCCCGGGACGGAGGAGGTCGAGAGCCGATGGGCGGCGGCCGCTTCCGGGCTGATCGCCTTTAGCGACGAGGCCGGAACGCTCCAAGGGGCCGGACTGAGCGCACCGGAGACGGACCGCGATCTCCCAGACTTCTCCGAGACGAACGGGTCGCGACCGCGCCCACCCCTGCCGAAACGTCGGAACGGCCCGTGACCGATCGCTCGGGAAGCCGTCCGGGAACTCGCGACGGTGGAGGGGGCGCGGGGCGTCCGGAGTCCCGATGGCCCCTCCCTCCGCTCGAGCGGGGCCCCTCCGGGTCGACCCGACGAATCTTTATTCCCTTCGGAGGGTGACCGACCCAGCATCGCGTGCCATGACGACCCGGGAGAACCTCTTTCGCCCGATCCACAAGGGGATCCGCTCGATGGTCTACGAGCTCGGCCTGCGTCTCGGGGTCGTCGATTTCACGAACCTCGCGGAGTCGAACGCGGTCGCGATCCAACTTCGGGCCGATCTTACGAGCGCGGTCTCGAGCTGCATCCTCTGCCTGCTTCAAGCCCACTCCCGTCACGAGGAGCGGGATTTCTTCTCCGCCGTGCGCCCGTTCGACCCGGACGTCGTGGACCTGATGATGAAGGAACATCACGAGATCGCCCAGCGCGTGGGGGGGATCGCTCGGACGTGCGACGAGCTCCTCGCGATTTCGGAGCCGGCGCGCCGCGTCGAGGTGGGAGACCGGTTGACCCTCGAGGCCAATGACCTGTTCGCCCTCTATCTCGCTCACCTGAACAACGAGGAGGCGACCCTGGTTCCGGTCATGTGGGAACGCTTCTCGGACGAGCAGCTGCGGACCCTGCGCGCCCAGTTCTACAACACCATCCCCCTCCCCCGATTCGAGGAGTGGATGCGGTGGACCCTACCGGCGCTGAATCCGAACGAGCTCGTCGTGCTCCTCTCCGGCATGCGGACCGACCCCCCTCCGAACCGCTTCTCAGATGCCCGGCGGCTCGCCGAGGAGACGCTCGATCCCCCCCGATGGTCGCTCCTCGAACGAGCACTCTCCCACTGAGATCGAATGGCCCGGGGATCGCTCCCTCGGTCTCCACAGGTCGGGGTCCCGGACTCCTAGGGGCACCCGACGCGCCGCCCGGAGTGAGGTCACGACGGACCCGTGCATGGGGGCGTCCGTGTCCCGGCGCCACGGTCGATCCCGAGACCCTCTTCCCCGAACCCTCGAGCCGCCCGGCGTTCCTTCGCGGAGACACCGGCCCAGCGCGTGCTATCGACCGAGTCGAGGAGGGCCGCGCGCGAGGGCCATTTCACGGCCGGTCCCGAGATTCCGACCCCTCCGACGAACACCTCATCCGATGCGGGGCCTCGGGCGTCCTGTCATGAAGGCGTTCCAGGACTACTACCCCGACGATCTCGCGCATTGCTTCGGATGCGGCCGCCTGAACTCGGACGGCCACCAGATCAAGAGCTACTGGGCCGGCGAGGAGAGTCTCGCCCGGTTCACGCCGAAGCCGTTCCACACCGCGATGCCCGGATTCGTGAACGGAGGAGTCCTCGCGTCGTTGATCGACTGCCATGCCACGGGGACAGCTGCGGCGGCGGCCTATCGGGCCGAGCAGCGGGAGATGAGCTCCCTGCCTTCGCACCGGTTCGTCACGGCCTCGTTGCACGTCGACTACCTCCGTCCCACCCCGCTCGGGCCCGAGCTCGTCGTGCGCGGGCGCGTGAAATCGATCGCCGGCCGCAGGGTGGTAGTGGAGGCCACGATCTCCGCGCGGGCCGAGGTCACGGTTCGCGGTGAGGTGGTCTGTGTCGAACTTCCCGACTCCATGCGGCCCGGTGCCTCGGCCTCCGACCGCCCACAGAGCCTGTGAGCCAAGGTCCGTTCGGGTCGAGCCTCTTCCCGTGGGACCGCCCTCGCCGGCCCCTCCCCCGTACCGAAAGGAGCCGGCGAAGAGGCGAGCGGGGACGCGAGGTCGGCGGTCTGAAGTGTCGCTCGCTCACCCGGTCAGCAGCAAATAGGCCGCGAGGCCCCCGCCGACCGCGACCATGAGGAAGGTCAGTGCCCACTCGAGCGCAGAGTGCACGCGGTACCGCCCCGCCTCGAGGTCCGAGCGGGTGGTGAGGAACCGCAGGAAGGCCAGTACCAGGAGCGCCGAGCCGGCGAGGACGAGCAGCACGCCCGTCCCCTCCGAGACCGGAGCGGGCACCGTCGAGCCTCCGGTGCTGCCGGCGAACTCCCGCAACAGGAGGCCGAAGCGCGCCACCACGAAGCCGAAGGCCATGATCGTCACCGAGGTCCGGACCCAGGCAAGGAAGGTGCGCTCGTTGGCCAGGTGGTCGGTGGGAGCGGCGCTCACCGAACCCTCGATTCCGCCGAAGCGACCCGGAAGGGAACGAGGGGGGAGCGTTCTAGGGGGTCGGCACACCGGCGGAGTGCGACCCGACTTCCGACCGCGACGTGGAGCCCCCGGCCGAGCGCCGTCGTAGGCACGGACAGAGAGGAGGGCTCTCTGACCTCGCTCGAAAGGGGGGAAACCGGGCCCATGTCGCCGCTCCGGGGAGCAAACCCCGAGCGCATCTACCTTGCGTCGCCGGGGTCACCGGATGCCTTCAGGCCGAGCGCCTGCTCCGACCGGCGCCGCGTCCCTGGCGAACGTGGGCCGTTTCGGAACCTGCCTAACGTGCTCGACATCACGGCAGGCCACCACCCGGTCCATGGCCGAAGCGGTCTTACGGTGGGGCAGAGCCGCCCGGCACCGGTCGCGCGGCGGGCGAGCCCCGACCTTCGGCGAATCGCGGGAGCCACGCTCCTCCCCCGCGGTCCGTCGCTCCTCGACGCAATCGCGCTCGGCCGAATGTTCCCGATTCGGGGAAGAGCTTTCCCCCTTCGGCCGTGTCGCGGGAGGAGATGGTGAACGCCGCATCCCCAACGTCGCCCTCTTCCCCGGCCGGCAAGGGCCCGCTCCGGCCCTGGCATGTTCGCCTCCACGAGCTTTGGCGCCGGGATCCCCGGGGGATGGCCATCGACCTCCTCCGCGTCGGGATGGGAGCCATCTGGGCGCTGAACCTCGTCTTCATCGTGGACCCGAGCAACCGGTTCTTTCCTACGTTCGAGAGCGTGGCTCTCTCGTTCGCGCCGACGTCGCTCGGGGGGCCCGGCGTGGCAAATTTCGTCGCGGCCCACCCCGGGATCTTCGCCGCGATCACCGCCTTCCTCACCGCGTATCTCGCGGTCGCGTTCCTCCTCGGGGTCACGACCCGCCTCGCCTGCGTGGTCGGGGGACTCGCCTCGATCGTGTTCCTGCTGACCCAGTGGCTCAGCACGTTCGGCGTCCCGGGAGGAACCGACGTGGGCCCCCACCCCCTGTACCTTCTCGTCTATCTGGTCCTCTACCTCGGTGGCGCCGGTACGTACGTGGCGGTCGATCACTGGATCTGGAGGACCGGTCGCGCGAGGTTCCCCCGGCTCTCGCGCTGGGTCGCGGCCCCGCGCGAGTGATCGGGGATCGGTGGGCCGTGGAGGACGGGTCGGGGCGAAGAAGAGAGGCGAGCGAGTCCGGTGGGGAGCCCCGAACGGAGGTCCAGAGTCCTAATCTCTGCCCGGAACTCGACGTGTATTCGTGAGTCCGCGGGATAGGGACTTCGGCCGGCACCGCGCTCGTCGCCGATGGTTCCCTCTTCCGCCTCAAGACGGTGAGCCGTGACGACCCGCGAAAGGCCGCTACGGCTCGCTGTGGCCAGCGATGGGTGGACCGGCAGCCGCTCCCGGAGCGCCTTCACCTACGCTCAGAGCGTGCTCCTCGCCGCTCGAAGCGTCGGGATCGAAGCGGAACCCTACGCACAGCCCACTTCTTACGGAGCTCGGATCGGGGGATTCATCGCCCCCTTTCTGCGATCGGCCCTGGGGGGATATTCGGTGGAGGACGAGGTTGTCGTGCACCAGGCGACTCACGGTGCCCGACGCGGGGTCGATGTGGCCACGGTCTTCGACCTGTACGCGTTCCGGGAAACGGGGGGACTCCCCGGCCGATTCCGTCGGAGCGCGGTGCGAGCTTCGTTGCGACGTGCGAAGCGGGTTGTCGCGCTGACGGAATCGGGGGCGCGGGAGATCGGTCGCGCGTTCCCGGAGTACCGGGACAAGCTCCGCGCGGCGCCGATGGCGTTCGAGGCGATCGCGGCGCCCCGCGGGGAAGAGCTCTACGACGCCCTTTGGGTCGGCGTCTGGGACGACCGGAAGAACCCCCGCGCCTACCTTTCGCTCGCTGCGCGATTTCCTGAGCAGAAGTTCGCGATGCGGGTCGAGCGTAGCGCGCTTCCCGAGAGCACGGGGAACCTCGTTCCACTGCACGACCTCTCCGAAGCGGCGCTCGATCAGCTCTACCGGTCGGTCCGGGTTCTGGTGGTGACCTCGACCGTCGAAGGATTCCACGCGCCTTCGATGGAGGCGTACCTCCGAGGGGCCCAGCTGCTTCTTCCCCGGATCGAACCGTTCACCGAGATCTACGGACGGGACGATGGCAACGTCTTCTGGTTCGATCCCACCCGAGGACCCGAGGAGATGGGGACGGCTTTTCGGTCCGCGATGGATGCGCGACCCCGGGAGCCCCATCCCGACGTCGTGCGCTCCGTCTCGTATCGTTCGGTCGGGGAGCGGCTGAGAGGGATCTACGAGGAAGTGCGGTCTCGCTGAAGGGGATCGCTATCGGGCCGGCGACCGGCGGAGTCGCTCGCGGAGGGCTCCCCCGAGGTCCGGCCCGCACGCGCTTTCGGGCGGGTCCGGAAACCCGCCGGGGCCGACGGGCCACGGGCCGGGACAGATTCGATGCGCCCGGCGGTTCGAGCATCTTGGAAAGTGACGTCAGCGGAATCCGAGCGCAGGTCGGTTCACACCACGACGTAATGTCGGGCCTCGACAATCTGGCTCCGGAGTCTCTTCGCTTCCGATGCGTCGTCGCTCATCGGTGGTCGACTCGATGCCGTCGTTCTACGCTGGGGAATCGACGATGCTCTGAGTCACCGTGACGGTCACCTTTACGAAGGTCAAGTCGAAGAAGATGATCATGTAGCTTCCCGGGGCCAGGTTGACACGAAACTGGTCGGATGTGGTATTGATGTCATCGTAGATGTAGTGGGCGAACGTGTGGGCCCAGAACGAAGAATAGAAGACGCCCAGGTCCGGCTGGGCCACCACGAACATGCTCCCTGGCCCGCCGGCGGAGGCCCATGCGCCTGCAAGAGTGTTCCCCCAGCCGGCGTCGAAACTCACGGATGTCGAGTAAATATCTCCCGAGTAGGGTGCGTAGAGGGGTCCGAGCGGCATTTTCGCGAACTGGCCGCTGTTCGGGATAACGGTCTGTACCTCGGGAGTAGGATGAGCCGCGGTCCACCAGTCGTATACCGCGATGCCCCCTATCAAGGCGGCAAAAACAACGCCAAACAATACCACGGCCGCCCAATCGCGCCGCATGCTTCGGCCCAACTAGCAGGGATTCCCGGAATAATCGAATGCCCAGCCGCCGTTGCTGGACGATCCGTCCAAGCTATAATAGTCATAGTTGCCCGCGTGATCGAACGTGTAGCTAAACGCGTTCGAGGCGCTGGAACTCATGGTCAAGCCGGCACTCGTGCTGACGGAGCCGTAGGAGATTGCAACACTCAGACTGAGGGACTCCTCCTGCGAATTCGAGACTGCCTGGGTGTACGGAGGATCGCAAACGAGGACATTACCCTTTTCCGTCTGATACATGTTATTGAAGTCGACCCCAGAGTTCCCCTGGAATCCGGGGACGTTCTTCACCTGGGTAATCTGATTGTTGATGTCGTTTTGGTAGGTTCCGGGCCCGTTCACCATGATCGACGTCTCGTACCAGTGGCCGGTCGTGCCGGTCATCAGCGCCGTAGTGCCGTCCCCTGGAGGTTGGCAGTTCTGGCCAGGGCCGGGCTCAGCCCTCGTCGTAACGTAGTACATCTTGTAATCGTCCAGCTGAAAGACGCCCACGGAGTCCCCGTTGACGGCGGAGGCTTCACTAGACGTCGTAGTGCTTGTGGAATAGGTCCCTATGAAGAAGCTCAAACTGAACCCCGTACTGGTTGAGCTGGATCCGGCCGCGGACCCAAGGTACGGAGAATCCAGGAGAATCACCGGAGTCCACCACTGGCCGGATCCGATGAAGTTCCCCAGGACACACACATAGTGGAAGTCGAGGGCCTCCGCGGTGGATGCGGCAGCCATACTCGGAAGCGCCATCAGCAGGACAGTCAACGACGCAAACACCAGTACTCCCTTCCGCAGTCCCCTTCCCATTGCTCGCCTCTTCTCTCGATTCATTCCGTTCTTTTCCCTTCGGTATGGTCCAAGGTCCTCACTCCCTGTGAGCCATAGAGCCAAACCAGAAGTCGTAAACCAGTTGAGTGAGCCGGTAAACAGCACAGTCGACTTGGCCGGAGTGCAACTGACCGGCAGGGATGTCCGGGGACGCGCCAGTAGCAACCCAGCCTGAGCACACGATGTTTGAATCTACTTGAGCCGGAATCGGCCCCAGCCTCCCTCTCGGTTCAAAGGCTGGAAACACGAACAGTTGATGCTCGACACACCCCCACCGGTAACCCGAAACTGTCGTTCCGGCCTGCGACCGTACCCGGTTCGGCCCAGGCTGGCGCTCTTCGCGCACAGCCATGTTCTCCCTCAGGGGGGTGTTCCATGATAGTAGTCCGTTTACTTAATCGTCGTCCACCCCCGGTTCTGTAACGTTGTCGAGACTCTGGGCGCTAGGCTCCGTCAGACAGGCCGGTCCAAGAGCCCCGAAGCGTTACAGCACCTCGCGCTCGCGTCTTTCGGACGGGCAAGTCGATGGGAGCCTCGGACCACGGTCTCGGCGGGTTCGAAGCACAAGGGGAGAGGGAGGAGTTCGTTGCGGGGGTATGGGAGGCGATCCTGACCGACAAGGAGGGGGCAGCCGACCTCTACGCGGGCATTTCCGCGACCGCGCAGTTCTCGCTCTCCTCGCCCGCCCTCTTGCCCCGCGTTCGGAAGATTGGTCCGATCCAACCGTTCACGTTCCTGACGGCGAGGTTTCTCGAACCCTCACCTGACCCCACCGAGGATCGCTCGGAGCTGGTGGCGTTCGTCCCGACCTCGGACGAAGGAGCCAGAGCGAAGCTGATGCGACTTCCCCGACAGCGGTCCTGGGGCTCAGTCCTCGAAGCGTTTGTTCGGCACCGAGATCGAAAGTGCGGGTTCGATGGCGAGGGCCACATGGCCCGCCGTCGAGTCCTCGTCCGCAAGTCCAAAATCGTCGGCCTCGGCAAGGAGGCGAACCGGGTCGAGGCGGGACGGGTGCTTGGGCTGGCGGCGGTCGGTGGGCGGGCAAAGCACTACGTCGACCCCGACCCGTTCAAGGGGAGCGCGACCGAGGTCGCGAAGAGGCTCGGGGTGAGCCGGAGGACGGTGTTCAACATGCGGCGTTGTTGGGAGATGGCCTGAGACCCATAGTCGGGCCCGCTGAGCGACACCATTTTGGACCGAGCCACCTTAGCCGAATCCCTCGGAGAGGAATCAGCCGATGCGATCTACCGAGCGTAGCATCAAGAATATCGACTTCGGGCTGGCTGCTGCAGAAGAGGAGCGCACAACTCGGCCCGAGCTCCTTCTTGAAGGGTTCTTCGACGCGTTCGGATATGTCGACCAAGTCATGACTGGGTCGAAGTTCCTCATCCTTGGCCCGAAAGGCTCCGGAAAATCTGCGATAGCATCCCGAATCGAACTGCTTTCGAAGCTCAAGGAGAAACTATTCGTTAGCAGCTATCCCCTCGGGACGTTCCCATATGATTCTTTCACTGGCCTGCTGCCTGGTGCGGAGGCTCCGGAAATCAGGTTCCCAAGCCACTGGGAGCTCCTCCTCTTGGTTGCCCTCATTGAGAGCTTCAACAAAGACCCCGGGAGCAGTTCGTCAGGGAAACCAACTCACCGCGAGGTTGCTGCCGCGCTAACGAAGCTTGGATTGCTACCGAGCACCGATTTCACTCAACTCGTAAAGCAAACGACCTCGAAGCAATTCAAGCTCGGGATCCCTCAGGTGTTTCAGTTCGGGGCTACCTCGGAAGCCGAACGCGGACCCGCCGACACCCGGCTGCTCCTTCGGACTCTCCAGGATGTTTGCTACAAAACGCGAGTTTCCGGGACCCATCTACTCTTCGTCGATGGCTTGGACGATGTGTTAACGAGGCGAGGCAAACAATACGACGCTCTGGCCGCGCTCGTTGTGGCTGCGGACAGGATGAATCGACGGCTTCGCGACTCGGGTGTGGCTGCGCGAATTGTAGTACTCTGCCGGACAGACCTGTTCGACCGTCTCCGACCCGAATAAGAACAAGATTCGGCAAGACAACTCGGTTACACTAGACTGGTACCAATCTACGCGGGAAGTCTATTCCACCAACCTCGTCAAGTTGATCAATCTGCGTGCGTACGTGTCCTTGAAGGAGCAGGTGAACGTCTTTGATGCATTCCTGCCCAAGGAAGTAGTTCACGGTCAGCCTACTGTCAAGACAATCCTCGAGAACACGAGGCACACTCCCCGCGACTTGATCCAGGCGATGCGGAGAATCGCTGAGATGTCACGGGGCCCCATAGCGACCGAACGGGAAGTGCTCGCGGCCCTCCGGAATTATTCGGTCGACTACATGATCCGCGAGATCAAGGACGAGCTTTGCGGACTCGTTCCACAAGAAGAGGCAGAACGTTCCCTTCAGCTCCTAAGCATGTGTGGGTTCCCGAAACTCTGGCCCCGCCTTTCCCGAAATTATTGACCCACCCTGCGACAGGTGTCGGGTCCGGTACG
>DAIDCO010000005.1:0-49725 GCA_027309555.1 bacterium
CCCCGGGGCCGGGCGCCTACCCCGTCCAGTTCCTCCCGCACGGCCTTCCGGCGAACGTTACCTGGTCGGTGGCGATCAGCAGTGGGACCGACAACTCCTCCCACGGGGACCAGCCGGTCGGCTTCGTCCTTCGCAACGGAACCTACTCCTATTCGCTCTCGGCCGTAGCCGGGTACGCGGCGGAAGTCCCGAGCGGCACCATCGTGGTCTCAGGCGGCGGCTGGCTCCTCAACGTCACGTTCGCCCCTGCGACGACCCCGCCGTCCCCAGGGCTACCGTCCGCTTCGAGCCCACCCGCCTCGCCGCTCGGCCTGCTCGGCCACTCCTGGCTACTGATCGCTCTCCTCGGGATCGTCGCCGGGAGCGCGGTGTACAGCGTTGAGCGGGGCCTCCGCGCGGTGCACGGCCGCCGACGGTACTCCGCGGCGTCGACCGACGGAGCGCGGGCCACCTCGGCACGCCGTCGGTAGCCGGATCCGGGGATCCTCCACCGGCCCGTCCTCGTGAATCGATCGGGGGATCCTCTCCGCCGGTGGGTCGACAGTAGGGAAAGCGGCGCGAGCACGGCAGCGACTCCGGCTTCGAGTCTCGCACCCCGTAGGAACGTGCCCACGGACGGGAGCCGGGGACCCGGAGACGCTCGCAGCGCGGGGACTTTGGAAGGGCGTGGCGAGGTCCGGACCGTACCCAGCCGCTGTCAGGCCGGGTCGCACCAGAGGTCGCCCGAACCCGCCTCCTCGCTCAGCGCGGCGACCAGGTCGTGGACCAGCGTCGCCCCCATCGAGAGCAGGGCCTCCGCGCGGTCCGCCGAGAGGCCCTCGGCGGAGACCTGGCAGACCGGCGCGCCCTCGTGCGGGAGCAGCAAGAGCCAGCCATCCGGGAAGAACGCCTTCACACCATCGATCGTGACCGTTCGCGTGGCCTCTCGAGCGAGCCGCGAAGCCGCCCGTTCCATCACCGGCGCGCGAACCCCATCCGGAAGCGGGACGTCCTTCCGCTGAACGGTGCGGGAAGGGAGCTCTTGTACGATCGTCGATAAGGGGCGACCCTCCCGCACGAGGAGCTCGATCAGTCGCGCCGAGCTCATCGGACCGTCGGGCGAGTTCTGGTGCTCGGGCCAGACGAACCGCCCGTCCTCCTCCCCGCCGAAGGCCGCATGATGTTCCGCGATGGCGAAGGCGATCGCGGCGGGGCCCGAACGGGTGACGACCAACCGGCCCCCCGCCTTTCCCACCACCTCCTCGACCGCCGAGGAGGACCCGATGCTCGTGACGATCGTCGCGCCGGGCTGCCGGCGGAGCGTCTCCCGCGCGAACAGTGCGAGCGCGATCGCGCCGTCCACCGACGCGCCGGTTTCGTCCACGAACGTCACTTGGTCGGAATCCGCGTCGTGCGCGAATCCGACGGCGGCCCCGGCTCCGGTCACGGCCCGCGCGAGTTCGTGGAGGTCCATCTCCCGGGGTTCGGACCGGGGCCCCGAGACACGTTCCGGGGGATCGGTACGGAGCGTGGTGACCCGGCAGCCGAGGCGGGTGCCCAGTAGCGACGGGCCTACGATCGCGCTCGAACCGTGATCGCAGTCGAGCACCACGCGCAGTGCGGCCTTTCGGATGGCCGCGCGGTCCACTTGGTCGACGATCGAGTCCAGATACCGTTCGGCCGCGGCAGGCCCGCCGGGGAACGCCGCGACCCTGGGCGACGGCATCCCCCCCCCGAGCGCGGGAATCGGCGGCCGCAGGCCGACGGCGTGAAGTGAGTCCGGGGAGATCTCCGTCCCATCGGGTCCGAAGATGCGGACCTCGGCGCGATGGGCCGGGCGCGGCGCGGAGCTCACCCATACGCCCGCGCGAGCGCGGAGGCGGCGAATGGTGAACGTCAGACCGGGCACCGGCATCTCGCCGAGGGCGTAGACTTCCACTCCCTCCCGCCCGAGGATCTCCGCGTAGCGGCGCGCGGCCGCTGCGCTCGCACTTCCGAGATCGTGAGCGACCGCGACCGGACCGGTCCGATCGATCCCGCTCGCAACGGACCGCATGAGCTCGACCGGGTCACGGAGAGCGACCGCGGTTCCCGACCCGGGACGCAACGTCCCGGGTTCGGATTCGGAGGAAACTTCGGCGCGCACGGGGGCCGGAACGCCGGTGGGCTCGAGGGGGGCCGCCATGGGTCCGGGGATGCTCCTCCGCGACCGGGCGAACGAACGACTCTATTTCGGCTTCGCGGAGAGTCCGAGGTCTCGGAGGGAGGGGGCGGGTTCGACTGTTCGACCGACCCGCAGGACGCTCAGCGGGAGTCCCATCTGGTTCGCGCCGAGGAACTTCACGGTGCCCTGTACCGAAGGGTCGAGCGCGGCGCGGAGCGATGCGAAGGCGCCCACCGGATGGTCGGCCGGGCGCTGGGAAAGGATCGAGAACCCTTCGGTCGTGGCCCCCGAACGGTCCATCGCCAGCATCCGGTGGTTCCTGCCGGCCCCGACCCCGGCGAGGTCAAGTCCGACCCCGATCACTCGCTGGGTGTTCGGCAAGAGGACCATGCTCGCCCTCGGAGGCGCGCTCGGGTGGCGGGACTCCGTGAGCGCGACCACGGGGATCTGATGCTCGTGCGAGCGCGATACCATCGAGTCGACGACGCTCCGGGGCGTGCTCGAGATCCCGGGCCCGGGGACGACCTCGACCTCGGCGTGAATACCGCCGGCCTCGAGCTGCTGGGAAATGCGGCGCGCGTCGGGAAGTCGACCCGCCTCGGTGAGCACGAGCAAGCGGCCGCTTCCCTGAATGAAGCAGACCGCGAGGATCGAACGGATCAGGCTCGACTCCGGTCCCTTGTTCGGGGAGAGGAATCCGCGGCGGAAGCGCATGGCGCTGAGGATCGAGAGGAGGATCCGGGCCCCGTCGTTGACCGTCCGCAGCTTGGTCCCCGTGGCGCGGGCACGGTAGGGGATGGGGATCTGGGCGACGGAGTAGCCCGAGAGGAGGCTCTTCAGGAACAGCTCGGACTCGATCTCGAAGCCGGTGGCTCGTAGCCCCGAATCCGACCACGTCGAGAGGTCGACTCCCCAGAATCCGCTGCACAGGTCGAGGATGAGCTCGCGTCCGAGCGCGCTCGCGACGTACGTGAGCATCGCGTTCCCAAAGCGGTGAACGTACTCGCGGACGCCGTGCGGTTTGCGGTGGTTCTGCCGGACGCCGACCACGAGGTCGCAGCCCGAATCGAGGAGCGAAAGCAGCGAGAGCGTCGCCTCGCCGGGGTAGGTGCAGTCCGCGTCCATGACGACCGCGAACCGAACGTCTTCGCGTTGAAGGTGCGTGAGGGCTTCCCGGATCGCGCCGCCCTTCCCGCGACTCTTCTGATGCAGGACGGGGAGGCCAAGCCCGCGGGCCTGTTCCACCGTCCCGTCCGTGGAGCCACCGTCAATGACGATCGGTCGAACGTCCCAGCCCCGAGCCGAGAGCTCCGCGAAGGGGATCGAGGCGAGCGTCCGAGGGAGATTCCCGAACTCGTTCAGCGTGGGAAGGATCACCGAAACCCGCGGTCGTTCGACTCGCGGCACAGCAACGCTCCATGCGGACGCGCCGATCATGGGCGCCGACCCGGACGACGACACCGGCCGCGGTTATACGACAGACGATATAAGCTGCCGGGGAGCGAAAATAAATGCTCAGGAGCGTTACAGACGATCCTTGGTATCGCTGTAACAGATACACAACGTGTTTCCGAAGGAGGGCGGCGGAGGGTGAACGAGCGGTCGATCATGCGACCCTCCTTCGTGCGAATCTCATACATCCAGTAGCTCGCGGATCGGCTTTCCTTGGACGTGGGGGGGGATCGGCACTCCCATTCGCTGCATGAGCGTGGGAGCGACGTCGAGGATCGACTGTTCGGCGAGCCGCCCGGCCGGCGCGCCGTCGTGCGGCGCGTAGAGGAGGAAGAATCCGTCCATCGAGTGTACCGAATCGTCCGGTCCGGTATCGTTCTCGGAGAGAAAAAGCCCATCGTATCCGATCGTGCCCGCCGAGCGCCAGTGCAGTCCGCGGAAATACGCCATCAGGTCCGGCGGGTCCCCGCGGGCCTCCCGGTACACGCGATGGGGGTCGAGCAGGACCACGCCGAGCGGTCGACCGTCCGGCCCCAGGACCGCGGAGAGCCGTTGTTCCAGCTCGCGAACGAGGGTCGGGATCGCTTCGGGAGCCACGATGCCCTCCGGCTCCCGGCCGCGCACGTTGAGGAACAACCGTGCGTAGTACCCACCGGCCCCCCAGACGCGGGTGCGACTCCAATCGATCGGGACGGAGTCGAGAGGGGTTCCCGGCGGGGGCCGCGGGCCCTTCAACGCGAGATAGCCGTTCCGAAGCAGCCACTCGTTGATGCAGAAACAGCCTTCCATCGCCTGGCTGCCGTGGTCGGAGGCTATCCACACCGCCACGTCGTCGGGAACGAGCTCGAGGAAGCGAGCGATCTCTTCGTCCAGCAGCCGATAGTAGCGGTCGGCGGTAGAGTTGAACGGGGAGCCGGTCGCGTACTTCGGGTGCGACGGGTCGAAGAACTTCCAGAACGCATGATGGATGCGGTCGGGCCCGATCTCGTGGAGGGCGAACAGGTCCCAGCGTTCCTTCGCCCAGAGCCGGCGCGCGACCTCGAATCGGCGACGGGTCATCTCGAAGACCTCGCGCTCCACCCGGTCGCGGTCCTCGGCCCGGAACGTCACGTCGAACATGTATTCGCCCTTGGCCGCGGCCTCGATCTCGGCGCGATACGAGGGGGGGTACACGAAGTCGGTGGCGTGGTCCGGCGTCAGGAAGTCCGAGACGTAGACCCCGTTCACGTGAGGAGGGGGGTACCCCGGCGGCATCCCCACGACCGCGACCCGGCGACCCTGCCGCGAGAGCAGGTCCCAGAGGAGCGGATAGGGGATCATGGACGACGAGGGGGTGTACATCTCGGAGTACGAACCCAGCTTCCGATGGCGGAACCCATAGATGCCGAGAGTTCCCGGGTCGACGCCCGAAAACATGACGGCCCACGCGGGTACGGTGATCGGAGGATCCGTGCTGCGAAGGGTCCCGTAGCGGGAGGAGGCGAGGAGCCGGCGGATCGTCGGCATCGACGGGAGGAACCGGTCGAACATGAACCCTTGCGGGACCGAATCGAGGCCAAGCACGAGAGTCCGTTGCATGATTCGAACGGGCGTGAAGCCGCTATTTAATTCCGGCGGCGCGTGCGCGGTTCCCGTGGCGGAACGTCGCCCGGCTGAAGCAATAGGGAGGAGGGAGCGGACCGGAGGGGACGAGCGGCTCCGGAGGCAAGATGGGGAGGGCGCGGGAGGAGCGGATAGATTGATGAAGGGGAGGTCACTCGCCGCCCCCGCAACCGGACCCGTAGGAGAAAGGGAGGGGGAACCGGGACATCATTCATGACCGCATCCGGCGAGACGCCGGGCACTGGGTCGCCGCCCCACGGCGCCTCGACGACCGCACCGGGGCCCCGTGCGGCTTCGAAGAACCCGATCCCCCTGGCGCGGGAGGCGCGCCCGCCCGGGAAGTACGCGGGAACGCTGCTGACCCCAGGGCCCGAATGGGCCGGATGGCTCACTGCCCTCGGGATCGCGCTCGTCTTTGCCGCGATCGTAGAGTGGTTCTCCCTCCTGGCGCCGGTGCCGATGGGCGGCGACACGGGCACGTGGACCGCACTCTCCTACCCGTTCATCGGTTACTCCTACCCCTCCGAGATCGTCCCGTTCGGCTACCCCCCGCTCCTGTTCCCCCTCCTCGGCTTCTTCGTTCAGATCGGCGGAGGACCGCTGGTCGGCGCGCGGATCTACCTCGGCTTCATCATCGTCGTGCTGGGGCTGTCGACGTACGTCCTCGGCCGGTCGCTCTTCCGGTACCGAGTGAGCGCGCTGCTCGTGGAGGGATTGCTCTTCACGACGCTCCCGTTCGATCGGCTCTTCTTCTTCGGGGGGTACCCTACGCTCCTCGGGCTCGTCTTCCTCAACCTCGCGCTCGCGTTCGGGGTCCGGTACATCCGGGCGAGGCGGCCCTCCCATGCGGTCTTCTTCTGGGTCGCGACCGCCGCGACGCTCCTCTCGCACGAGTTCGTGGGGCTAGCGCTCGTAGTGACGCTGGCGAGCGTGGGTCTGTTCCTGCTGATCAAGCGACAGTTTCCCTGGCCGGTCCTCACGAGCCGGGCCGGCGCTGCGGGCGCGGTGTTCGCCGCACTGAGCGTGAGCGCCTTCTACCTCGGCGTGCGCTTTGCGCACATTCCCCAGAACAACTACCTCGCCACCAATGCCCTCGCCCACGCGCGGTTCCCGATCTCGGCGGTACTCTACCCGCTCCGCATCCAGGCGTTCGGCGGCATCATCGGGTTCCATCTGATCAAGACGCCGTTGGGCTCGTTCGTTATCGCCACCGTGACCGCGCTAGTCCTCTTCATCATCATGCTCGCGGTCGCGATCGCCCGACCTCGTTACCTTACTCCCTCGGTGATCGTCGTGGGTTCGTCGATCCTCGCGGTCCTCGTGATGGCGATCGGAGGCTGGATCCTGCACATTTACACCGACTACCGTCGGTTCGCCTACGCGCTCTACCTTCCCTACCTCCTCGCGGGCATGCTCGCTTTCGACACGGTCTTCCACTGGTGCACGCCCCCGTCCCATTCGCCCCCTCCGACCGCCGCGGCCCCACCGGGAAGGGGCACACCGGCGGGTTCGCGGCTCCGGCGGTCCTCGACCGCCCGCCAGCGGGCTCCGACCCTCGTCTCGATCGTCGCCGTCTGCGGCGCGGTGATCGTCGTCGTCGCGGGCGGCGTGTTCACGTACCCCGGGCTCACCGAGTTCCAGCAGCAATACACGGGACCGCTCCATAGCTGGGCGTACGTGCATGCCATGGAGGCGATCTCGAATTCGGGGCTCCCGGGGAGCGTGCTCTCGCTCTCGGGCGGAGCCACGCTCCACTGGACGTTCGCCATGACCGATCGGAACGTCTACTCCCCGACGATCGTCAGCGGTTTCGTCTTCAAACAGTCCCGGGTGATCGACGATCAGCTGGCCTACTTCCCGTTCCACTCCTGGACCGCAGTGTCGAACGGGGTCGAGTACGTCTCGGTCCCGGGCAATACCTCAGAGTTCTTCTACGGCGCGCCGGTGCTCGGCGCACTGCGGTTCGGCACCCCGACCCCGATCCTCGAATTCCCGCCGGATGGGTTCGTCGTTACCCTGGCGAACGGCTCGGCCGTGCCGGCGTACTCGCCCGGCGGCCCGATCCCTTCGATCACCGTGGTGAACGGCAGCGTCCCCTCGATCGTCATTCGCTACGTGACATCCGACTTCGTTCTAACGGTCACGTCCACGACCTCAACGGGCGGAGTCACGTACGTGAACTCGACGGCCACTGCCACCGGATCGGCCGGACTCAAGTCGCTCGCGAGCCAGATCCGACAGGTGCAAGGAGTCACGATCCGCCCCAAACTCGCCGCGCCCAACGCATCGAGCTTCGTCTGGAACGTCGGCCTCACCCCCTACCGCTCGGTGATCGCATCCGGCGCGGTCGCTCCTCCGGGAACGGTCGCGCTCCGAAACGCGTTCTCGCTCGACCTCGCCCGGACGAGCACGAACATCTTCAACGGGAGCCCGGCGCTCTCGCTGTCGGTCTCATTCCAGGTCCCGGGCGCGAACTCCCTCGGGAGCACCTTACCGGCGTTGCTGGATTCGGCCGCGATCCTCCAGAACTGGAACGTTCGATTTGTGCTCCTGAACAACATCACTCGCGCCACCGAGCGGGCGACCGAAGTCTTCCTGGAACAGGAGTTCGGCGCGACCCCCTATTTCGGAGAGGGGCAGTGGGAGGTCCTGCTCCTCCCCGAGAACCTACCGTGACGGCTCCTACCCGCGTCCGCCCCGCGGAGGGCTGCCTCGGGGACAGGTTCCCCACCCCCGGCAAAGGATTAGTAGAGATATACGGCCGTACGGGAAGCATGCGAGGGCGGTTCCATCGCGCCGGGGTCGTCGCGGTCCTCGCCTTGGTGCTCGCGGCGTCGATCGTCCCGACGGTCGCCCGCGGCCCTTCCGGCGCGGTGGCCCCCGAGCTCCGGGCGACCGCCGGTGGACCGGGCTGCGGCAACGGGACCGACCCGTGCCAGGTGACGTTCACCGAAACCGGCCTGCCCGGCAGTCCGAATTGGAACGTGACGGTGATCGGGGCCGGCAATAACGCCTCCGGGGGCTCGACCCAGATCGTCTTTCTGCTCATTAACGGGACTTGGAACTTCAAGGTGGGCGGCTACGATGGGTACGCCCCTTCGCCTCCTACGGGCACGATCGTAGTGAACGGGAACGATGTGCCTCAATCGATCAGTTGGTCCCTCCCGAAGTACACCTTCACGTTCAGCGAGACCAACTTCGTTTTCGGAGGGGGAGCGACGTGGTCGGTCGACCTCAACGGAACAGTCCATTCGAGCCCCTCGTCGAGCACGCTCACCTTCTCCGTCACCAACGGCACGTATCCGTTCACGGTCTCGAGCTCGACGCCCGACTTCCAGCCGAATCCCAGTGTCGGGACCGTGACCGCCTCCAGCGGAGGGTCGCAGCCGATCGCCTTCATCGTGCACACCTACACGGTCTACTTCAACGAAACCGGGCTCCCCGCGGGGAACTCTTGGTCGGTCTCGATCGATGGGGGCCCGGCGAAGCCTTCTTCCAACCCCTCGATCACCTTCTCCGAGTTCAACGGGACGTACACCTTCGTCGTCAAGAGCTTGAACCCCAGCTATCGGCCGTCCCCCGCGAGCGGGTCGTTCAACGTGTTCGGTCTGTACTTCGTGATCGCGATCTCGTTCGGCGTGGTCAACTATTACGTCAATTTCACCGAGAGCGGTCTCACGTCGGGCCAGTTGCCCTGGTCGGTGACACTGGGGGGAACGCTGACCTCGAGCCCCACCCCGAAGATCTCCTTCGTGGACCCGAACGGCAGTTACAGCTGGACGATCACCCCGATCGCCGGCTGGCACGCGAGCGTCTACTCCGGCACCGCCGTGGTCCTTGGAAAGAACCTCCAGATCAACGTGACCTGGGTCCAGGTACGCTACAGCGTCTGGTTCAACGAGTCGGGCCTTCCGGCCGGAACGAACTGGACGGTCACCGCGAACAGCGTGTTCCAGAAGGGGAACACGAGCTCGATCGAGTACCAGCTCCCCAACGGCACGTACTCCTTCACGATCGGGAAGGTCGCCGGCTATCACTCCGACATCACCTCAGGGACCATCGCGGTCCTCAACGGCTCGGCGAACCAGTCCATCGTTTTCGCGGCGGTCACCTACGCGCTCTCGTTCCTCGAGAGCGGCCTCCCCGCGGGAACGAACTGGAACATCACGATCGGTGGCCAGACCGCCTCCTCGTCCGGAACTCCGCTCGTGAGCTTCAACCTGGCCAATGGCACCTACAACTTCACGGTCGGACGACCGGTCGGGTACGTCCCCTTCCCGCCGGGAGGCTCGGTCGTCATCAACGGCAAGGCACGGAACGTCTCGGTCAACTTCGGAGCGTTCGCCTACAACGTGACGTTCCTCGAGACAGGACTCCCGAGCGGAGTCCGCTGGGCCGTCACGGTCGACGGGATCCGGTCCACGTCGAACGCGTCGGCTCTGGTCCTCCCCGAAGCGAACGGAAGTTACACGTACACCGTCGGACGGGTGGTCGGCTACGTCGACAGCCCCACCAGCGGCTCGTTCCAGGTCCTCGGAGCCTCGATCCAGATCAACATCTCGTACCTTGCGGTCCTGTACCCGGTGGAGTTCTTCCTCAATACGAGCCTGCCGGCGAGCGTGAACTGGTCGGTGACCCTCGGCGGCACGACCGAGGTCGCCAACGGCAACCAGGTGATCCTCTTCGACCAGCCGAACGGGACGTACTTCTTCGCCGTGAACAAGCTCCTGTCGTACACTCCGGTCGCGGGAACGTTCCATTCGTGCGGATCCAATGCCACACTGCCGGTCGGCAACCTCACGGTCTGCGGTCGGGAGCTCTTGATCCCGGTCGGGTTCGTCCACGTCCCGGGTTGGGCGGTCACCTTCACCGAGACCGGGCTCGATAGCGGCCTCGCCTGGAGCGTCTCGAGCGCCGGTCAGGTGGTCTTCAGTTCGCTTCCGACCCTCTCGCTCCAGAATGTCTCGAACGGCACGTACACCTACTACATCGGATACGTCGCGGGCTACTCCGTGACGACCACGTCGGGAATCCTGCACATGTCGGGCGCTCCGATCACGGTGAATGTCACCTTCGTGAAGATCGGGGGCCCCTACATCGGCCCGCCCCGCGGATTCTCCTTGTTCGACTGGGAGCTCGTCGGCGCGGGCGCGCTGGCCGCGGCGCTCATCGCGCTCGGGCTCGTCCTCCGCCGACGTCGCCGCGCCGCGGAAGCAACGTCGTAGACCTCCCGGCGGCGCCCTCCGTCGGGGACACCCGCCCCGGACGCGTTCGCGCTGCGCCCTCCGAACCACCGTTATAAGGCACACGCCCGTCACCCGAGGCCATGCGCGGCACCGACGGCTCGTCCCGCCGCCGTCGTAAACTGCTCGTGATCGGGCTCGACGGAGTACCCCCGGAGACGCTCGTCGAGCTCCACCGCGCGCACATGCCGACCGTGGCGGCGATGCTCGACGCCGGAGTGCATGGCGCGATGCGCACCACCGACCCACCGATCAGCCTCCCGGCCTGGGCGGTGATGTTCACGGGCTACGACCCGGGCTCGCTCGGCTTCTACGGCTTCCGCCACCGGCTGAACCATTCCTACACGCAGAACTACATGCCCCGGACCACCCTCCTCGAGGTCCCGACCCTCTACCAGCTCCTCTCCGACCGGGGCCGTCGTGTCGGCGTCATCGGCATGCCGCCCGGGTACCCGCCTCCGCATCTGAACGGGTTCTACATTTCCGACTTCCTGACTCCCCCCGAGAGCACCGACGTGACCTACCCGCCCGAGCTCCGGGCGGAGCTCGAGGCCCGATTCGGCCGGTATCGGTTCGACGTCCCGTTCCGAGCCGAGGAACGGGGCGAGCTGTTCCGCCAGATCCTCGAGATGACGCGCCAGCGCTGGCAGGTCGCCGAGGCGCTCTACACGCGCGAGAGCTGGGACCTCTTCGCCGTCCACGAGATCGGCACCGACCGGCTCCATCACGCGTTCTGGAAGTACATCGACCCCGCGCATCCGAAGTACGCGGCCGGCAACCCGTTCGAGCACGTCGCCGTGGAGTACTTCCGGCAGCTCGACCAGTGGATCGGGCGGCTCGTGTCGCATATCGATCCGGACACCCTCGTGGCGATCGTCTCCGACCACGGGATGATGCCCATGCTCGGCTGCTTCTGCATCAACCAGTGGCTGGTCGAGAAGGGGTACCTCGTTCTGAAGCAGCCCGTGGCGCGCGCGGGGACGCCGCTCGAGAAGGCCGAGGTGGACTGGGGACGGACGCGGGCGTGGGGGGCCGGCGGCTACTACGCCCGGATCTTCTTCAACGTACGCGGACGGGAGAGCGAGGGTGCGATCGCGCCCGAGGAGCTTCCCGCGGTCCGGGCGGCGCTCGAACGCGATCTGAAAGCGATACCGGGACCCTCGGGCGCCCCGTTCCCGATCGATATCCTCGACCCCCAGACCACCTACCGGGAGGCCCGGGGGGACCCGCCGGACCTGATGGTCTACTTCGACCACCTTCGCTGGCGTTCCGCCGGAACGCTCGGACACCCCACGAACTACCTCGAGGAGAACGACACCGGGCCGGACGACGCGGTCCACGGGGTCGACGGCGCCTTCCTGCTGTACGACCCCGAGGTCCAGGACGGTCGGGGCGGCGTGAGGGTCGACGCCGTGGATGTGATGCCCACCTTGCTCCGCGCGATGGGTGAAGAGATCCCCGCGGGACTCCAGGGCCGCCCCGTCCTGGCGGCGATCCCCGGAACCCGCTGACCGACGACCGGGGGGTCGCCCCCCCTTCGCCCACGACGAGGAGGCGCGCGGGATCAGGCGTTCTCGGGATCGAGGGAGAGGTACTCCGCCAGATGCCGCGCCGCGAGGACGGCGCGCGCGACCTTCGAGTCGGCGGACTCCGCGGAGCGCGGCAGCTCGCCCGCGAGGCCGCGGAGGATCGCGTCGTACAGCAGGCCGGCATCCCCCGGACGGACAAACGTCGTTCGCGCATCGAGGATCGCGTCGTACTCGCGCAGCTCGGGCACGTCGTAGGCCACGATCGCGCAGTTGTGGAACGCCGCGAGCCCCATCACGCCCGACGGCCCCGCGATCGCGTGGTACGGAAGGATCACGAGGTCGCTTCCGCCGAACAGCTCGGGCGTCGCCTCGTCCGGGGGATTCTCAAGGAACCTCCAGGCACCGGTCGGTAGGTGAGCGAGGGATGCCTCGAAGCGGGCCCGGTACTCCGGAAAGAACCGATTGAACGACCCCGCAAAGACCGTCTCGAAGCGGCGACCCTCGGCGTACAGCCGTTCGAGCACCGGCAGCACCGAGCCGAGGTCCTTCGCCGGTCCCCAGACCCCGAAGAGCAGGATGCGATACGGCGACCGAGGCCCGCCGGGAGGTCGGGGGGCTCCCTCGGAGCGTCGTAGCTCTTGCGCCAGGTGGCCGAAGATCGCCTCGGTGAAGGGGAGCGGGCGCGCCACCACCGAGCCGCCGAACAGCGCGGCGACCGACCGCCGCTGGCTCTCGAGCGGAACGATGACGCGCGCGCTGCGGGCCAGGAGCCGCTCGAACGTAGCCAGTCCGAGCCGTTCGCTGCGGCTCGGCCGGTACCCGAGACGACCGACGTCCTGGGTCTCGATGAAGTTGTGCGCGTACACGAACGGCGCGCGTCGCGTGGAGGCCCGCACGAGCGCCGGCAGGACCATCCCGCCGGCGTTCGCCGCCCGATTCTCCCCGAAGCAGGTCGGGAACCAGTTGAAGAGCACCGGACCCCCTCGACCGGTCCGACGGGAGAGCGCGCGGGCGGCGTGGAGGAGCGACCCGGCGTCGCCGTGCTTCCAGGAGGGGTGGAGTTCGACGCGCCCGAGGGGGAAAGGGGCCGGCCAAGTGGAGCCGAGCGGGGCCGCAAGATCGATCGTGAGCTCGGGCTCGGCTCGCTGGAGGAGGAGGGCGAGGCTCGTCGAGTGAGTGCCCAGCCGATCTTTTTCCGGGTAGAAGTTCTCGAACAGCCCGAGGCGCATCGTCCCCTCCGACACGACGTGCGACCGCGTCGCGGGAGACCGGTCGGACGAGAGATGAGCCGGCGCGACGGCTATTGAACCCTTCGGTCGGCCGCGCCGCGGCGCCGTCGCCGACCCCTAGCCCCGCGCACGCGTGACCCCCTGCGAGGCGTGGGAAAACCTCTTATGGACTCGGTGGCAGCGCGCCCCTCGCATGCCACCGCATCGGACCGGCGGGTTTTGCATCTGGCTGACCGGACTCCCCAGCGCCGGGAAGACCACGATCTCGAAGGAGCTCGCCCCCGCCCTCAAAGCGCGCGGCCACCCGGTCGAGCTTCTGGACGGCGACGAAGTGCGCCGGGGCCTTTCGGCGGACCTCGGGTTCGACCGCCGTTCGAGGGAGACCCACGCCGAGCGGGTCACGTTCGTCGCGAAGCTCCTCGTGCGGAACGGGGCGATCCCGATCGTGGCGCTCATCTCCCCGTACTTGAGCTCCCGCGAGCGCGCCCGCCGGGAGATCGGGCACTTCGTCGAGGTCTACGTGAGCACTCCGATCGACGTCTGCCAGCAGCGGGATGTGAAGGGGCTCTACCGAAGGGCCCTCGCGGGCGAGATCCACGAGATGACCGGGGTCGACGATCCGTACGAGCCCCCCGTGCAGCCCGAGGTCGTCGTGGACGCGGTCCATCTTTCGCCGGGGGAGAGCGCCCAGTTCATTCTCCACGAGCTCGAGCGCACGGGCTGGCTCTCGTCGCCCGAAGCGGCTCACCGGAGCTAACGAACTAGCTAACTAACTAATTCGCTCGCGAGGCCGATCGGCGAGCTCGGCCCACGGTCTTCGCGGCGGCGGCTTCGGCCGCCCGCGCTCGCACGATCCGCTGGGTCCGCAGGAGGGCGCGGGCGAACCCCTCGGGCGACCCCACGCTCCGCCACTCCGCGAAGCGGGGATTGACGACCAGCGCGGCGACCCGTCCGCCGTACTTGAGGAGATGGACGATCCCGGCCGTGAGCTCGAGCTCGGCCGGGGAGGAGTCCGCGCGGACCCGCTTCAGGGCCGAGAAGATGGCCGGCGTGAAGCAGTAGACGGCGGTCGCGGCCCAGTTCGACCGGGGGCGCTCGGGCTTCTCCTCCATCGCACGGACCCGAAGGCGCCGATAGGTGCCTTCCCGGCCGTCCACGGTGCCTTCGACCACTCCGTAGTTCCGGGGGTTCGCGACGCGCCGTACGAGGAGGACGGCGTCGAGGTCCTCTCGCTCGCGCAATCGGGCCATGAGCGAGGGGAGCTCCCCCCGGTGGCGCTCGAGCAACACCGCGTCCGCGGCGTGCAACAGGAACGGCTCCGCGCCCACGAACGGCGCGGCCCGGAGCACCGCATCGCCGAACCCCTGCGGGGTCGGCTGGTGGGCGAAGCGGATCCGGACCTGGGAGAGCCCTTCGTAGAACCGGGTCGTTTCGCTGATCCGAGCCGCCCGGTGGCGGTTCCGGTCGAGGAACTCCCGGTCGATCGTGAAGTAGTTCTGGGCCGTGACCCCCCCGTCCGGCCCTCCGACGACGAGCACGAAGTCCTGGACCCCGGCTCCGACGAGCGTCTCGAACGCGAGGTTCGCGACCGGTTTCAGGACCGGCTGGTCCTGGGCGCCCCGGTCGAACAGGGGGAGGAACTCCTTGCGCAGCCCCCGGCTCCAGGGGAGCATCCGGCTCCCCTCGCCCGCGAGGGTGAGAACGCCCTGCATCGGGGTGATCAGGGTCCGTGCGCCAGCGATCCTTCGGGCAGGGCGGTGGGGGTCGGTGGGGCGGTCGAGAGCGCCGGCATGGGCGTCGGAGCCAGTTCCGCCGGTCGACTGGTGCCCTTTCTCCAATCGGTCGCCGGAAGGACGACCGATCGTTTCTGTTCCAGTCGGCGGCGGTACTTTCGCAGGTCCCGGAAGAGCTCCCGCACGACCTCGGTGAGTTCGCGCGTGCGACGGTAGCCCATCGCCGGCAGCTTCTCGTGGAGCGGGTGGTAGTAGTGGTCCTCGGACTCGACGCGGGGATTCGGAACGTGCTCGATCCGGGCCTCGATCGAGAACTCCCGAGCGACGTCGCGGGTGATCTCAGCGAGCTGATTCACGGAGTACGCCGCGTCGAACTGGTTGACGACCCGGTACTCGCCGCGTCCGACGGGGTTTTCCACCGACAGGCGCAGGCTCTGCATCGAGTCCTCGAGGGCGATGTAGCCGCGGGTCTGACCGCCCTTCCCGTACGGCGTGATCGGGAGCCCGAGGAGCGCCTCGACGACGAAGCGATTCAGCGCGGTCCCCCACACTTCGTCAAAGTCGAACCGGGTCAGGAGGCGGTCGTCGACCATCTCGGGCGTCCGGATCCCGTACACGACCCCTTGCATCACGTCGGTCGCGCGGAGGCCCCAGACCCGGGTCGCGAAGAGGACGTTGCCGGAGTCGTGGACCTTGCTCCAGTGGTACCAGCTCCCGGCCTGGCGGGGGAACGGCAGATGCGCGTCCGTGCGCCCGCGCCACTCGACATCGAAGAATCCCTCGGCGATGTCGATGTTCGGGGTGCCGTACTCGCCCATCGTGCCCATCTTGACGAGATGGCTCTCGGGGACGAGGTCCCGCATCGCATAGAGCAGATTGATCGTCCCCGAGATGTTCTCGGTCTGGGTCCGCACGGCGTGATGGACATCGATCATCGAGTACGGGGCGGACCGCTGCTCGCCCAGGTGGACGACCGCGTCGGGCCGCTCGAGCTCGAGGACGCGATGGACGAACGCGTAGTTCGTCACGTCCCCGCGGTGGAAGGCGATCGATTTCCCGAGCAGCTCCTCAACCGCGGACTGGCGCCGGGGGAAGGTGCCGATAGGCGTCGCGGACCAGCTACCGACCTCTTTGACGCGCCGGCGGGTGACGAAATTGTCGATTCCGACGACCTCGTGACCGCGCCCGAGCAGGTGAAGGGCGAGCGGCCAGCCGGTATAACCGTCGATCCCGGTGATGAGCACTTTCATGACTTTTCCCCCTGGGTGCCCTTTGCATTGGTCCGAAGGGGTATTTGAGAGTGATTGCCCCGACGGGCGGGGGTACCGCGGCCCCCCGGGGCCGCCCGTGGGCCGCCCGAGGGCGTTCCGGCCGAGGCAGCAGGCAGCACGACCGCTCGGAGGGGGCGGCGTCTCACGCGTACTCTTCCGCGGCCCCGGGGAACATCGTCCCCCAGGCCTTGATGGCGAACTGCTGTTTGATGACCGAGAAGACGGGGTAGGCGAGGATCCAGCCGAGCCAGCGCCCGCGGCGGTACTTGAGGAAGTAGTAGGCGAGGACGATCCCCCGGGGGATGAGCAGCAGGAGCAGGATGAACGCGAGGTGGATGATGGTCGGAACGAACAGGGCCGCCAGTACGACGTAGAGGTAGAGCCCGCTCCGCAGCCCCGAGCGGATGAACAGGGCGAGCCAGTAGAACATGGCGAGCCCACCGTACGCCCACGCTTCCGTGAACGAGGGATACAGGTGGCGATAGCGGGCGTAGATACCGCCCCGATTCCAACGCAACCGCTGGCGCTCGAGCTTCGAATAGTCCGCGGGAACGTCCTCGAAGGCCGCCGCCTCGGGCTCGTAGCGCATCCGCAGGCCCTGCCGCTGGAGCCTTAGGGTGATCTCGGTGTCCTCCCCGTTCCACTCGACCCACCCGCCCGCCTGGAGGAGGTCGGCTCGACGGAACGCGGAGAAGGCGCCGTCGATCACCTGGGCCGCCCGGAATCCCATCGTCGCCCGGCGAAGGAACATGTGATTCCACGCGATCTCCATGAACCGCAGCCGTCGGGTCCAACCGGTGTCTTGGAGCGGAAGGATGAGCCCCTGGACGCCGCCGATGTCCGGCTCGGAGAAGTGGGGCACGGCTTTCGCGAACCCGAGGCTCGTGGAGAGCCGGGTGTCGGCGTCGATCCGTACGATGATCTCGCCGCTCGCCACGCGGAGCATCGCGTTCAGGACGTTCGCCTTCCCGCCGTGGGGAAGGTCCACCACCCCGCCCGTGGCATGGCGGAGGTCGAGGACCGCGCGGATCGCGATCGGGAGCGTCCGGTCGGTGGACCCGTCGTTCCCGACCAGGATCTCGGTCGTCCCGGGGTACAGGCGCGCGGCGGCGTCGACGGACTGGATCGTCGCGGCGATCCCTTCCGCCTCGTTGTAGGCTGGGATGATGACCGTGACCGGGGGATGGTACACTGAGAGCGGCGCGGGGGGGCGACGGGCCAGATGGTGGGAGTACAACGCCCGGCCGATGAGCGCCCAGATCGTCAGGACGACGATCGGGAGCAAGAGCAGGATACCGATCGGCAGGAACGCGTGGCCTACTCCGATGTAGCGGAACACGAGGTAGAGGATCGCGAGGCCGAGCACGGTTGCAGTCGCCACTGCGAGGAAGAAGACCAGTACGACGCCGGGCTCGGTGTCGACGACGGGGCGAACGCTCACCATCTGGGGCAGTCGAACGGTCGATAGGACGAGGGCGGCCACGAACACGCCTCCGAGGAGACCCCGGGCGAGGAGGACCGCCGAATGGGAGAACGGCTCCCCGACGGTGAAGAAGACCGCGTCGGCGAGGAGCGAGAGGACGGGGTAGAGCGCCGCGAGGGCGACCGCCCGCCGGAAGTGGGAACGCTCGAACCGATCGGTGGTGACGACCCCCGAAGCGAGCAGGTAGGCGAGCATGAAGCAGAAGTAGACCACGAAGATGTAGTCGGGAAGGACCTGGGACGGCGAGAGGCTCGAGAGGATCGTCGAGTACGGGCGCGGCCAGAATACCGCCGTCCCGATCCAGTGTACGACGTAGTCGTAGACGTAGAAGAACGGGTGCCGGTAGAGCATGATCGTCACGACGAGGAGGGAGAACGCGACGAGCAGATTCCGGACGAACGGAGTGGGTGGGGGAGGCACGAGCGATGGCGCTTTCGGAACGTACGGTTCGGCGATGGTCGAGACGCGGTCCTTCCTCCAGATGCGAACGGCGTCTTGCGGTCGGAGCGTTGCCCGAGCCACGTGCTCCTGTTCCTCGGGGCGCAGCGCCACTTCGTGATAGGGCGCGAGCGGGACCAGCTCGGGGGCTTGTTCCGCCCGTTGGTGGGCTGACCGCAGGAAGAAGACGATGCCCAGAACGAGCGTCAGGAGCACGGGGATCGCCCCGAGCGGGAGGTCGAGCGACACGAGGTCCGAAAGGAGCTGGCCGGGAAGGGACGCGAAGACCGACGGGATCGCCACCCCGAAGGCCGCGGCGGCCCCGAGACCGATCACGCCGGAAATCCTCTTCGGGCTCCACGAGGCCGGAGAGGGGCCGTCGGAACTCCGAGGTCTGCGAACCCGCATGGTACGGCCGGGCCCTCCCGAAGGGCCGCCCGGCTCCCCCACGGTCAACCGGGCCCACTATTGAATACTACCCCACACCGGTGCGACGCACGCCGCCCGGGGCCGCGCGAAACGAATGCCCGGCGACGCCTCGTCCCCGAGTCGGGTCGGGCCGAACCGAGGGATCCCGCCGCGCGGGTAAACCGATATATCGGTGCCCCGACGTCTTCAATCGTGGCCGCTCCCTCCTCGGGCGTTCCGGGCGTCGGTCGTTCGGGCAGACGCGCCCCGAACCTGCGACGCCCGACCGTCGGAAACCTCCACTACCGGGTCGCCGTGATCCTGGTGGTGGTCCTCGTCGCGGGCGCCGGCTTCATCTACGTCCTCGAGTCGACCCACCGGTCGCTGATCCCGGCCCCGAGTCCCGGCACTTCGTCGATCGCTTTTCCGACACCGGTCCAGCACGAGATCGTGATCTTCATGGAGAACCACGCCCAGTCCGACGTGCTCGCGAGCGGGCCATTCGAGCGTCACCTGGCCCAGGAGTACGCCTTCGCCGCCGGATTCCGCGGAGTGACGTACGATTCGCTCCAGGACTACGCCTACGCCAACAGCGGGTCGTACTACTTCGGGGGCAGTTCCGTCCCGGAGCTGGTCGACCATGCGGGGGAATCCTGGGCCGCGTACATGCAAGGGATGCCGACGCCCTGCGACCGACTTCCCTCGGCGGACGGCCTGTACAACCCGAACCACGACCCGTTCGTCTTCTACAACTACGTGACGAGCTCCCCGGCCTACTGCGCGAGCCACGTCCTTCCGCTCACGGCATGGAACCAATCGATCGCGGCCGGGACGCTGCCGAACTACGTGTTCATCACCCCGGACATGACGAACGACAGCGACAACGTGAGCGCCGCGATCGGGGACGCGTGGCTGCACGGTTTCCTGACCCCGTTCCTCAACTCGAGCTTGTTCGCGAGCAGCGCCGTAATGCTCACCTACGACTCGAACGCCATTGAAAACCCGCCGCCCGGTACGCTCGGGAACGGACTCGTCTACTTCTCCCTCATCAGCCCGTACGCGCACCGGAACTACACCTCGGCCAACCTCTACAGCGACCCGAACCTCCTGACGACGACCGAATGGCTGCTCGGTCTCGGCCGGACGAATCACAACGACAACTGGGCCGTGACTCCCCCGATGGTCGACCTGTTCGATTTCGGTCCCACCTATAGTGTGAGCGGTTCCGTCACGTACCAGGGGTCGCCCGTCGCGGGCGCGCAGGTCTCGGGCAGCGGTTACCTCGCGACCGCGGATGCCGCTGGCGCCTACTCCTTTTCCGTGCCGAACGGGACGTACGTCCTGCAAGCGAGCTCCCCCACGGGGACCTGTTTGACCTCCTCCTCGACGGTGACGGTCTCGGGAGGCAACGTCTCCCTGCGCTTCGACCTGCCGTGCACGTGACGGTCGGCTTCGGCCCGCTGACCCTTCGGCACTATGGTGGGGTAGCCGAACCGGACCGGATCGGCGGTCGTGCGAGTACATCCCTCGGTCGATGGAGCGCGGATTGCGGGGGCCACCGCCCCGCGAGGCTCCCCGGCACGGCCGGACCCCCGAAGGGGTCTCAGGCAACCCATTCGAGGAGGCTGTCGGGCGGCAGGCTCCATTCGGCCGTCGAAGCAGGGTTCCACGAGTGCGACACAGGGAAAGCGGTGGAGTTCGACCAGGTGAGGACGGATCCCGATAACCCCGGCGGCACCACGCTCGAGAGATTCACGTCGATCGTGTAGGTCACGTTCGCGTTCACCAGGACCACGAGGGAAGGATGGAGGGCGTCCGGCCCGAACTGGATCGCATAAACCCCGCTCGCCGCGGTCCCCACAGTGATCGCGTGGGCCACGGTCGGGAACGTGCTCGGCAACGTCTCAAAGAGCCCGTAGGTGAGCTGCGGGGAGCCGGAACCCGAGAGCCAGCTGCCCGGATACGAACCTTGGGAGGTCCAGAACAGCATGCCCGTCACTCCGGATTCCACCCCCTGCGCGATCTCGACCGCCTCGAACGGGACCCAGGGGAAGGAGACCGGGGCCCCCGTCGCCGACGATTCGACACCGACCTCATCGGCCAGAATCGCGATCCGACAGCTGGAGCAGGCGAGGCGAATGGCGTTCTCGTCCGCCGCCACCCGTGCGAGGAGACTGTCCGAGTCCGCGAGGCTCGTGAAGAGGTCCGCCGCCGACGCGGATACGGAATAGGTTCCCGCGGGGTAGACGTGAATGGCCAGCGCGGAGAGATTCGGACCATTGACGGCCACCGTGGCCTCGATCCAGGAGGTCTCGCCGATGCCTCCGGTGCCCGTGCCCGGGAGGCCCAGGATCGGCGTGAGCGGGTCGACCGTGCGGATCGCCGAGATGTAGGCCGCCAGCTCCTGCGCGTACTGCAGGGGCGAGGGGGTCGAGTTCTGGCCGGGCTGCCAATCGGTCCATGGGTAGCCCCAGTGGGGCCAGAGAGCGGGTTCGTTCCCGACCTCCCAGTACGCGGGCCGGAACCCCAAGGTCGATTCGAAGTAGCTGACCTCCCGCTGGGCATAGCTCGGCTGGTCGACTTCCCCGGGGATCGTGACAATGGCGCGGCAACCGGCCGACTCGCACCACCGGACGAAATCCGCTGCGGTCGTCGGAGCGGGCGAGGGGCTCCCGCCCGTTCCGTAAATCAGCCCCGTACCGTTGAGGGCGAGCGGGTCGAAGCGGTCCGCGAGCGCGCCGCCCGGCCACCGGACGAGCCGCGCGGGCGTGGCGGTCACCGCCGACCCTTGCGCGCCCATCGGGAAGTCGGCCCGCAGGTTCACGCCCAGGAATCCGGTGCCGACGGAGTAGGTGGTCGCGTTATTGACCGTCAGATTCGCGGCGAGGGAGGGGTACGTCACGGGAGCGGTCGCGGGACTCAGGTAGTAGGCGATTCCGATGACCGCGGAGGAGACCACGATGGCCGCGACCAGCACGGCGATCGCCCGGCCGAATCGACTGCGTGCCATCCCCTGTACGAAGCGAGCGGTCGGCTTAAAGATGGGCAATCCCCGGTCGGTCCCGGCCGCGACGGCTAGTCGTAGCCCCAGCTCTTCAAGCGGCGGTCGACCTCCGGGTCGCGCCGACCGGTCGGGGCGACAACTCCGCTCGCAGTGCGTCCCACCGCCCGTTCGGCGGTCTCGACGAGGCGATCGGGAGCCCGGGCGATAGCGCCCTCGTAGTGGACCACCCCGTCGGCCCCCATCGCGACCGTCCCCTCCTCGGAGAACACCCGGACCGTACGGTGGTAACTCGAAGGGGGGGCCGACAGCAAGAATCCTCGCGGAGGGTGGGGAGAGGGGCCTTCCCAGAACGCCGTCGCGGGGCCCCGGCGTCCGACGGACCGCTCGAGGACGGCGGTCGGAGCGACGTCCTCCTCGTTCACCGCCCGGGCGACGACGAGGTCGAACAAGTGGCGCAGGTCGACCCAGGCATCGAGCCGCGCCGCCGGCAGGCTCGGTTCGCCCCGGCGGTACTCGAGGTAGACCGCCGGGATCCGGACCAGTTCGTCATGCAGGTAGAACGCGTGCCCGAAGAAACCGGCGTGCTCGCCGAGGCCCTGACCGTGGTCGCTCGCCACCAGGACCGCGGCATCGTCGAGGATGCCCGACGTCCGGAGGCGGTCGAACACCGACCGGAGGGCCGAGTCGAGCCGCAGCGCGGCTTCACGGTACGGTCGCATCATGTCGAGTTCGAGCCCCCAGTGCGCGAGCGCCTGGGTATGGCGCGCCAGATTGACGGAAGGGAGGTACGTCAGGTCGAGCCCTAACGAACGGTGGCCGGCCGGTGGCTCGTACGGCTCGTGCATCTCCATCAGGTTCACGAGAAGGTGAAGGGGTTCGCGCCCGGAGCGGAGCTTGAGGTATCGCCCGAGCGCCCGGGCGACGCCGTCACCGGCGTAGAGGGGACGAACGGCCCGGTGGGCCGCCGTCCCTCCGAACTGGAGCAGGCCGTCCAGCCGTCCGCCCGAACGGGCCCCGGAGTCTCGCGCTCGACGGAGGATCCGAGAGTAGACCAGCTGCTCATAGCCCGCGACCTGGAGCCCTCGCAGCACGAGGCTCGAGAGCCAGGTAGGGAGTCCGGGGTTGAACTCGTCGTAGCCGCGGGCCGTCCCGACCTCGGGAGCCACGAGCCAGTTCGCCGAAAGTCCCACGCTCCGGCCCCCTCGTTGGCGCCAAAGGTCGGCCAGGAACGGATTCGAAGGAACTACGGTCGTCCCCGAGGCGATGTGGAAGTGCGTGGCCCAGGGGTCGCTGCCCGAGAGCAGGCTCACATGCGATGGTGGGGTCCAGCAGGAGCTCGCGACGGCATGGGAGAAGCTCGTGCCCTGCCGAACCAGGCCGGAAAAGAACGGCATGGCGCTGCCCTCCTCGAGGCCGGGAAAGAACTGTGGATGGCGGAGCGTATCGAGAACGATGACGACGAGGTTCTTCGGCATCGGGGTCCACGGTCTCGCGGAAACCGGCTGCGGACGGGTAGATATCCTTTGTGCTGGGCGGCCCGGGCCCGGGGGGATGGACCGGCACCGATCCGGGGCACTACTCGTAGCCCCACGAACGCATCTGCTCGTCGAGCTCGGCCTCCACTACGGGCGCCGACCCACGCGCCGCACGGCGCTCGCTCTCCCAATGCTCGTAGGGCCCGAAGACCTCCTGGCGCGCCGTGACGGCCTCGGCGGGGGTCAAGCGGGTCGGGGCGCTCGAATCGGGATCCCCCGGGAACTCCCAGCGGTCGATCGTGCCCGTCGCGAGGTCGAGCAGGAGCTTCTCCTCGTTTCGGTACGCGGCGATCAGGCGGTGGTTCCAGGCGAGGTCGAGGCGCACCCCCCGGAGGGACCGGTTCTGGTCCGAAGCCGGGCCTCCTTCGAAATAGACGACTCCGGCTTCACGGCTCTGCGGCACGAACGGGAAGGGGGCGCGCCCGGTGGCGTCGAACGGCGCCTTCCCTCCGGCCGCGGCCCGGAACCAGCCCGAGAGCTCCGTGAGGCTGACCCAGGGCTCGACCCGCCGCGGGAGGTCGATTCCCTCCGGTGGGCGGACGAGGCAGGGGACCCGGGAGATCGATTCGGTCGCCCCGCATCCATGATAGACGTTCCCCTGCTCTCCGAAGGATTGCCCGTGGTCCGAGGTCACGACGACCAGCGTATGGTCGAGCTCCCCGCTCTCTTCGAGCGGCTCCAGGAGCTGGCCGACCTTCGCGTCGGCCTGCCGGATCGCCTCTCGGTAGGCGCGCTCGAGGAGTGCCCACGGCACGTGCTGCTGGAGCTCAGGGATCGCGAGGAGGTAGTACCGGGCTGTCCGGGAGAACCATCGGGGGAAGAATCCGGCGCCATCCCGGCCGTCGAGCTCGGGATAGGGCTCGTGACAGTTCACGAGGTTGACGAAGGCAAAGAACGGGCGATGGCGGTCCCGCCCCGTGACCCACTCGCGGAACGCGCGCGGAACGAACTCGGTCGTTCTCTCGCGCTTGAACGCCACCTCCGATCGGTAGTTGAGCGCGTTCACGGGAAGCACGACCGGGGGGATCGCACGGATCGTCTCCCTCAGCGACCGGGCGTAGAGGAGCTTCCGCCGGCCGAAGAGCCGGTGGAGCGAGGAGCGGTCGTCGTTCGACTGCATGATCCGCGTCGCCTGGCGGACTTCGAACCCCTCTTCGAGGCCGTACCCCGAGACGAGGTGGAGCTGCTCGGTGAAGAGCCCCGTGGCGTACCCCCGGCGATTGAGCCAGGAGGCGAGCGTCTCGAACGGGGGAGGCCCTTTGACGAACGTCCGCAGGCCGTGCGCGCTCGGATAGGTCCCCGTGAAGAACGACATGTGGGCCGGGATGGTCCAGTTCGCCGGGGCGACCATCCGGTCGAACACGGTCGCACCGTCGCTCACCAGCCGGTCGAGCACCGGGGTCTCGGCCGCGGGCTCCCCGCCGCTCCAGCGCACGCTCTGGGACCGGACGGCGTCGAGAATGACGAAGAGGAGGTTCGGCCCCCGCCGCGACTGATCGGGTTCGTTCGACGTCCGGATCCCTCCGTTCCTTGGTGCTAGGGTACGCGTTGGCCCCCCTATCAGGGCCCCCCTACGCCCCCCCCGAGGCCGGGAGGGGGGAGAGGGCATTGCGAGTACGCAAGGATGCGTATATATACGGTCGTGTTTCGGGGGAATCACCGCGCAGGAAGCGGGAAACCGAACATGAGGACAAACGAGCTGGGGCTGCGTGCTGGCGAACGGTCGGGGAAGAACTCGTTGGGCCCGGTCTCCCGTCGCGTCGGTCGAACGCGGCTCGCCGCGATCCTCGTGACCGCGATCCTGCTCAGTTCGACATTCGGGCTGCTGGCGGCGACCTCGGGGTCCGGGCGATCCGCCTCGGTGCATCTCCTGCCCGCCGGGGGCTTCCCCAAGTACCCGGTCATCTTCACCGAGTCCGGCCTGCCGTCCGGTACGAACTGGACCGCCGATCTCGAGGGTACGTACCTCACTAATTCGACCAGTTCGATCACCTTCCTGCACTCGAACGGTACCTACAACTGGTCCGTGCTCTCCATCCCCGCGCCCAAAGCCTCCGGAGCGGCCGGCTGGGCCGCCAATTTGAGCTCCGGCACGATCCACGTGTTCGGCGCTACCGTCTACGTCAACATCACTTTCCTGACCGCCTACAATGTCACCTTCCGCGAGACCGGGCTGCCGACGGGACTGAACTGGACGGTTTCGGTGAACGGTACCGTCCACAAAGTGGTGGGAAACTACTACACGTTCCTCCTCCCGAACGCCACGAACTACGTCTTTGCGATAGAGAACCCGGTCCCCGGGCTCTCGAGCGGCAGCCGGTACATCCCCCTCAACCTCGGCTACACACTTACGGTGAGCGGGAAGAACCTCTCCCGCACCGACCCGTTCACGGCTCAGTTCGTCGTCGTGACTCTCGCCTCGCCGGCGGCCGGCGGGACGGTCGGACCGGCCTCGGGCTGGTACAACAATCAGACGGTCCTTACCTTCAGCGAAACCCCCGCGTCGGGGTATCGCTTCCTCGGCTGGACGGGGAACGGTACGGGTAGCTACTCCGGACCCGCCCTCCTACCGACGATCAAGATCGCCGCGCCGATCACGGAGGTTGCGGATCTCGCGGCACTTTACACCGTGACCTTCACGGAGTCCGGCCTGAAGCTCGGGATGAGCTGGTCCGTGACGTTCAACGGATCGACGACCGTGTCGAACGGGACCACGATCTCCTTCCTCACCATCAACGGGAGCTACCCCTACACGGTCGGCGCGATCGCCGGCTGGGTGGCGTCCCCCTCTTCGGGATCGCAAAGCGTCGCCGGCTCCTCGGTGAACGTACCGGTGTCCTGGACCCAGTTCGGGTTTGCCGTGTCGTTTACCGAGACGGGACTCCCGACGGGGACCAACTGGTCCGTCACCCTCGGAGGTACCCAACTGAGGGGAACCACCGCGACGCTCACCTTTACCGAACCGAACAACACCTACTCGTTCGCCGTCGGCGGCCTCGCCGGCTTCCGGGCATCGCCGGCGAGCGGCTCCGTCACGGTTGCGGGCGCCCCGGTGACGGTGGCGGTCACTTGGACGGTGTCGACCTATGCCGTCACGTTCGATGAGACGGGACTCCCCGCATCCTCCCCTTGGTCCGTGTCGCTCAACGGGACGGTCCGATCGGGCTCTACGGGGTCGATCGCCTTCGATGCGGCCAACGGAAGCTACAACTTCTCGATCCCCGCGATCACGGGCTACCTCGCCGTGCCCGCGTCGGGCACCATCCTCGTCCAGGGCTCGGCCGTTTCGCAGACGATCACGTTCGAGTTCCTCTACACGGTCGAGGTGTTCGAGAGCGGACTCCCGTCGGCGACCGGCTGGTCGGTCACCTTGAACGGAGTACCCGGAAGCGCGAACACGAGCACCGCCACCCAGATCACCTTCGAGGAACCGAACGGCACCTACGCACTGGTCGCCTCGGGGATCCGTGGCTACAGCCTCGCGCCCTACTCCCCCACGGTGACCGTTCTCGGAGCGCCGGTCCAGGTCACGCTGACCTGGTCCCTGATCACCTACCGCGTCGTCTTCACGGAGACCGGACTACCGAACGGGACCACCTGGGCGGTGACCATGGGCGGTTCGCTCGTTTCCTCCACGTCGGCGACGATCACCTTCTCGGTCGTGAACGGGTCGTATACCTTTACGGTCACAAACGTGACGAACTACGCCGTGACCCCCTCGTCGGGCCCGCTGCGCGTCGCCGGCGCGGCCGTATCGGAATCGGTCCAGTTCACGAGCACTTCGACGAACGCCAACACCATCCTCGGCCTCACCCCGCTCGACCTCGCGTTGATCGTGGTCCTGGTCCTGTTGGCCGCCGCGCTGATCGCGGCCCTCCTCTTCCGGCGGCGCCGCGCGTCCCAAGAGAAGAAGGAGTGAGCTCGTTCGCGTCCGAGTGGCCGGGGGGTCAGCCCCCCGGCATCCCATAAATCGGCGCTCCACCGACGAGCTTAAGCGGAATCCTGGGTAGTCGACTGCAGGTCGGCCCGGGTTGCGCTCGTGGGAAGAGGGATGCGGACTCGGCCGCATCGGAGGCGGCTCTTTCCGCTCCGTTTTCAGGGGGTGCTCGTCGTGGCGAGCTTGACGCTTCTGATACTTTCCCTCGGTTCGTCCGTCATCGGGACCAGCGGCGCGCACTCGACCTCCGCCCCCTCAGCCACGACCGCAGTGTTTCCCACCCCGGTTCGACACGTCGTGGTCATCTTCATGGAGAACGCGAACGCCTCCTGGGTCCTCGCGGACGGCAGCTATCAGCGCTACCTCGCCCAGCAGGACGCGTACGCCTCCCAGTTCTACGCCATCAAGCACGGCTCGAACCCGAACTACTTCGCCGCGACGTCCGGCAATACGTGGACGACCCTCAAGGAGTACTCGACCGTCAATCTGGCGGACCTGACGGCCGCCGTCGGGCAGACCTGGGCGAACTTCGAGCAATCGATGCCGAAGCCGTGCGACGCGATCCCCCCGTCCAAGACCGCCGCCTACAACTCCGGTCACAACCCGTTCGTATGGTACTCGGATGTGTACAGTCCCGCATCGTACTGCGACAGCCACGACGTCGGATTCGGGCCCCTTGTCTCGGACCTGCAGAACGGCACGATGCCGAACTACGCGCTCGTAGTGGCCAACCAGACGAACGACGCCCACAACCTCTGCGCGGGTCCCGTCGGCACGACGACCGTGAGTTGCGGGGACGCCTGGCTACGGAGCTTCCTCTCCCCCATCCTCAACAGCAGCGCATCGTGGGTGCGATCGACAGCGTTCCTCATCACGTACGACGAGGCGAACCTGAGCGACACGCGCGGCATCAACGGGTCCACCGGCGGTGGGATCGTCTATACGGCGGCGGTCGGCGACTGCGCGACCCCGCACCTCACGGTGAGCACTCCCTACACGACGTTCTCTCTCCTCACCACGACCGAGTGGCTCCTCGGCCTCGGACACACGGGCCACCACGACTCGTGGTCGACCTATCCACCGATCATGTCGCTCTTCAACAACCCCCTCTGCGGTGCCGCCGCGACGAGCTACTCGCTGACCACCTCGGCGAGCCCCGCCGCGGGGGGCACGGTCGCGCCCCCCTCCGGAATGTATGTCGATGGAAGTTCGGTGACGCTCTCGGAGTCCCCGGCCGTCGGATACGCCTTCGGCGGATGGACGGGGACGGGAACGGGTAGTTACACGGGGAACGCCGCGAATCCCACGGTCACGATCTCTTCCAACATCACGGAGCTGGCCCGGTTCGTTCCGAGCTACGCCGTCTCCTTCGATGAGAGCGGCCTTCCGACCGGCACGAGCTGGTCCGCCACGCTCGGAGGCAGCACGCTTTCTTCGACCACCTCCACCATCCACTTCAGCGAGTCGAACGGAACCTACGCGTACTCCATCGGGCTCGTGTCGGGCTACACGGCTTCTCCGAGCTCGGGCACGATCACCGTGCTCGGCGGTCCCGAGACGCTCACGGTCACGTTCACTCCCGGCCCCCCCTCGATCACTTCGTTTGCCGCCGTGCCTTCCTCGGTCACTCTCGGCGGGGGAACGGTCTTCGAGGTCGTAGCGGTCGGGGGCGAAGGCACGCTCAGCTACTCGTACTCGAGCCTCCCTCCCGGCTGCGCGACCCTCGACACGGCATCGCTCGGGTGCACGCCGACCTCCTCGGGAACCTTCCGGGTCGAGGTCGCCGTCTCCGACAGCCTCGGCCGTTCGGCGTTCGCGAACGCGAGCCTCACCGTCAATCCGAGCGGAGGCGGCCCCCTGACCGTCGCCGCCCCGGTGATCTCCCCCAACCCTTCGAACGTGAAAGCTCTGACGAGTTTCTCCGTGGTCGCGAGCGGGGGATCGCCTCCGTACAAGTACGCCTGGCACGAGTACGTGAAAGGGATACCGAACCCGGGGAACGTCGCCTCCTTCACGGGCACCCCGACCAGCCAAGGCACGTGGTCCATCACCTGCACGGTGACCGATTCGGTGGGAGCTTCCGCAACTTCGCCCGCCACCTCGTTCAAGGTGCTCGCAGCGGGCGCTGCGGTAGCCGCAAAATCAGCTGCGGGGGCCCCGAGACCAGCCACCGGTAGCAATCTCGACCTCTCCGGCAGCCTCCACGCGTCGCGAAGCACCGTGCCGGCCCCCGAGGCCCCTGCTTCCGTCGATGGCGTGGCCAGCTGGACCGGAGCCCCCGTCGCGCCTCTCCCCCCCGTGCGTTCCGGGACTCCCTGACCGCGCCCGTTCGCTTCGCTGCCCTTCCCGAGAGGAGTACCGACCTCGCAGGGGGATCTGTATCCGATCGGCCGGAGGTCGGCCACCGGCGAACCCCGGTGGAGCGGGCCCGATCCCGTGCACGACGCACCGCCTGGCCTCTGGGATGAATGCCGTCCGGCGGGACCACTGTGTTTATGGCCCCGGCTGCCTCTTTCCGCGCCGCTCATGGTGCCCGAGGAAGGGTCGCCGGCACCGATCGACCCGAAGGAGTTCGACCGACAGATGAACGCCAAGGTCCTCCAGTACGGGTCGAGGGGCGACGAGATCTGCCCGAAATGCGGAGCGCAAGGTTACCGCCGGGTCGCGGATTCCGAGATGATCGCCCTCTTCGCCTGTCGGGCGTGCGGCCACCAGGAGGAGGTCCTTCACGACGCCCAGACCGAAGTCGCGCCGCCGTTCCGAGAGTATCGGGAAGGCCGAGGGCTACGGGCGGAGCTCGAGGACACCGGAGAGACGACACCCCGAGAGGAGGAGTCCCGCTGACGATCTCCCTGCGGGCCGGCCGGCTGCCCCCCGGCGGCCCGACGGTGGCACGACGCCGTCCGATCGTTCGGCGCGGCCGGCATCGGCAATCGACCGGTCCGATCGACCCGCTCGACGTGGCGATCCTCGCGGCGCTGCGCGACGACGGTCGTGCATCGCTCCGGCGGGTCGCTCGAATCGTGGGCGCGAGCGTTACCACGGTCAGCAGCCGGGTCCGCGGACTCGAGCGGCTCGGTGTCCTCGAAGGGTTCGTTCCCCTCGTGAGCGCGCAGCGGCTCGCCGCCGTCGGACGCTCGCCGCACTGCGTCGTGCTCCACGTCGTCCCTCGCGTCCAGAGCCGCCGCGGGATCGAGACGCTCGCCCGCGCGATCGCCAAGGAACCGAACGTCTGTTACCTGTTCGAACTGGCCGGCTCCTCGGAGCTGATGGCGCTCGCCTCGACCGTGGACCCACGGACCACGGAGGAGCTCATCGCCGGGATCTCCGGGATCCCGGGGGTCGTGAGGGTCCGCTCGATTCCGATCCTTGAGGTCAACAAGGAACGACCGGGACACCCGGTGGGGCCCCCATCGCGCTCACCCGAGCGAACCGTTTCGCCCCTCGGGCGATAGCCCCCCGGTGCCCCACACCGCCCTCCGCGACTCTCCCCGTGCAAAGGCTTATCACGGTCGGCCTATTGAACGATTGTCCAGTTGGTGGTTCATGAGTATCGTCGCCCACCTCCCCCGACGCGTGCTCTCGCTCACGGAGGAGGAAGCAGCGAACCCACCGGCGATGGAGCTCACCGGTCGGCGCAAGGCGACCGGTCCGGAACACGAACTGGCCGAGACGATCTTTGCGGAGTTCCGCCAAGACCCGCGCCATCACGAGTTCGTGCTCGGCTGCCTCAACTGCGGCGAGTGCACGACGGGATGCCCCGCGGCGCGATTCTACGATTTTTCCCCCCGGGAGATGCTCCAGATCGCCGCGACGGGCGATGCCACGACCCTCTGGGACGCGATGCAGGAGAAGATCTGGGCCTGCTGCCAGTGCTACACGTGCAACATGCGCTGCCGGTTCGGTAACGACATCGCCGGGATCATCAGCGTCATGCGCGAGCTCTCGGTCGTTCACGGGCTCGAGTCGACCCGGAAGACGCTCGCCCCGTTCGGGCGCTCGCTCACGCTCCTCATGACCGTCGGGACGCAGGTCTCCTCGGACATGATCCAGCCCGACTTCTTTCGCGACTGGGGGCCGTTCGCGACCGGCTCGGACAAGGTGTGGGACGTGAGCTCCGACGTGATGCGAAAGGCGATCCCATCGGATGTGCTCCAGACGACCCGCTCTTCCTGGGAGGTCTCGGTCCAGACGTCCCTCGAGCTGTTCCGGATCTACGAAGAGACCGGCGTCCTCGACATGCTCCGCGGCCTCGACCCCGACCTCACGGAGATGCTGATCGACATCATCGAGGAGCGGCGGGAGGAGTTCCAGGACGCCCGCGGGCGGTTCGCGAAAGAGATCGCGGCGATGCGAGGCCCGGTTGCCTCGTTCACGGGGTGACCTCGTCGATGCTGAGCGCGAACGAGATCCGCAAAGTGGTCGCCGAGCGGACCGAGCACCAGAAAGGGACCGGCAAGAAGGTCGTCGACGTCCGGGAAGAGCTCGACCGTCTCGAGGACCGGGGGGAGGTCATCGTCCACCGGATCCGCCCGGCGAACCGGCCCGTCCCGCTCACGACGCTCTTCGGATGGACCAAGCAGATCCCCACCGACCGTCTCTGGCACCACAAGTCGTGCGGGCAGTGCGGGAACATTCCCGGCTACCCGTCGTCCCTCCTCTGGCTCATGAACGAGACCGGTCGGACGTACCTCAACGAACCGCATCAGACGTCCTGCACGGCCTGGAACTACCACGGGACGGCAACCTCGAACCCGGTCGCTCTCGCGGCGGTCGCGGCGCGGAACTTCCACCGGGCCTACGAGACCGACCACTTTCCGCTGATCCACTGCGGCACGAGCTTCGGGGACTACAAGGAGATGCGAAAGCTCTTGGTCGAGAACGCGACCGTCCGCACGAAAGTGCGGGACGTGCTGCGGAAGATGGGACGCGACCTCGTGCTACCCGAGGAGATCGTCCATTACTCCGAGTGGGTCCACGCGATGGCGCCCGAGATCGTGGCCCGAAAGAAGCATTCCCTCACAGGGGTCGTGGCGACGGTGCACGAGCCGTGCCACTACTACAAGATGGTCCCCGAGGACGCCGTCTACGACGACCGCGTCTATGCCGGGCAACGCCCGGCCGTTCCCTCCGGCATCCTCATGGAGCTCGGGGCGACCGTCGCCGACTACTCGACGTGGTACGACTGTTGCGGATTCGGCTTCCGACACATCCTGAGCGAGCGCGAGTTCAGCCGGTCGTTCGCCAATCTGCGAAAGATCCGTCCGATGGTCGAGGAAGCGCATGCCGACGTCGCGATCACGAGCGACACCGGATGCGTGACGACGCTCGACAAGAGCCAATGGATCGGGAAGACCCACGGGCTCCCGTACATGCTCCCGGTCCTGTCGGACGTGCAGTTCGCCGCGCTCGCCCTCGGGGCGCACCCGTACAAGATCGCGCAGGTTCACTGGCACTCCGCGTCCGCGGAGGCGCTCCTGACGAAGATGGGGATCGACTGGACGAGCGCGAAGGCCGAGTTCCGCGAGTATCTCCGGTCGCTCAAGAACGGGGCTGCTCCCGAGCTTCTCCACCCCGCGCACGGGGAGATCGAGAACTACTTCGCGATCAACAAGGGTCAGGTCCTTCCCGAAGAGGTCCCGGCAGCCTCCCGGGTTCCGGGGGCGACGGCCCCGATCGTGGGAGGGCGTTCGGAGTGAACCCGATCCTCGTCCTCGGCGGGGGACCGGCCGGCCTCAGCGCCGCGAGTGAGCTCGCCGCCCTCGGGGCTCCTACGCTCCTCGTGGAGCGGGAGAGCTACCTCGGAGGGAACCCCGTCCGCTGGCACTACTCCCTCCTCGCCCCCGACCTCCGGCCGGCCGAGGAGGTCATCGGGGCGCTCCTAGAGCGGGTCGAGGGAGATGCCCGCATCGAGCGGCGCCTCTCGACGACCCTCACCAAGGCCGAGTTGGGGAGCCACGGCTACCGGGTCACCCTCGCCACCGCGGACGCGAGCGAGACGCGCGACGTGGCGGCGGTCGTCCTCGCGACCGGCTTCGACCACTTCGATTCCCGTCGGAAGTTCGAGTACGGCTACGGTCGCTTCCCGGATGTGGTCGACTTCAAAGAGCTCGAAGGGATGCTCCACGACAACAAGCTCGTCCGTCCTTCCGACGGGCAGCGACCGCACCGCATCGCCTGGGTCCTGTGCGTGGGCTCCCGGGACCTCCAGGTCGGGAACCCCTGGTGCTGCCGCTTGGGATGCGTCGTGAGCATCAAGCAGGCCGTCGAGGTCCGCCAAAAGCACCCGGAGGTTGACGCCTACATCTACTACATGGACATCCGGACCTACGGCCTCTGGGAAGACCTCTACTGGAAGTCGATGCAGGAGTACGGGATCAAGTTCATTCGCGGCCGGATCGGCGCGGTCACGCTCGCCGAAGGGGGGTCGCGCCTCCTCGCGACCGGAGAGGACACGATCTTGAGCCGCCCGACCGAGGTGCCGTTCGACATGATCGTCCTCGCGAGCGGCATGGAAGCGAGCGCCGGAACCAAACAGGTCGCCGAACTCTTCGGGGTACCGGTCGGTCCGGAAGGGTTCCTCACCCCGCGGCTCACCGACCTCAACCCCGTGGACTCGGGCCTCCCGGGCGTCTTCCTCGCCGGCGCCGCGACCGGACCGAAGGCGATACCCGACGCCGTGACGGAGGGGATGGGGGCCGCGCTCCGGGCATATCAGTATGCTCGGGATTGACCGACCGATGACCGGGCCGGCGCTCGGCGTCGAGACGCGCCGGGTCGCCCAGGCCTTCCACGACCGCGTGCTGGTCTGCGGGATCGCTCCGGTGAACCGGCTCGAAGCGGCGCTCGAGGAAAAGCTCGCGGCGGTGCGCGCTCTCGAAATCACCCCGGAGCCCGACTTCGGCCGGGCGTTCGCCGACGCCCTCGCGGGCGTGGTCGCCGCCCGGCCGCACCGCGCGAAGATCCCCGAGGATCTGCCCGCCGCGACCGTGCGCGCGGTCCTTCGGGAGGCGCGCACGGGCCGGCTCGGTCCGGCCGACGTGCCGGCGGTCGCCGACCGTCTCGCGGGCGCCCCACGGGAGATCCGGATCGACCTCGCCGCCGAGCTCCTCCACGCGGCGGCGCCGGACCGGCTCGCGCTCCTCGCTCGCTGGGTCTGGAACCCCGCTCGCCGGACCGGGATCCTCGCCGAATTCGGGGGCGATCCGCCCGAGACGTACGCCGGCACGCAGGCCCGGCTCGCCGAGATCCGGCTCGAGCTCGGGGCGATCGGCTTTCCGAGCGCATCGTTCGCCGCCGTCGATGTCCTGCTCGCCCTCACCTACGCCGGCCGCCTCCAGGAGGCGGTCGACCGCAGCTTCCAGGGCGGGGGGATCGAACGCCTCTTGCCCGGCACCTATCCGCTCGCCGCCATCGTCCTCGGCGTTCGGAGGCGCCTCACCGATGCCGATCGTTGAGAAGTCGCTCGTCTCGGTCGACCGGGTCGAGCATCTCGAGGTCGAGGGGATCGACGTCTCGGGCGACTGGAACACGTTCCTGCGCTCGCGCGTGGTGACCGACCTCGACGTGAAGATCGCCGATTGGGTGAAGGGCCAGCCGCAGGGCGAGACGATCTCGCGCTGCTGGCAGTGCGGGACGTGCACGGCCGGCTGTTGCCTCCACACCGACTACGGGCTCGAGGAGTTCAATCCGCGCTACTTCATCTACCTCGCCCAGATCGGCTACGAGGAAGAGCTCCGACGATATGCGAGCACGATCTGGCGCTGCGTTTCCTGCAACAAGTGCGTCGAGCGCTGCCCGAAGGGCGTGAAGGTCGAGGAGGTCATCCACACGATCGGCACGTACCTCGAACTGTCGGGCGGAGCGGCGGAGAGTCCCGCCGACCGCTTCGACCGCGCCTACACCGAGAACCTGCTCGGGCGCGGCATCCTCGACGAGGCGGCGCTGTTCCGGACCTACGAACGGCTCGAGGGTCGCCGCACTCCGGCCCGAGAGCTCCTGCGCCTGGGCCTCACTCTCCTCAAGAGCGGGCGACTCCACACCGGGCCGTTCGCGCACCGTACGCGGGGGTGGAACCGGATGCGCAAGGTCCTCGAGGCGAAACTGACCGAGGACCGCGCGCGCCGACGCGCGAGCGTTCCCGCTCCCCCGGTACCCTCCGGGAGGAAACCATGAACGCGGCTCCCGCTCGGGGCCCCGTCGATGCGGTCCCCGCGTACTACCCGGGATGCTCGCTCGACGGCCTCGGCAAGGCCTACGAGGTGACCTGCCAGCAGGTCCTCGACCGGCTCGACCTCTCGCTCGACCGGATCGTCGACTACAACTGCTGCGGAGCGACCGAGGTGAAGAACCTGAGCCAGGACGTCTCGATCGCCTTGCCAGCCCGGAATCTCGCGCTCGCTCGGTCGATGGACCGGCACCAGGTCGTCGCCGCCTGCAACGGCTGCGTCTACTCGCTCGCCCGGGCCAACGATGCGGTCCACGAAGAGGCGACACGCACCCGCATCAACGCGACGCTCCAAGCGGGCGGGTCCCCCGCGTACGACGGGAGCGCATCGGTCCAGCACGTCCTCGAGTTCATCTACCAGCGGGCCGGCCTCGAGCGCGTGCGCGCCGCGGTCCGCCGGCCGCTCACCGGGCTCACCGTCGCGCCGTACTACGGGTGCCTCTACACCCGTCCGAAGCGCTACACGGGGGTCGGCACGACTCCCGGCACCGACGACCCGGAGCACCCGCACTTCCTCGACGAGCTCCTTCGGGCCTGTGGGGCCAAGGTCGTCGAGGAGTACTCGGCGAAGACGATCTGCTGCGGAGGGGGTCACGCGCTCAGCGACCTCGACGTGTCGGTCGCCTTCGGCGCATCGATCCTGAACGAGGCCAAGCGGGCGGGCGCCGACCTGGTCGCCACGATCTGCCCGCTCGGGCAGATCAACATCGAGAACCATCTCGACCGGATCCGCGCCGAGTTCGGCGAGGAGATCGTTCGGCCCGTCGCCTACTTCACGCAGCTGATGAGCCTCGCCTTCGGCTCGAGCCTCAAGCAGGCTCGTCTCGGCGACAACTTTTCCCGGCCCGACCTCTTTTTGCGCGCGAGAGGTTTTGTCTAGTACCGGAGGGAGGAAGCGAGATCATGGCGATCCTGAACGGCTGCGAGTTCCCCGACGATCGGTCCTACTACATCGAGCGCACCCAGATGACCTGGGTCCGGGTCGAGGGAGACCGGGTGACCGTGGGCCTGACCGACCCCGCGCAGACCCGGGCGGGGAAGATCCTCCACGTTCGCCTGAAGGCGCCCGGGACCGCCCGCGAGCGGGGGAAACCGGTCGCGACGGTCGAGAGCGGCAAATGGGCCGGACCGGTGATGGCCCCCATCTCGGGAACGGTCGTCGAGGCGAACTCCGAGGTCGAAGCGGACCCGTCGCTCCTCAACACGGACCCGTACGGCCGCGGCTGGATCGTGCGGATGACTCCGAGCGCGCCGGCCGAGCTCGCGACGCTCCTCACGGGCGACGCCGCGCTCTCGCGCTTCCAGGAGATCCTTGCGAAGGACAATATCCGATGCGTGCGTTGCCAGGCGTGAGAAGGAAGGACCCGTGAGCGAAGCGACCCCCACGAGCCCGACCCCCGACCCGGCGGGAAAGAAGATCCTGATGATCATGACCACCGGGCCGGAAGACCCGGACAAGACCTACGCCCCGTTCTACACCGCCGCGCTCATGGCGGCGATGGAGATCGACACCACGATGTACTTCCTCATGCACGCGCCCGAGCTCCTGCGCAAGGGCGCGGCGGAGAAGGTGCCGCTCAAGAAGGGCGGGAACCTCAAGATGTTCGTCGACATGGCCCAGGAGAACGGTGTGAAGTTCGTTGCCTGCGCCGAGAGCTGCCGCGACCTCTGCGAGATCGCCCCCGGGGAGCTCATCGACGGGGTGAAGCTGGTCGGCTCCGCGACGATGGCCGACCTCGCGCTCGAGGCCGACTCGGTGCTCTCGTTCTAGTGCCCCACCCGTGGGAGTCGGACCTCCATGCACGTCTGGCGTTGGCTCGACCTCGGCGGGGTCGACGGCGCCACGATGGTCAACGTCTTCGTCGCGCTGGCGGGGCCGGTGGGGGCGGGGCGTTCCCCGCCGACCGTCCTCGCGCTCCACCCCTCCAGCCCGTTCGCGAACGTCGGTTTCCACCAGGAGGCCGAACGCGAGATCGACCTCGACTACTGCCGCGACCACCACATCCCGGTCGTGCGACGGGTCGTGGGCGGCGGGGCGATCCTCGACGGCCCGTGGGAGCAGGACTACATGGTGATCGTGCCGGCGGGTGCCCCTGGGACGGACGGGGGCGTCGCCGGCTTCTACGAGCGCTACCTTGCGCCGGTGCGCGCGACCCTGGCCCGGCTCGGGGTCGCCGCCGAGCGTTCGGGGGTCAACGACCTCGCCAGCGGCGGCCGCAAGGTGAGCGCGAACGGGGCGATGATGCTCGACGGGAGCTGGGTGCTGGTCGGCGACCTCCTCCTCGACGTCGACGTAGCCGCGATGAGCCGCGTGCTCCGGGTCCCGGACGAGAAGTTCCGCGGCAAGCTCGCGAGCGGCATGGCGGAGTGGCTCACCTCGGTCCGGGCCGTGACCGGCCGCGCGCCCGAACGCCCGCAGGTCGTCGCGCTGCTTCGGGAGGAGTTCGCCCGCGCGTTCGCGGTCGAGCTCTCCGACGGGAGCCTGACCGAGGAGGAGTCCCGGTCTCTCAGGGAGCTCCGGGGCTCCCGGACGACGGCGGAGTGGACGTTCCAGAAGGACCGGGCCCACCCCGGGCTCGCCGCCGCCCCCGAGGAAGGACGCGCGATCAAGATCTCGAGCGAGGCGACCCTCGCCCGCGCCGACCGCAAGGCGGGCAAGCTCGTCCGCGTGACGCTCCTCTACCGTCGCGGACGGATCGACGAGGTACAGTTCTCGGGGGACTTCTTCACCCAGCCGTTCGATGGCCACATCGCCGAGCTCGAAAAGGCGCTCGCGGGCGTCCCGCTCGCCGAGCCCGAGATCACCCGGGTGGTCGCCGAATGGTTGCGCTCGCGGTCGGTCCAGTTGATCGGGGCGGGCCCGACCGACCTCGCGAAGACGATCCTCGCGGCGGCGGCGCTCCCCCCGGCCTCGCCGTCGTAGGGCGCCCGCTTTCGACCCCCGGTCAGTCGAAACCGGACGTGCGCTCGACGGCGCGACGCAGCGTCGCGAGCGCCGGCGCGTCTGGGGGAAGGGGGACCGCGGGCTCCCCACCGTGGTCGGAGAGCAGAAACCCCTCGCGGAGCTCGCTCCCGTCGACGATCGCGATCTCGAGCCCCTCGCCTTCCGCGTGGTCGAAGACCAGGATCCCACGCGGGCCGGCGATCCGCAACTTTCGGATCGGCCCGCCGGGAGCGCGGGGGATCGGCGGGAGCTCTCGCCAGGCCGGGTCCTGGTGGCGGGGCCACGTCTCGGTTTCGAACCGCCGTTCCTCGGCGGGGAGCGGTGGGCCGCGGCGGGCGTCGAACAGCCGCTCGGCGCGGAACGCCTCTACCAGCGCGCGCGTGAGCACCTCCCAACGCGGCGGCGCGCCGGTCTCGCGCTCCCAGGAGGTCATCCACCGGTCGACCTCGCGCCGAACGATCGGCCGGAGGCCGGGAGCAGGAAGGCGTACGAGGTCGGTCATGGTCCGGGTATCGGCGCGGCCGAGGAACCCCCCGACCAGGAGGTGCGCCCCGTCCCAGTCGCCGCCCGCGTTTCCCGAGATCTTCCGTTCGCCGACCACGAGGTCGCTCGGAACGCGGAGCTCGGCGGCGAGGCCGAGCGACCGGGCGGCCCGCACCGGCCCCGCTAGGAACCGCGCGAGGTCGGCGGGTCCGCCCGGCCCGCCGGCCTCGTCGCGGTAGACCAGCTGATAGAACCCCTGGTCCGGGTCGAGGTAGGTCGTGCCGCCCCCTTCGACCCGCCGCAGCACCGGTAGCGGGCGGCGCTCGAGGAACCCCGGATCGAGCTCCTCGACGAACGACTGGTGAAAGCCGAGGGAGATGTAGGGCGCGTCGGGCTGCGCGACGAGCAGGGTGTTCGGCGCTTCGTTCGCGGCGACCGAGGCGGCGACGGCTTCCACGAACGCCTGGGCGCGTTCGGGGGCGCATCGCCCGAGGTCGAGGAGCCGCCAGACGGGGAGCTCGTCCGCGCGGGGCGAGGCCGTTCCGCGGTCGGAGGCGTTCACCGCTCTTCCCCGTCGGTCCGTCGTCCCGCGCGGGCTTCGAGGGCTCCCGGGTCGCGCGGTCGCATCCGGTAGAGCCAGCCGGCGCCGTACGGATCCCGAAGGATGAGGGACGGGTCGGCTTCGGCGCTCGCGTTCCCTTCGAGGACCGTGCCGTCGACGGGGAGCCCGAGATGCCCGACCCACTTCTCCGACTCGAGCGAGAGGGCCGACTCTCCGGCGGTGTAGGTGCGGCCGACCGTGGGGCCCCGGAATCGGGCGATCCGCCCGGCCCGCTGGACGCCCCCCTCGGTCAGCCCGACGACGTACGAGCCGTCCGGCGCGCGACGGAACCAGAGGTCCGGGCCGATCGGGCAGGCGGTCGCGCGCGGAGACGGCGGGCCCGGCGCGGCGAAAGGCATCGCCTCCTACCGCGATGGACCCGGGGGTGCCGACGTCCGACCGAGCCCCTTCAGGAGCAGCAGCAGCACCTTGAGGCCCCGCTGGGTCTCGGGATCGCGCAGCGCCCGACCGATCGCAAAGACCCCCGAGACGTCCGGGATCTCGGCGATCGCCTTCTCGCGGGCGGCCGGGTTCGCGAGCACGCCCGAGGAGTCGGAGAGCATCGAGAGCGTCGGTCCGGCTCGCACGGCCGCGTGGACGAGCGGCTCGATCTCCTCCTTCGAGGGCAGCGACTCGATGAAGTGGACCCAGCCGATCGCGGAGGCCCCGGCATGCGCGACCATCCCATCGGTCGTCGCCTGGGCCACCCCGACCAGCCCTTCCGCTAGCGTCACGAGGGTCTCGAGCGCGCCGGTCTCCTTCCACTCGGCGAGCCGGTCGATGAGGAAGAGCACCGCGTCGCGGCGGCGCTCGTCCTCGGCGACCCAGTCCAGCAGCGAGAGGGCGCCGACGAGGGTCGAGCCGGCCGAGACGAGCATCCGGTCGGTTACCGCGTCGCTCACTCCCACCACCCCTTCGGCGATGGAGAAGAGCCGGTCGAGGGTGCCGTCCGACTGCCAGCGCGCGAGGCGATCGCCGAGCAGTTGGATCGCCGCGGCGGGGTCCGGTACGGCCGGGCCGGGGGCGCCGGAGGCGCTCGCGGCCGGGGCGGCGGGTGCGGGAGGGGACGTCATCGTTGCCCCCCTAGAACAGCGCGCGCGCCGTCAGGTCCCAGTACGTCCGGTTGTAGATCACCTTGTTCCAGTAGTGCGCGAACGAGGGGGTCGGAGGGTGCGGCGGGTGCAGGTAGTCGAACTTGATGTACGTCGCTTGGGAGAGCCCGGTCATGATCCAGCAGTAGACGCGACCCTCGTAGCGGGCGGTCGCGGCCTCGCCCCGGACGACCGACGCGACGTTCTGCGTGACGACCTCGGCCTCGTAGTCCGCCGTCGATCCGGCTTTCGAGATCGGGATGTTGGTCGCGTCCCCGAGGACGAAGATACTGTCCTTGCCCTCGGCCATCAGGCTGTACTTGTCGGTCGGGATCCAGTTGCCCTTGTCGCCGAGCCCGGACGCGCCCACGTAATCGGCGCCGCGGTGCGGGGGGATCGCGATCAGGAGGTCGTAGGGGATCGACTCTCCCTCGACCCCCTTCAGCGTCTTCCCCGCGGCGTCGATCTTCTCGACGTTGAAGGGGACGTGCACCGTCACGCCGCGTTCGCCCATCAAACGCTGCATCGGTTGCGCCACGGTGTCAATGCCGAAGACCTTGGGGATCGGGTAGGTGTAGTGGATCTCGCACTTGTCGCGGATCCCCCGGCCGCGGAGGAAGTCGTCCAGCATTAGGGTCACCTCGAGCGGTGCGACCGGACACTTGTACGGCATGCCCGCAACCGAGATCACGATCTTTCCGCCCTGGAACGCATGCAGCGCCGCCCGGAGCTTCTGGGCATTGGCGAGGTCGTAGAAGCTGTGAGCGCCCTCGACGAACCCCGGAGTGAGCTCGGGATGGATCACCGAGCCGCTCGCGATCACGAGGACGTCGTACGGAACCTCCTTCCCACCCTTCAGGAGAACCTTGTGACCGGCCGCGTCGACCTTGTCGACCTCGGCCTTGACGAGCTGGACCGAGCGATGGAGGAGGCCGCTCTCCTCGCGCCGGGTCTCTTCCGGCCGCATCTTGTCGAAGACGACCATGAGGTAGCCGGGCTGGTAGGCATGGATGCCCTCCCGGTCGATGAGATGGATCTGGACCTGACCACTCGCGACCTCCGTTTCGAGCGCCTTGCGAATCCGATTCGCCGCCGTCGTTCCGCCGATGCCGCCTCCCAGTACCACCACTCGCTTCGTCACTTTCTTTCCTCCGTTCGGTGCATTCCTAATGGGTCTTCCGTATCACGTATCGATCGAACCCGGACTCGGCGCGCACCTCGATCAACTGGTGCTTCGCCTTCTCGAGCCAGAGCGGGACGTCGCGTCGCGAGCCCTCGTCGCTCGAAAGGAGCTCGAACTCCGTTCCGACCGGCTCTTCCTGGATGACGCGGACGAGCTCCATGAGCGGTCCGGGGCACCAGCTTCCGCGCGCGTCGACGACCATTCGCCGGGCCTCGTCGGGGGGGACCGACGCCGTCGCGTTCTCCGTCTCGCTCATATGAAGTAGGTCACGTTCGCCGCCCGGGTCCGGTCGACGAACGTCGCGACCCCCGTGACCCCCTCCACGATGGGGTCGAGGTCGGAGGGGGACAGCCCCAGGATATCCATCGACTGAGAGCAGGCGTAGATGTGGAGCTCCCCGAGCGAGCGGGCCATCTCGAGGATCGTCTTCCAGTTCGGCGCGTTCTTCTCCCGGAGCCGCGTTTCGAGACGAGCACCGGCTTCCCCGTGTCCCGGACTCACGGTCGGCGGAGCGCTCGCGCTCGGAGCTCGGAACGCCTCGAGGCCCCAGTAACTCGCAAAGACATCCACGCGCAAGCCCATCGCGATCGCCCCGCTCACCAGGGTGGCGAAAGGGAGCAGCTTGTCGGCCGAGTTCTCGGTGAGCACGACGGCCATCTGTTCGATGGGGGGGGCCGCGTCCTCCGCCACGCGCGGTCCCCCCTCCTGACCCCGCCCTTCTAGATGAAGAGGGTCAGCGCGTCCGGCCGGGACGCGAGCTCGAGGTACGTGCTCGCGCCGATGATGTCGTCCACCTCGTTCACGAGGCTCGCCTTCGTCATTCCGAACATGTCCATCGTCGGCGAGCAGGCGTGAATGTGCACGCCGGCCTGCTTCGCCTGCTGCATGAACTGCTCGACCGTGGGAAACTTCGCCGCGATCGCTTGCTGCATCGGTGGGGGGAACACGTCCATCGACTTCTTCCGCCCCTCGGGAGTGAGGAGCTGCATTCCCCAGAACGTGAAGTACATGTGCGCCTCCATCCCGAGCGCCCGCGCGGTCGTCGCGAGGATGAGGGACGGGTACGCCATGTCCGCTCCTCCTTTTGAGACCACGAGGATCAGCGACTTCTTGCCCTCTCGCTTCGCCTGTTCGACCGAATCTGACCCTTTCGTCGCAACTGCTCCCGCGGTCATGGTTCCTTCGTTTTCCTCCGTATCCTTCACTTGTGCTCGAGCACGAACCGGTACGTTCCCGCGCTCTCGGTGTTCTCGCGGAGCGGGTGTCCGGTCCGCTTCGCGAACGCTGCGAAGTCCGAGGGGGCCGCCGGGTCGTCGGCCAGGACCTCGAGCTGCTCCCCGGGCTTCAACGTCTCCATCAGAGAGCTCGCTTTAAGGATCGGCATCGGGCAGAAAAGTCCCCGCGCGTCGAGGTGGGCCATTCCCTGGACTGCCGACATGGTGAGAAACCTTCGCACGGCCATGCGGGAGTGGCTATTTTGACTTTACGATTGTCCAAGGAGGTCGGAGCCATCTCGAGGCCCCTCGACCGGGCGGGGCTCGGGGCTCACGACCACGTCCCGACGCTCCAGCACGGCCGCCTTCGGCACGGTGAGGATGTTGCGGTAGGCGGGAAACAGGTCGACTCCGTACCGCTCGACAAAGGGAGGGTTCTCGAGAGCGAAAGCGACCTCGCCGAGCGCGAGGAACTCATCGTCCTCCCGCAGGAGGACCCCGGCCGCGTGGAAGACCGGCCCGGCGAGCCGCTCCGGCCGATCGGGGAACTCGAGCGGGTTCGGGTCGCGGTAGCGCAAGTAGACGACGCGCACCGTGGGAGGGGGGCTACTCGTGAGGCCCCCGCGGGAACCCGAGGCCTCCTCGTGCATGGGAAGGGGGACGAACGGTGGCGGGGATTCGTCGTTCACGGGAGCTGGATCACCCGTTCCGCGGCCATGAGCCCTTCGACCAGTTCTGCGGCCGTGACCACCCGCACCGTTCCCTCGGGAGGCAACCGGAGTCCCCGACCCCGGGCGTCATCGTCGACGACCCAGCAGGCGGGCGTCGCCCCCCGTGCCGATAGGAGCGACACGTCCTCCGCATCGTAGCTCGCGCTCCCAAGCAGGACGAGGACGACCTCCTGGCCCGCCGCGGCGAGCCGGCGCGCGACCGCGGCTGTCACGCTGCGCTCCTCCGGACCGAGCGGGCCGGTCTGGATCAGGATCGCTCGGGGTGCGGAGCCCGCGGTGGCGTTCACAGCGGCACCACCCGGGAGGCCCGGATCACCCATTCCGCGGCCCCTTCGTCGTCGACCTCTTCCACGGCCAGCCCCTCGACGACCGCGGAGCGGTCGAGACCCCTATGCCCGAGCGACGGGCCGTGCACCAGTGCGGGCCGTTCGCGGGTCACGATCCCCTGGAGCGTCTTCGTGATCGGCGGGGCGTAGCGATACGGTTCTTGTCCCCGCACGATCGCGCGTACCCCGTCGCCCACGAACAGCCAGCGCACCGGCAGGTCCAAGGCCGTCGACATCGCCGCCAGCCGGATCGCCTCCGAAAAATGCACCGTGGAATGCGGGAGGTGGCGGACCCACAACAGGACCGGCCGCTCGGGTCCGTTCACGTCTCCCCCGTGAACGCGAGAAAGCGGTCGGCGGAGCGGAGGAGCTCGGTGAGGTCCTCGAGCGTGCCGTTGCGCGCGTTCGGGATCAGGGCCCCGTCGTCGAGGCCGCGGAAGCGCGCACACGTCCCGCAGTTCACGAGCTCGGCGGCCGATGGGAGCCGCGCGATCCGGTGGAGCACGCTCTCCTCCGGGGCTCCGAGGAGGGCCCGGCTCGAGCAATAGACGGCGTCGGCGAGGAGAAAGAGCGTCACCCGATGTCCCTGGGCCGTCGCGGCCTCGGCGAGTGAGACCGCCGTCTCGACCGACCGGTGCTGGACGGGCGACGTAAACAGGAGGATCCCGAGATGACCGTTCACGGTGCCATCGACCCCGTGAGCACGCGCCAGCCCGCGCGGGTGCAGATGTACGTTCGACCGTCGATACGCACGAGCCCGCCGAGGTCGACGCTGCTCTCGTAGAAGAGGCGGTGCAGCACGGCGACGTGCGTGGGTTCCTCGGCCGGGGTGCCGGACTCCATAGACTCCGCTTCGAACGGGTCCCCCACTTGCCGCAGGATGCGGACGGCGGGGGGTCGGTCGGACGCCGCCGGCTCAACCATGGACGTCGGCCCCCGGGGGACGTCCGGACGCCTCCGACGGACTCTGAGCGGCGCGGGCGGAGCGAACGCGGTCGAGGAGCAGCCGCACTCGACCGGCCACAAGGGCCGTTTCGGGGGAGCGGAACTCCTCGATCCGCCCCGTGTCGGCGAGCGCGGGTAGCCCGGGAGCGATCGGGAGACTTCCGAGGTACGGGATCCCCATCCGGGACGCGAACTCGGGTCCGCGCGACGGGCCGAACAGATCGATCCGCTCCCCGTGGGGACAGGTGAGGTAGGCCATGTTCTCGATCAGCCCGAGGATTGGGGCCGAGAAGGTCTTCGCCATCGCGGAGGATTTCGCCACGACCTCCGCCGAGAGCTCGGTCGGAGCGGTCACGATGACCACGCCGTCCGGGTCGAGCGACTGGAAGACCGTCATCGGCGCGTCGCTCGTGCCCGGCGGCAGATCGACCAGGAGGTAATCGAGCTCGGGCCAGGCCGTATCCTTGAACAGGCCCCGGATGGCGCTGTTGATCATCGGGCCCCGCCAGATGAGCGGGATCTGCGTGGCGGCGGTCACCGCCGCCATCGACATGACGTAGACGCCCCCCTTCGATCGGAGCGGCTCGATCCGGCGGCCGTCCGGAGTGAGCTGCGGGACCTCCGTCACCCCGAATACCCGGGCGATCGAGGGGCCGGTGATATCCGCGTCCAGCACGCCGACGCGCGCGCCTTCACGGCGGAACTCGGACGCGAGCATCGCGGCGACGTAGGTCTTCCCCACGCCGCCCTTCCCGGAAAGCACGGCGAGAACCGAACGCACTCGGGAGCGGTCGAGCCGGCCGATAGCGAACGTCGCATCCGCGGCCGGCATCTTCCGGGGCGCCGAGCCGATCATGGGCAGCGGCACGGAGATTTCGTCCTCGGGAGACCGCCCCATCGGGGACGACCAACCGACGCGGCTACCTAACACCTTGGGGAGCGCGGATCGCGAAAGGGCTTATCTCGGGGCGCGTGCTTGGGACCCGGCGCGGCCCGCGCGGAGCGCGCGGGCCCGGAGAACGATCGAGGATGTCCAAGGTCGCGTTCGCGTGTGCATCGCTGGGGTTCTCGTGCGAGTGGGCGCTCCGGGCCGGCTCCTCGGAGGAGCTGCTCGACCGGGTGCGCGAGCACGCTCGCTGTGCTCACAAGCTCACGGACCTCTCGCCGGAGCTCGTCCAGCGGGTCGAAGCCGGCATCCACCCGGCGTCGTAGGCGCGGGAGACCCCGATCGATCCATGGGAGAACGCGTCTCCCTCGCCGAGCGTCTGGGGGCGGACGCGTTTGACACGGACTCGACCTCTCACCTCACGCTCTCCGACCCGGCGCTCTGCCGGACCTGCGCGCTGAGGCCCTGCATACGGGTCTGCCCCGCCGAGGTCTACCAATGGGAAGAGGACCGGCTTCGGATCCGCTACGAGAACTGTCTCGAGACCGGGGCCTGCCGCATCGCGTGCGATACGATGGGAAACCACGCCCTCGTCTGGGCATTCCCGCCCGCGGGCCGCGGCATCCAGTACCGCCTCGGCTGAACCGGACGGTCGGCCCGGGGGGCCGGGTCCGTAATTTGGACAAATGTCGAAAGTATTTTCATAGGAGGGCGTTTGGGACGCCCCGACATGCGGTCGTTGCCTCCGCACGAGACGCGCCCGGACTCGGGGTCCACCTTCCGCATCGGAGCATAACAATGCCGACCTACGTTCGAACCGACAAGTGCAAAGGCTGCATGGAGTGCGTCACGATCTGTCCGAGCGACATCATGCACATCGATGCGGCCCAGGGACGGGCGTACAACATCGAGCCGGCCATGTGCTGGGAGTGCTACGCCTGCGTGAAGTCCTGCCCCGAGGCCGCGATCGAGGTCCGCGGATATGCGGACTTCGCGCCGCTCCATCACTCCGTCCAGCCGACGCGGACCGCCGACAAGATCGAGTGGAAGATCCGCATGCGGAACGGGGACCTCAAGGAGTTCGTCTTCCCCATTCGGACGACCCCGTGGGATTCGATCCGGCCCCCGCAGGAGTCCGCACCGCCGAACGAGGAAGCCGTCGCGAGCGAGCTCCTTTCCTTCGAACCGGACTACCTCGCGGTCGAGTCGCTTCCGACCCTTCCCCCGAAGGCGGGAGCGCCGTAATCCGGGGAGAGGCATCGATGACGGACGTTCCGGCCCACCCGACGACCCACACGGTCGACTGCGACATTCTGATCATCGGCGGGGGCTTCGCCGGTTGCGGAGCCGCCTTCGAAGCGCGCTACTGGGGACGCGACCTCAAGATCGTCGTCGCCGAGAAGGCGGCGATCGAGCGGAGCGGCGCGGTCGCCCAGGGCCTCAGCGCGATCAACTGCTACATGGGCATGCGCTGGAACGAGAACCAGCCCGAGGACTTCGTACGGTACGTCCGCAACGACCTCATGGGGCTCTCCCGCGAGGACCTCGTCTACGACATCGCGCGGCACGTCGACTCGACCGTCCACCTGTTCGAAGAGTGGGGGCTGCCGATCTTCACCGACCCCAAGACCGGACGCTACGTCCGGGAAGGCCGCTGGCAGATCATGATCCACGGCGAGTCGTACAAGCCGCTCATCGCCGAGGCCACGCGCAAGTCGGCCTCCGAGATCCACGAGCGGATCATGGTGACCCACCTCCTGCGGGACGCGAAGGACCCGAAGCGGATCGCCGGCGCGGTCGGGGTCAATGTGCGCGACGGCTCTTTCTACGTCTTCCGGGCGAGGGCGGTCATCGTTTCCGCCGCCGGGGCCTCCCACATCTTCCGGCCGCGGTCCGCGGGCGAGGGCGCGGGGAGGACCTGGTATCCCCCGTGGGCCTCCGGCTCGGCGTACGCGCTCCTCATCCAGGCGGGGGCCGAGATGACCCAGATGGAGAACCGCCTGGTCGTCACGCGATTCAAGGACGGATACGGTCCGGTGGGAGCTTGGTTCCTCCTCTTGAAGGCGATCGCGACGAACGCCGCGGGGGAATCCTACGAGACCTCTCGCCTTCCCGAACTGCGGGAGCGAGTGGGGGCGTACGCCGACGCGAAGCCGATGCCGACGTGCCTTCGGAACCACCTGATGCTGCAGGAGATCCTTGCGGGCCGCGGGCCGATCCTGCTCCACACCGAGCGCGTCCTCGACACGCCCGAAAAGGAGTCAATCGGCTGGGAGGATTTCCTCAACATGACGATCGGTCAGGCCGTGACCTGGGCCTCCCAAGGGATCGAACCGAAGAACGTCCCGTCCGAGCTGATCCTATCCGAGCCGTACGTGATGGGCTCCCACGCGGTCTGCGCCGGCGCCTGGACGAGCGGACCGGGGGACGTAGCGCCCGAGGAGTACCGCTGGGGCTACAACCGCATGACGACGATCGCCGGCCTCTTCGGCGCGGGGGACACCGTCGGCGGCTCCGCGCACAAGTTCTCGAGCGGGTCGTACTCCGAGGGACGGCTTGCGGCGAAGGCCGCGGTCGCCTTCCTCCGGGACCACCCCGAAGCCCCGACGGTCGCCGAAGCGGACGTCGATGCGCTCCGGGAGAAGGTCTACGCCCCCGCGGTGCACTGGGCCCGCGACGGTCCCGGGATCACCGCCGGCACGGTCCATCCCGAGGTCCTCTTCCCCGACCAGGGGCTCAACCGCCTCGAGAAGATCATGGACGAGTACGGGGGGGGCGTGAGCGCGAACTACTCCACGAGCCGCAACCTCCTGGAACGCGGCCTCGGGCACCTCGCGGCGCTCCGGTCCGACCTCGACTTCCTGGGGGCCCGCGACCTCCACCAGCTCCAGCGTGCCTGGGAGCTCGACCACCGCCTATGGACGGCAGAATCGGTGCTCCGTCACACCCTCTTCCGCGAGGAGACCCGCTGGCCCGGCTACTACTACCGGGCCGACTTCCCGCACGTGGACGACGAGCGCTGGAAGTGCTTCGTGAACTCGATCTACGACCCCGCGAGCGGAGAGTGGAAGCTGTTCACGCGCCCGTACCGCCCCCTGTTCTAGCCGGGGTGGGGGTTCGTTCCACGGAATCGGGGGAGAGCGGTGGAATCGTGGGCGAGTCGGGTCCGGACTGACCCGCACTCGCTCGCCGGCCGCGGTCCGGGACCGCTCCGCGAGCTCCTCGACGAGGTCGCGGATGCGTTCGACCGACGCCCGTTTCCCCTCCTGGTGGAGCTCCCCAGCGACCGCCCGCTGACCGTGATCGGGGACAGCCACGGGGATTGGCCCGCGGTCGCCTCGGCGCTCGAGTTCGCGCGCCGCGCGCCCCACCCCGGCCGTTTCCTGGCGCTCGGTGACTACATTCACCGCGCGACGCGGGCCCAGCCCGATCCCGCCGCTCTGCCGAGCGGGTCGGTGTGGAACGCGGCGTTCCTGCTCGCTGAGACCGCCCACGACCCCGACTCGGTCGTACTCCTGCGGGGAAACCACGAAGCGACCCGGCAGATCCCCGTCCCGGCGCCGACGCTCCTCCGCGAGCTGCGCCGCGCCTACTCCCGGACGGAGGCGCTCGAGCTCTGGGCGCGGCTGGTGGGACTTCTCGAGCGGCTCCCGCTCGCCGCGCGGACCGCGAACGGGGTCTTCCTCGTGCACGGCGGGATCCCGCCGGAGGACCGCTGGGAGCCGGCCCGCTGGCGGGCCGACGACCTCCCCCTCCTCGAGGGGCTCCTCTGGAGCGACCCCGAGTTCGAGTACGAGGACAGGGCCGTCGGCCGCCCGTACGGACTTCCCGAGCTCGACCGCTTCCTCGCCCACCTCGGATGTCGGTTCATGCTCAAAGGCCACGCTCCCCACCATTCGGGGCGGGCGATCTACGGCGGTCGGCTCCTGACCGTCCACACGAGCGACCTGTTCGCGCCGTTCGGGGAGGGCGGGGTGTTGCTCGCTCAGATCCCGGCCCAGCCTCGTCTCACGGAGGTGCGGGAGATCCTCCTCTACGAGAGGGTCGGGAACGACTGGAAGGCCCGCCCGATCCGGGTCGTCCCGGC
>DAIDCO010000005.1:49735-56395 GCA_027309555.1 bacterium
GGGGGGGCCGCGGGCCCGCCGGGAGCCGTGAGCGTCATCTCCTCCCACACCTCCTCGGATCGCTGAGCCATGCTGGTCCTCGTCCTCGTCGTGGCCTTGCTCGCCATCGCGACCGGCGCCGGGTTCCTCGGCAGCTTGGCCGGGCTCGGGGGTGGCGTCATCCTCACGCCGGTGCTCGTGCTCTTCTTCGGGATCCCGTTCGGAGAGGCTGTCGGGGCGAGCGCGATCAGCGTGCTCGCGACCTCGACCACCACGGGCGCCGCGTACGTCCATGACCGGCTCACCGATCTCCGCATCGGCAACTTCCTTCAGATCGCTACGGTCCCGGGCGCCTTGATCGGCGCCGCGGCGACCGTCCTGCTCGCCCACACGAGCTACGTGCCGTTCCTCCTGATCGCGCTCGGAGTCGTGCTCCTCTCGACCGTCCCCGGAACGGTGGCGATGGGCCACGAGGAGAGCCCACCCACCTCGGGCGGGGACCGGATCTCCCAACGACTTCGCCTCGAAGGGAACTACTTCGACCGGCTCCAGCGTCGGGTTATCCACTACCGCGGGCAGAATTCGAACCAGGCGCTCGGGGTCATGTTCGGCGCGGGGATCGTCGCCGGGCTCTTCGGGATCGGGAGCGGGGTCCTCAAGGTGCTGGCGCTCGACCGCGCCCTGCGCCTGCCGATGAAGGTCTCGACCGCGACCAGCAACTTCATGATTGGCGTGACCGCGACCGCCGGCATCGGCGTGTTGTTCGCGGGCAACCTCATCGTCCCGATGATCGCCGCGCCGGTCGCCATCGGTACCACGCTCGGGGCCTACGGAGGCAGCCGTCTCCTCCCGTTCCTGACCAACCGGCTGATTCGCTGGGTCTTCATCGGCATTCTGGTGATCCTTTCCGTGGAGACGATCGTGCGGGGGGCGGTGAGCCTGTGAGCGAGGCGGACGAGGCGCTCGCGGCGCTGCCGATCGACCCGACGTTCCCCCCGTCCGCGTATCAGCGCGTGTCCACGCTCTTGCGCGCCGGCGTCATCGGCTTCTTCATCCTCGCGACGATCGGCATGGTCAGCGGGCTCGTCCGGAACCCCTCCGCGACGGTCGGCTCGCTCGTCAGTTCGAACCCGTCCGCGGAGTACGGGTCCGTCGGGACGTATCTCGACCACCTGTTCGGGCTCGGGGGGAATGCGATCATCCTCCTCGGGATTTTCCTCATGATCGCGGTCACGGTCGGCCGAGTCGTCTACGCGGCGATCGACTTCTATCGCGGACGGGAGCGGATCCTCGCGGCGCTGTCCGTGACGGTCGTCCTCCTGCTGGTCGTCGGCCTGTTCCTCGTCGGGCCGAGCATTCGCTGACGCGTCTCAGGTACGAACACATAGGGAGGAGAGCGATGGTCGAAAAACGGAGGATCGGGGTCGCCGTCAAGCATGGGATCGATGTGACGCTCACGCGCGCCGACCGTGCGAGCGGGCTCGTCCAGCTCGCGGGCGCGCCGCGCAGGACGAGCGACTTCGACAAGAACGCGGTCGAGGAGGCCGTGCGGATCCGAGAGAAGCACGGCGGCACCGTGACCGCCATATCGGTCGGCGGCCCCGCCGCCCGCGAAGCCCTGCGGGAGTCGGTCGCGATCGGGGCGGACGAGGCGGTCCTCGTCACGGCCGACGGGTGGGCCGACTGGGATACCCGGGCCGTCGCGCGCCTGCTCGCGGCCGCGACCCGCACGCTTGGCGGGTTCGACCTCTTCCTGGTCGGGGAAGGCAGCACCGACCACTTCTCGAGCCTCGTCGGTCCCCGCCTCGCGGCCGAGCTCGGCGCCGCGGACATCGCGGGCGCCCGGCGGCTGACGGTCGAGCCCGAGGGGGTCGTCGCCGAGAAGGACCTCGAGAAGGAGGTCGAGGTGGTCCGCGCCCGCTACCCGGTCGTCGTCTCGGTCGGGCAGGAGATCAATACACCACGACTCCCGACGTTCCTGGCGAACCTGAAGGCGTCGAAGAAGGAGCCGAAGGTGCTCGGGCTCGCCGAGCTCGGGCTCGCGGCGAGCGACCTGGCCCCGAGCATCGTCGTGGACCGGGTCGCGGTGCCGGATATTCCGCGCAAACAGCTGACCCTTTCGGGCGCGTCGCCGGCCGAGGTCGCCGAGCGGCTCCGCGATGCCTTGCGGAGCGAGGGGGTCCTGCCGTGAGCGACGAGGTGATCCTCTGCTACTCCGAGGAGACGGAGCTCGCGGCGGATCTCGTTCGCATCGCCCGCCAGGCGGCGCCGACCGCCGGGGCTCGGGTCCATGCCGCGCTCCTCCCCGGGGCACCTCCCGGCGGGGCCGAGCAGCTCGGGCGGGCGGGAGCGCACGCGGTCCACACCGTTGCCGGTGCGGCCCACCCCGACCCTCACGTGGTGGCGGAGCAGCTGCGCGCCGTCGTCGCCTCCCTGAACCCCACCTTGATCTTCCTCGCCTCGACGAAGCGCGGTCGCGAGGTCGCCGGCCGCCTGGCCGGCAGCCTCGACCTTCCGGCGGCGACGGGGGTCACCGGGGTACGGATCGAGACGGACGGGGTCCGGGTCGACCGCGAGGCGCTGAGCGGCAATGCGGTCGCCACCGAACGCATCGTGCGACGCCCCGCGATCGTGGCGATCCTCCCCGGCACCTCCGCGCCGAACCCGGTTCCCGCCGGGGCGGTCGAGGCCCGCTCGCTCGCCGCCCCCGAGGTCGCGCCGCTCACCGAGCGCACCGAGGTCCGACCGAAGCCGGGCGGACAGCTCGAGATCGAGAAGGCCGAACGGATCGTGACGATCGGCCGCGGGCTCAAGAAGAAGGAGGACCTCGGGTTGATCGAGGCGCTGGCGCGATCGCTCGGAGCGGAGGTCGGTTGTACCCGACCCCTCGCGGCCGAGGCCGGATGGCTCACGGACGACCACTGGATCGGACTCACAGGTCACCGCGTACATCCGAAGCTCTACGTCGCGGTCGGGGTCTCGGGCGCGGTGCAGCACCTGGTCGGTATGCGTTCCGCCCAGCTGGTCGTGGCGATCAATACGGACGCGAACGCCCCGATCTTCGCTCAGGCGGACTACCGCATCGTCGGCGACCTCTATGCGGTCGTGCCGGCGCTCACCAAGGCGCTCGGGGCGGGATAGGAGAGAGCCGACGGTGAGGCGGGCTCCGGCCGGGAGGCGGGCGGTGCCGAGGGCCCGAGCGGAAGAGGGTCAGAGGGTGCGCATCGCCTTCATCATGTCGCGGCCGAGCGTGAGGTAGGACACGCGGTTCCCCTTCACCGACCGCAAGAGGGCGTTCATGTGCTCGCGCTCGCCTCCGTCCACGAAGTACGCCCGGTGGAGGAGCCCCGCGATCATCTCGGGATAGAGGCCGTAGAGCCGGGGGTTCGAAAAGACCTGAGGGTACTTGCGGTGCGTCGTGAGGTCGCGGAGGACGAAGCTCGTTTCGAGCCGCTCGGGGTACCTCTGCAAGAAGGCGGCCGAGCCGTCGTGGGCCCGGCTCGCCTCCGCGGCGACCTCCCCGGCGATGCGGCCGGACTCGAGGGCGAAGTCCATCCCCCGCAGGGTGAGTCCCGCGTTCAGGAACAGTTGGCCCGCGGACCCGGCGAGGAGGAAGCCGTCCCCGCTCAACGCCGGCACCGAGGCGAGGCCGCCCTCGTTCACGACGCAGCCGCTGTACTCGAGCAGCGTCCCGCCCTCGAGGTACCGGGCGAGGACGGGGTGCTGCTTGAACTCCTCGAGCACTTCGTACATCGCGACCTCGTGGCGGACCACGGAACCGAGGTTCAGGATCATTCCGACCGAGACCGAGTCGCGGTTCGTGTAGAGGAACCCACCGCCCTCGACGCCCGCGGGCAGACCGGTCGCTGTCAGCTGGAACCCCTCGTTCCCCCGGAGCTGGAAGCGGCGCTCGACCTCCCCCGGCGGGAGGCCGATCACCTGCTTCACGCCGATCCCGACTGTCTCGGGCGCGAGCTCGGGTTCGAGGTGGGCCGCGCGCGCGGCGGTCGAGTTGAACCCTTCGGCGACCACGACGACCTCGGCCCGGAGCTCCTCGGTGCCGAGCCGAATACCGACGACCCGGCCCCCGTCGCGGACGAGGCCATCCACCTGAGAAGCGGGGACCATCGTCGCCCCCGCAGCCTCGGCCTTGGCGACGAGCCACGGGTCGAGCCGGGCCCGCAGAACGCTGAAGGAGTTGAACGGAGGCTCGGCGAACGCGCGATCGTAGAAGTCGATCGACGTCGCCTGGGTGGGCGTGAGGAACGTCAGGACGTTGCGTGAGATCGCCCGTTCCACCGGCGAGGGTTCCACCTTCCAGAACTCCGGGAACATCCGCAAGAGTCCGTGCGTGTAGAGGAGACCGCCCGAGACGTTCTTCGACCCCGGTCGGGCTCCGCGCTCGACCAGGATGACCTGGGCGCCGGCCTTCGCCGCAGCGTAAGCTGCGGCGGCCCCCGCCAAACCCGCGCCGACCACCACGACGTCGACCTTCTCCACGTCCCGCCGAGGAACCGGCCCTCCTCTTGTGGCTTTCGTCCGAGCCTCGGTTTCCCCACGGCGTTCGGATAGACCGAGGCTCCCGCCTCGCCCGGGGGCTCGCTCGGACCTGCGGCGGCGCGCGGGGGGTGCGGAAGACGAACCGAGCGTGCGGACGCGCGAAGCACTGGGAGGTTAGGACGGCACGGGCCGACCCGTTCGAGAGCCGTTCGGCGCCCGCTCAACGGAGGGGAGCTCCCCGGCCCCCGTGAGGGTCTGGCAGACTTCGTAGAGCCTCGCCGCAGCCCGCAGATCGCTCGAGGCACGCGAGCCCGACGCGAGGCGGCGGTTCACAAAGTACGCTCCCGTAGTGCCGGGAAGGGCCGGGTTGCTCGCCACCCAGATCGGGGTGTCCGCCCCGCTCCTCAAGCTCCGTGCGAACAGCGCGGAGAGGATCCGGATCCCGAGCGCGGGCGCCCCTCGGTTGTTCTGCCCGAAGCCGGAGCGAATGAACCCCGGGTGCACCGCGTTCACGACGACCCCCGTTCCCTTCAAGCGATGGGCAAACTCGCGCGTCAGCAGGAGAAGTTCGAGCTTGCTCCGACCGTACGCCCGGTAGCCCGCGTAGCGGCGGGTCCCCTGAAGGTCGTCGAAATCCACCCGATAGGTCCGGTGCGCCGCGGAAGAGACGTTCACCACCGTCGCGGGGGCGCTCTCCACCATGCGCGGTACGAGGAGCGAGGTGAGCAGGAAGGGCGCGAGGACGTTGAGGGCGAAGGTGCGCTCCACTCCCTCGACCGTCACTTCACGTCGGTGATAGTACGCACCAGCGTTGTTCACGAGGATGTGGAGCCTCGGGTACCGGTCCAGGAGCTCCTTCGCGAGAGCTCGGACATCGCTCATTAGCGACAGGTCGCCGACCGCGATCGAATCGACCACGGCCCCCTCCGTCGACCGGGCGATCTCGCCCGCGGTCGCGGCCGCCCGGTCCGCCCCTCGGCCGACCACGACGGTCGTCGCGCCCCGGCGCGCGAGCCCCCGAGCCACCTCGAGCCCGATCCCCGACGTGGCGCCCGTGACGACGGCGACCCGGCCGGTCAGGCCGCGTCCGGCGGTCGTCGTCGACATGCGGCCCCCGAGCCCCGGACTGAGATAGGCCCTTCGGAGCGGTTCGGTGTTGCGCGGCGAGGGTCGCGGAAGAGAATCGACCGGTGGTACGGGCACCAACGCCCTCGGGAACTCGCGAGTATCCACGGAGCGGCAGGGCCCGGGAACGCCCTGACGACCCTCAGTAATCGCTCGTTCGAGGAGCGTCGGCGAAGCCGCCTCGCGGCCGCCACGTCCGGCCTCCTCACCTTTCCGGGGCTCCCCTCCTCGGACATCCTGGCCGGAGGGCGTGGAACCGCGTCCCTTCGACCGGAAACCTGCGTCGGTGCAGATGCGACGCATGGTTCAAGTACCACATATGTAGATGCATATGTATGTCGTCCCGGAACATCGCGGTCCAGAGGACCGTGTACGATGCCTTGACCCGCGAGAAACGGGCCGGGGAGAGCTTCACCTCGCTACTGCGTCGCCTGCTCGAGCAACGCGAGGGGCTTGAGGAGCTCGTCGGTGCCTGGGGGAAGGGTGGATCGCGGGGCCGCCGCACTGCCCTGCGCAGCCTGCGGGACCCCGGACGGAGGAGACCGTGAAGGCGCTCGACACCCCCGTCCTCCTCGCGCTCCTCGAGGGAGACGCCTCCGTGAAGGCACTGCTTCGGCGATTGCGGGGGGTCGAGATCGCCACGACCGAGGCAAACCTCCTCGAGCTGAGCTACCTCGCCGCCCATGGGGATGCCCGAACCCGCGGCGAGCGCCGTGAGGTGCTCGAGCGGCTCCGGCGGAAGATCACCGTGTTGCCGATCGATGCCCCCGCGGTGGACCAGTCGGGGCGGCACCTCGGGAAAGGCGGAGAACGGCTAGCCCCGCTTCGACTCGGGATGTTCGGTGCCCTCGAGGTGGGAGGATGTGACGAACTCTTCTCGACCGAGCCTCCCGCCGACTTCGGCAAGTGGAAGTTCAAGGTGACTCGACCCGATGGTACACTTACTAAATAACGTGTATAGCGTTCTCTACTAGACTCATACACCGAAACCGTATGACGCAGCGAGCCGATCTCTGTCGGAGAACGTCGGAAAGGCCATCCGGAGCCGTTTTTGGC
>DAIDCO010000060.1 GCA_027309555.1 bacterium
GGGCCGGCGCTTTAACCCGACCGGGGCGGGGCGCTCTAATAGGTCGCGGCGACTCAGGCATCCCGGGAGCCGCCGAAGATGCACCCGAGCCACGTCATACGAGGGCGTACCACGCAGCTCCTGCACGGCCGACGGATCGTGCTCGGGGTCTCGGGCTCGATCGCAGCGATCGAAGTTCCCAAGATCGTTCGGGAGCTCCTCCGGCACGGCGCGGAAGTGCAGACCGTGATGAGCGGGGAGGCGGCCCGTATCATCGGCCCCGAAGCGCTCCACTTCGCGTCGGGCCATCCGCCGGTGCTGCAACTCACGGGCAACGTGGAGCACGTGACGCTGCTCGGCCCCGGAGAGGGACGGGCGGATCTCTACGTGGTCGCCCCCGCGACGGCGAACACCCTTTCGAAGATCGCTCACGGGATCGACGACACGGCCGTCACCTCGTGTGCCTCGGTCGCGCTCGGCGGCGGGGTACCGATGCTCATCGCCCCCGCCATGCATTCTCTCATGGGGGCCAACCCGGCCGTGAAGGAGAACCTCGACAAGCTGCGCCAGTGGGGCGTCGGCATCGTCTGGGGCCCGTCAGTCGAAGGGGAGGAGAAGATCGCGAGCCCGGAGGAGATCGCTGCCGCGGTCCTCCATCGGGTCGCGCGCGGGCCCTGGGCCGGCCGCTCCGTGGTCGTGGTCGGAGGCGCCGCGCGCGAATCGATCGACGCGGTCCGGTCCGTGACCAACGAGAGCTCGGGGAGCTCCGCGGTCGCGCTTGCGACCCAGGCGTATTACCGCGGGGCCGAGGTCAGGCTCTGGGCGGGGGCCCTTCAGGTACCCGTGCCGGGCTGGGTCTCGGTCGAGCACTGGCGGGGCGTGGAGGACCTCCTCGCGCTCGCGCGCCGTCGCCGGGCCGAGCTCGCTCGGGCGACCGCCGTCCTCGTGCCCGCGGCGCTTTCCGATTACACGCTCGAGCGGTGGCCGGGCAAGATCTCCTCGCGCGACCACGAAACGCTGACGCTCACCCTGCGTCGCGCCCCGAAGGTTCTGCCCGAGCTGCGGCGGCTCGCGCCCCGGCCCACTCGACTCATCGCCTTCAAGCTCGAGGTCGGCCTTTCGCCCGTCGAGCTCGAGGCCGCCGCTCGGGGACTCGCCACCGAGACGGATGCCGATTGGGTCGTGGCGAACGACGCGGCCACGATGGGGAGCCCGGAGACGAACGCCCTCGTCCTCCCCCGCGGCGGGGAGCGCCGGTGGATCCGAGGCCCGAAGTCGGAGTTCGCGGGAAAGCTGCTCGACGATGTGGGCCGGGAACTCGCGAACATCGCGACCGGCAGCTCCGACGCATCGCCCGCTCGGCGTCGTCGCCCGGCTCGTCCGCGACGGTCCGCTCGGCGCGCGCACTGAGGACGGTCTCCTACCGGGTCGGCTCGAGCGAGTCCCCGCGGGACGCGGGAGGATCCAGGGGTGCCCGTTCAGAGGGCGTTCACGGCGAACCCTACGAGGAAACCGAGGAGGATCCCCACGTAGGTGAGCCGCTGCTTCAGGTAGGTCGCGTCGGGAGGCTGCGCCGGTCGGAACGCCATCCGCATCATGGGAATGATCGAGTAGAGGATCGCCCCGATCGCGAGGGAGGAGAAGGTGAGGTCGAGGGTCGGGTCGTTGTAGAAATAACCGGTGACCCCGCCGATCACGGAGGGGAGCCCCCCGATGAGAAAGAACCCCGCGATGAGCCCGACCCGACGCTCGACGTTCCCGAGGAAGGGGGCGGCGATCGGGAATCCCTCCGTGATGTTCTGGAGGAAGAAACCGACGAAAACGACCGTGGTGAGGCCAAGCGCCCCGCTCGCCCAGGAAGAGCCGAGCACGAGGCCCTCCGTGAGATTCTGAAAACCGATCGCGAGCGCCACAATGAGCGCGAGCCCTTCGGGGGCGAGCGTCGCGCCCTTCGACCGGTGCTCGGCGAAGAAGAGCGCGAGGAACGTGCCCCCGACCGCGACGACGAAGATCGTGGCGTAGGTCGGGTTGGCCAGGAACTCGCTCGTCGCGTTGCTGTAGATCGTGGGGCCCACGTCCAGGAACAGGTCGGCCAGCAGGAAGATGAGGATCCCGATCGCCGCCGAGTTGAGGAGAGTGATCGTCCGCGAGCCGGTCGACTTGCGCAGCAGGATCGGCATCGATAGGTAGATCGAGAACCCCATCACCGTAGCGAGCGCGAGGAGCGTCGGAAAACTCGCCATCGGCGTCGGTCGGGCGGTCGGGAGTACTTAACGTCCGAGGTGGATCCGGGAACCGTTCGCGCCGGCGCGCTTCTCGGGGGAACGAGCGCGTCGGGGGGCGACGGGCCGGTTCGTCCCCGCCGCCCTTAATAGACCGGCCGCCTGCGCGCGCCGAGGCTCGAGTTCGATGGTGAAGTTGGCCGAATGGCGGGGCAAAGAGGTCTTCCGAAAGTACGGGATCCCGCTCCCGCAGGGCGCGGTCGCGCGATCTCCCGAGGAAGCGGACTCGCTGGTCGCCACGGGCCAGGTACCGTTACCTTGCGTGATCAAGGCCCAGGTGCTGGCCGGAGGCCGGGGGAAGGGTGGCGCGGTCCAGTTCGCGAACTCCCGCGACGAGGCCCGGGCCGCCGCGGCGTCGATCCTCGGTCTCGAGTTCAAGGGGGAGCGGGTGAGGGAGCTTCTCCTCGAAGAGAAGCTCCCCATCGCCCGCGAGCTCTACCTCGCGCTCACGCTCGACCGTGCGGCGCGAATGCCGATCCTCATCGCGAGCGCGCACGGAGGGGTCGAGATCGAGTCGGTGGAGGACCGGGAGATCGACCGCCAGGCGGTGCACCCGTTCCCGGGGCTCACGGGCTACGAGAAGCGACGCGCCGCGAAGGTGCTCGGGCTCTCGGGCGCCCCCGCGAAGGCGCTCGACCGGCTCCTCGAGGCCCTCTGGCGGGTCTTCGTCGAGGAGGACGCCGAGCTCGTCGAGATCAATCCGCTCGCGGTCGTGGGCGCGGGCCTGGTCGCGCTCGATGCGAAGGTGATCGTGGAGGACGATGCGACGTTCCGCCACCCCGAGTACGCGGAGATTCGCGACGACCGGACCCCGCTCGAGGAGATTGCCCGGGAGAAGGAGATCGCCTTCGTGCAGCTCGACGGCAACATCGGGGTCATCGCGAACGGGGCCGGCCTAACCATGGCGACGCTTGACGTCCTGAAGGAGTTCGGGGGCCGGCCGGGAGTCTTTCTCGACCTCGGCGGGACCGACGACCCGAAGAAGGTCACCGAAGCGTTCCTGTTGATGGCCCAGGCGAAGCCGACGGCCGTGTTCCTCAACATCTTCGGTGGCGTGACGAAGTGCGACACCGTCGCGAAAGGGCTCGTGGAGGCGATGGGTCAGGTCCCGAAGGCCGATCGGTTCCCGCTCGTGGCCCGCATCCGAGGCAACAACGAGAAGGAGGGCATCGAGATCCTGCGCGCCGCGGGGATCACGTCCGTCCCGAGCCTCAAAGAGTCGGCGCAATCGGTCGTTCGCGCCGCCGGGGGGAGCGCATGAGCGTCCTCATCGACCGCGACACGCGCGTGGTCGTGCAGGGGATCACCGGACACCAGGGGACGACCCACGCGCGGCAGATGAAGGCGTTCGGGGCCCAGGTCGTCGCCGGGGTCACGCCCGGCAAGGGGGGCACCGAGGTCGAGGGAGTTCCCGTGTTCGACTCGGTCCAGGATGCGGTCGAGCGCACGCAGGCGAACGCCTCCTGCATCTTCGTTCCCGCACCGTGGGCGCGCGACGCGCTCCTCGAGGCGGTCGACGCCGGGATCCGCCTCGCGACCGTCGTGACCGAGCACATCCCGTTCCACGACATGCTCGTGATGTACCACTACGCGAGCGCGAAAGGAGCGCGGATCATCGGACCGAACTGCCCGGGGATCGCCGCGCCGGGGCGGTCGAAGGTCGGGATCATCCCGAACGGGGTCTTCCGGCCGGGCCGGGTCGGAGTGATTTCGCGCAGCGGGACCCTCACCTACGAGATCGTCAATGGGATCACGGAGCACGGGCTCGGCCAATCGACGTGCATCGGCCTCGGCGGCGACCCGGTGGTCGGTACCTCGTTCGTCGACGCCCTGCCGCTCTTTGAGGCGGACCCCGACACCGACCTCCTCGTGCTGGTCGGGGAGATCGGGGGGACGGCCGAAGAGGACGCGGCGGAGTTCCTCCGGCACCGCTTCTCGAAGCCGGTCGTCGCCTACATCGCCGGTCGAGCCGCTCCTACCGGTAAGCGGATGGGCCATGCCGGAGCGATCATCACTCGCGGCCGGGGTACCGCGGAGACGAAGGTGGCCGCGCTCACGGCGGCGGGAGCGCGCGTGGCGCGCTTTCCCTACGAGGTGCCGGACCTCGTCGCCGAGACGCTCGCGGCCCGGGGACGCCGATGAGCCCCGAAGGTCCCGCGCGCGGGGTCGAGGAGCCCGAGCCCTGCCTCGTTCGGGGCTGCGGAGCTCCTTCCGTCCGCCACCTCGCCCTCGCCGAGGCCCGCAAGGCATTCTCGGAGCTCCCCGAGAAGGGCCGTCGCGCGCCGCTCTGCCGCGAGCATTACCGCGCGTGGAAGAAGTCGACCAAGGAAGCGCGCACGCTCGACCGCCTCGGCTGGTAGGCGGGTCGAGGAAGAGCGGACCGTTCCGCTCCCCGTCCCGCCGGGTCGGGAGAAGGGGTTCGGGCCCCGCCGGACGGACGGAGACCTTACTGCTTGCGCATCTTCTGGGCGCGCATGCGGCGGCGCATCCGCTTCTTGCGCCATTTCCAGCGCATGTGGCCGCGCTTCTTCCAGACCCGCGAGGAGCGTTTCATCCGATAGACCGGCGGGGCGCGGGTAGGGGTGACCGTTTATTAGGGTTGCCTCGACCGCCCTCGGCTTCCCGGGAGATTGCCGACCCCGTTCGGGCTGCGCGCGGGGGCCTCTCCCACCGGCTCGGTCCTCGCACGTTATCTTCCCGGAGCGCGTCCGCGACCCCCGTGCTGACCGCCTCCGACCTCGAGATCAACGTCCTCGAGTTCCGCCAGCGCTCCTTCCAGTTCGAGCGCCTCGCGGACTACGAGGGAACCGACTTTGCGGTCTTTTCCCGTACGGAAACGGAGAACGAGCAAAAGTTCCGCCCCCAGCTCATCCACCTGAAGCTGATCGTTCCTCAATCGTGGCTGGTCTACGACGAGGCGAACGACCTTCTGGCGGTCTCGAAGGACGGGTCCACCGCACCGGTTCGCCTCATGGAGCCGGTCGTCGAAGTGAAGGCGGACCGTCCGGAATTCTCCGAGCAGGGCGTAGGATGGCGCCGCGCTCCCGGCCCCTCGGGAAGCTTCGTCTACGCCCCGGCCGAGTTCGCCGACCTCGTCCTTTCTCCCGACGGCTTCGCCGCGCTCGGGATCGCCTAGCGCCCGCGACGCTCTCGAGTGGCGGCCGGCTCACGTCGCGCGTTCGCGCAGGAGCCGGTCGACCCCGGCCGCGAGGATCCCGCCGACGAGCGGGGCCACCCAGAAGATCCAGTCCTGTTGGAGCGCCCATTGGTCGCCCGAGAAGTAGTAGGAGAGCACCGCAGGGGCGAAACTCCGTGCGGGGTTCGCGGACGCCCCATCGATCGGGATCGCGATGAGGTTGAGCATGAGCAGCGTGAGCCCGATCCCCACCGGCGCGAGGTTCTTGGCGGAGGAGGCCGCCCGAGTCGCGAACAGGATCACATGGACGAGGAAGAACGTGATCAGCACCTCGAGGAGGAACACCGAGGCGAGGCCGACCGCGTACGGCGCTCCGTTCCCGGAGTACCCCTGGGAGGCGAGCGCGACTCCGGGCGCGGTCACCGCCGACCAGAGACCGCCGTTCCCGTAGGCGACGCCGGCGATCACGGCCACGCCGACGAGGCCCCCCAGGAGCTGTGCGACGATGTACGGAACGACATCGCGGCCCCGGAAGCGCCCCGCGACCCAGAACGCGACGGTCACCGCGGGGTTGAAGTGAGCGCCCGAGAGGTCGCCGAAGGCGTAGATCACGCCGACCAGGCCCGCCCCGATCGCGAGACTGATCACCAACACGTGGGTGAGATTGTCCGAGCCCCAACCCGCGCCAAAGGTGAGGAGCGCACCCCCCGAGACCGACACGAGGAGCCCGAACGTGCCGAGGAACTCTGCGAGGTACCGCTGGCCGTCCGACCACGTGACATCCTCCCCCGTTCGAGAACGAGGGCTTCCTCCGGGACTCATCGTGCTACCTCCGAACCCCGTGGCGGTTCCCGCTTCTCCGACCGGACTCGTCGCCCCTTGCGGTGCGATGGAGGTCCCGTCTCCGCGGGCGTCGATTCCCCGGTGCCCCCGGGTACTTGGGCGAGCGCCCGGGCGAGTACATTCCTCGCCGCGTTGAGGTCTCGGTCCAATACGAGACCGCACGGACACGAGTACGTGCGGTCCTTGAGTGCGAGCGGCGGGTCGGCCGTCTTCCCGCACTTCGAACAGGTCTGGGTCGTTCCCTTCGCCGGGACCTCGACGTACCGGCCCGACCGACGGGCCTCTTTGTAGGCCGCCATCTGCCGGAGCATCCCCCAGCCGGCGTCGGCGATCGACTTCGACAAGTGGCCGTTGCCAAGCATCGACGGAACGGACAGGTCCTCGAAGGCGACGAGGTCGTGACGCTTCACCCACCCGGTCGTAACCTTGTGAGCGAAGTCCCTTCGCTGGTCCCTCACCTTCGTGTGGCACCGTGCGAGCCGAACCTTCGCCTTCTCCCGCCGGTGGGAGCCCTTCTTGCGGCGCGACACGACCCGCTGGGCGCGGCTCAACCGCTTCTCGGAAGCCCGAAGGAACTTCGGCGCCTCGACCGGCTCCCCCGTCGACAGCATGGCGAGATGCGAAAGGCCGAGGTCCACGCCGACGGGGTTCTCCGACGGAGCCGATGGCCGCGGGGCGAGGTCCGGGACCTCGACGGTGAGGACGGCATACCACCGGTCTCCCTCCCGCTTCACCGCGCAGGTCTTGACGCGGCCCTCGGGCGGTTCCCGAGACACCTTCACCGGAACGTCGCCCAGCATGGCGAGATGGAGACGACGGGTGCCGTTCCTCCCGGACACGATCGCGGCGGAGCCGTTGGAGTCCGGGTAGGCGAGGGACGTGACCTCCCGCTTGAAGCGTGGGAACCCGGGCCGGCCTCCCGCCTTCACGCGCCTAAAGAAATGCTGGAACGCATCGTCCAATCGAGCGAGGGTCTCCTGCGCCACGTGCCCATAGACCCGGCCGATGCCTCCCTTGTCGTAGGCTCGCCATCGGGCGAGGTCTCGGCACTGGCTCACGTAGGTGAGTGACTTCTTCTCCTTCTGCCACGCCTCCTGTCGCTGTTCCAGGGCGTGGTTCCACAGGAACCGCAACTCATCGAACTGGCGGAGAAGCTCTCGCTCCTGGTTCGGGAACGGGTAGAGGCGAAACTTGAACGGTTGATACATCTTCGGAGGTAGCACTCCCTCCATGCCCCCAGCGCGGATGAGGGGCTCGCTAACCCCCCTACAAGTAGGGGGGCTTGCACTCGCCGACATCGTCATCGGGCGCGTGGAGTTGGCCGGAGGTTTGTAAGCCTTCCGCCGCCGGCGGCGTCGCCGACCGATCAGTCGAGATGCCAGGTCGGGCCGCCGTACCCGCTCGGGAGCGGTGGCGGAGTCGACCCCCCGAACGGGTCCGGACGGGGGGTCGGTGGCCGACCCGTCGTTCTACCCACGTACGCGTCGATCGCTTCCGCGACGCGGGTTCCGGCGGCCATCGCGTAGACGACGGACTTTCCGCCGGCGGCGAAGACCCCCTCGACGTCGGTCATCCAGTCCTCGCGCTTTCCCTCGGGCCAACCCCGAGAGGAGATCCGGAAATCGAGTTCCGTGGGGAGTCCTTGGAGGTCGGCTTTCTCCCCGACGGCGACGATGACGGTGTCGCAGGGGATCGTCTCGTCGCTGCCCGGTACGAGCGTCGCGGTGGGTCGTCCGGTGGAGTCCGCGGGCCCGGCCCGCGAGGTCCGGACCACGATGCCTTCCACCCGGTCCCCTCCGGCGATCTCGACCGGCGCCCGCTCGAAGAGGAAGCGGACACCCTCGTTCTCGGCCCCCTCGACCTCTTCCGGTCCGGCCGGCATCTCCTCCCTCGTCTTCCGGTAGACGAGCGTCACGCTCCCGTCGGGGAAGAGGCGACGGCTCGACCGGGCCGCGTCGAACGCGACGTCCCCTCCTCCGATGACGACCACCGTCCGCCGCTTCCGTCCGAGCAGCCCCTCGGGGGCTTGGTTCGAGTCGAGCAAGAACGGGAGCGCGGAGAAGACGCCCGGCAGCTCCTCGCCGGGGATCCCGAGCGCCCGCGGGTCCGAGGCGCCGATGGCCACGAGGACGGCCAGGTACCCCTCCTTCCGGAGGGACTCGGGCGAGAAATCCACGCCCGCCCGTTTCCCCTCGACGAACGTGATGTCGAGGTTGCGCCAGCGGGCGAGATCGATATTGAGCTCGGGGCCATCGAGGTGGTACTTCGGGATCGTTGCGATCTGGCCCCCGAGGAACCGTTCCGCTTCAAAGACGCTCACCGAATACCCCCGCAGTCCGAGCTCCCACGCCGCGGCGAGGCCCGTGGGTCCGCCCCCGATCACTGCCACCCGCTGGTTCCGCGGCGCGCTCGGCACGTAGAGCCGCTCGGCGTTTCCGAGCTCGAGCGCGGCCCGTTTGAGGTGGCGGATCGCGATCGGCGTCCCCCGGTCTCCCATCACGCAGTCCTCCTCGCAGTAGTGGTAGCAGGTCTTGCAGAGGACCGAGGCCAGGGGATTCTCCCGGAGGGTGAGGAGGGCTGCGTCGTCGAACCGCTTCTCGGCGATCAGGCGGATGTACCCTCGGCAGTCCTGCGTAATGGGGCAGGCCTGCACGCAGAACGGCATCGCGCACTGGAGACATCGCTCGGCCTCGAGCACCGCCTCCTCGGGCGTGTAGGCGCGCAGGATCCCTCCGAACGACGTTCGCCGCGCCTCCCCCGCTTCCTCGGGGATGGGGACACGCTCGTAGCGGGAGTCCTCGTTCGTCGGCACCGAACCCCGAAGAGGCCCGGTCGGAAATAGGCTCGCGGCCGCCCCGATCCCCCCCGGCCGCTCCCCGTGGGGGGCCGACGGTCGACTATAGGACGCCCATCTCCCGCAGCTTGTCGGGGAGATAGTGTTCCGTGACGTAGTTCAGGCCGTACTTCGCGAGGGACTGCTGCTCGGCCTTCTTCCCGTTCTTCAGCATGAGCTCGATCTCCGCCCGCCATTCGGCGGTCGCGAAGCGCGGGTCGGTGAGCTCGGCCTCGAGCGCGCGAACATCCTGCTCGCTGAGCTTGTCGGACGGAAGCTCGTAGTTCTCGATGTCGGAGGCCGTCACGCCGAGGAACTCGGCCGACGGCGTGGCGAGGTAGTTCGAGAGGTGCGCGGTCTTGATCGCGCCGAAGGCGACGCTCGCGAAGATGCGGAACGACCAGGGGTCGCCGTCCGTGAAGACGACGACGGGCAGCTCGAGCTCTTCCGTCATGCGCTTCAAGAACCGGCGGGTGGAGCGGGCCGGCTGACCCTTCAAGTGGATGAGGACGGCGTTCTGCTGTTCGTCGAACCCGTTCTCCGCGAGCCGATCGAACATCCCGCCGCACTCGATCGCGATAACGAACTTCGCGTTCGATCCGACGAACTCGATCTTCTCCTTTTCCACATTGAACGGGAGGGAGTATCCGCCGTCCCCGACGTCGTCTCGGCAGTTGATCTTCTTGACGATCCCCTTGCGGTTCCGTTCCTTGATCGTCAGGTCGCCGAGCACCGAGGCGCCGTTCTCCTCGGGATGGAGGCGAAACTCCTCGCGCAGGCGCTCGCACATCACCTCGAGGTCCTCGATCAGGAGGTTCGACTCGTCCTCGCTGTGGAACTTCCCCTCCTCCCACCCCTCGCTGATGTAGTAGAGCTCGCGCAACGTCGAGGTCTTCTTGTCGCGCGCCATCTCGTTGATGAAGTCGACCAGGTAGAACGTCCGCAGGAGCATGAGGGCCCCGTCGAGCTTGCGCGCGCTGCGGGTGCCGAGCGCCTTGCCGAGCTTCCAGACGCCCTCGCGTGCCTGGAACGCGATGTTCTGTTTCGTGCGGAGGGGGAGCCGCATCCGTGGGATCTCCCCGTTCGTTAGCTGGGCGTGGATCTGACGGGCGAGCTCGAGGGTCGGGGCGAGGGCGTCCGCCCGGATCTTCGGCGCGTCCTCCTCCTCAGTCTTCGTCGCGGACGGGCGCGCTCGCTTCGGCGGCATCGTAATCCACCTCCTCTTCGCTCGTTCCGTTCGCCGCCGCCTCGGCGGCGGCTTGTTCGGCGGCTTCCACGATCGTGCGTGGGAGGCGGACATCCCAATCCCCGGGGAGTGGGTCGGCGCCGAGGACGTGCGCCTCATCGATCCCCGCGACGTACCAGTCGAGGTCGTTCGCCTCGACGTCGGTCTTCGGGGGGAAGGTGAGCGTGATCCTCGTCCGCCCGTTCGGGGCGAGCTTCGGCAGGGTCCACCAGGCTCGTCCGAGCTCCCGATCCGTACCGTCGGGAGGGGGCTCGAACTTCGCGAGCGCCATCTCCTCGGGAGGGATCTCGACGAACAGCTCGAGAGTTCGTGCCCGGGGCGTGTAGTTCGTGACGTCGACGGGTACCCGCACGCCCTCCGGATCGGCGGCGAGCCGGGCATCGACGTGGACCACGTCCATGATCCGGGTGATCACCGGCGTGAGGTCAGGGACCGGCTTGCCTACGAGGCGACTCGTCTTTTCCGCGAGCTTCGGTAGGATCTTCTGGATGATCGCGAACTTGTCGCCGGCGAACTCCCGCCGGCTCTTTCGCGAGAGATGGGTTCTCAAGTGGCGGGCGGCGGCCTGGAGGGCGAGGGTCAGCTCCTTGTCGAACTCGGGATCCTCGGCGACGGCTTCCTTCGCCTCGCTCGTGAACGGGACCTTGGTCGAGGCGACGTGGACGAGCACGAGCAACGGTCCAACGGGTAGTCCCGAACCTCCCTTCTGGTCCAGCCCGTAGCGGCGCCAGTCCATGGTCGAGATCGCGTTGGTGATCGCACAGGCGCCCTGCTGGAACAGGAGGGGCACGCGGTTAGCAAACCGGAGGATTTGGATCGGCTGGTCGGCCGGGAGCGCTCCCCCGTAGACGAGCCCGACCTCGACCATGAAGGGAAACCCGGCACGTACCTTGGGCGGGCGACTGACGGGCGGCGCGAAGAATTCGGGCTTCAGCTCGCCGAGGACGTTCCGAAGGCCGCGCTTGATGAGCATCGCGCCGATCGGGGAGAGTCCTTCGGCGGAGGGGGCGATCAGCGGGGCCGCGTGCAGGGCGGCGAGCAGGCGCTCCTGGGCCTCGCCGACGATCGCAGCGGGCGGTTGGCCCCCCCGGAGCCGGGCTGCGTCGACGACCTCGCGCGCGGTCCGGGCACTGACCCCCTGGAGGTCCTTCGTAAGAAACTCCGTGAGCGACGGCCGCCGGGTCGTTTTTAGCAAGGTGCCGAGCTCGCCGAGCTCGAGGCCGAACGGGTGCGGGGG
>DAIDCO010000061.1 GCA_027309555.1 bacterium
GAACAAACCGATCGAGGAGTGGGGGAGAGTGCTGCACGACCCGGACCTGGCGGAAGCGATCTTGGACCGGGTGCTGGAGCGCGGGCGAGTGCTGCACTTCAAGGGACCCTCATTCCGGACGCGGCATCTGCAGTCGAGAGAAGGGGCCAGAATTTCGGGAAAAGGAGGGCCAGAGTTTCAGGAACCCACACCTCGGGATTTCTTTCGAAAACGGGCCGGGCCTCTCGCTAGGAAACGAGCCATTTTAGAATCTGCCGCGGCCCCCTCCTGCCCCCAGCATTCATGGCAAGCCCAGCGACGGTTCCCTGAGGTTGTGACTTATGTTCTGGGTTGGGGCCCGCGGCCCAGTCGAGGTGGTCACCGCGTTCGGGTCAGATTTGCCGACCCTCCTGGATTGAGACAGAACGGATCCGGGCCAGAAGGAGGATGGCCACTCCGACTAGGAGAGCCACCCATGCGGCCAGTGCGCCCACCGAAACCCCCCACGATAGCACCGGAGACGTCGTGGACCCGAGCACGACGCGGGCCGGAGAGCCGCTGAAGGCTTGGTACAGGAGACTCTCCATGTCGTTCCACGGGGAAAGGTAGAGCACCCACGCCGGGACGGACAAGAAGAGCTGGGTGAATCCGAAGATGTATGCTAAGATGAGCGGGAAGAACTCGATGAAGTTCATGTTGCGCAACCCGAGATAATTCACCACGACCAGGACCAGCGTCGTGGCGAGACCCATCATGAATGCTCCCGAGAGCACCGCAACGCCGACGATCGCTGGCAGATCCACCGGAAGGATCATGTTACCGAAGTGGGCACTGAAGAGTCCGCTCACTGCGGCCGCCATGATGAAGCCCAACAGCACGGCCATCACGGCTGCCGCGACGATCAGCGCGAACGCGTAGCGGGCCGGCGTCAACCGGGTGAAGCGGAAGCCGAAGGCAAGGGCCGAGGTGCCGTACGTGATACTGGACGCCATGCTCATTGCGAGCGTTGTGAGCGAAAAGAGGGCGATGACGGCGAACCAGGCCGAAGTGTACGCGACCTCGGCCGAGTGACCCGGAGCGAGGCCGCCCGAAAACACGTATGCGCCGAGGACGAACCAGAACGCCATGAACACGACGCCCCAGAACCAGAGGGCCGGGTTCGTGAGTACGGCTCGGGTGTACGGCCACACGAGGGTCATGCGATTCGATCGAGCAAGTAGCCGAGATTGCTCACTCCCTTCAGGGGAAGGTCGCCGTGGTCGAGAGTGACCGACACCTCCCCAATGCTCGTCCGGAAGCTGGCCAACGCTTCGGCCGGATGACCCCGGCTCACGTGCAGCCGGTCGATATCCGCGGCTCGGAAGCGTCCGATCAGCTGACCCTCGAACATGAAGAAGAGACCCCACTCGGGAAGTGACAAGAGGAGGTCGAGTTCGTGAGTGCTGAGCGCGATGGCCGCCCGGGACCGGGTGAGCAGGTCGATGTACATCCGCCGGCGTCCGAAGTCGACGTTGTCGAAGGGCTCGTCGAGAAGCAACAAGCGGGTCGAGAAGGCCATCGCCAAGAGGTCCCCGACCAATTTGGATTGCCCCGTGGAGAGCCGAAAGAGAGGGCGTTCGAGGATCCCTTGGAGCCCGAATTCGTCGATCCACCGCCGGACCTCTTCGTCCGATCCCCCGTGGAGGTCGGCCCATATTGTAATCAGTCCGTCCACCGTGACGGTCATCAGCCGGTAGACCTCCTCGAGGTTCGTTCCGACCCCGAGCTCCCCCCGTACGGTTCGTACGTCGTGACCCAGAACCCACACCGATCCCTGGGTCACGGGCACGAGTCCCAGGGCGGCCTTTAGCAGCGTCGTCTTCCCGCATCCGTTCGGGCCCACGATCGCGATTTTCTCCTGGCCTAGCTCGAGCGAAACGCCGGAAACCGCGTCCGAGTCGGAATGAGGATATCGAACCCTCAGGTTCCGAAGCGATACCGCGGCTTGGGGCACAGTTCCCTTGCCCTCGCTCTCGTTCGACCGAAGCGGTCCACGACCTTCGCTCGTCATGCCTAAACCCTGGAGCGACCCCGGGTCGTTGCGTCTTCAGACCGCACAACCGACTCCAGGCCTTAAACGTGCGTTGGCTCGAATGTTAAGTTCTTTTGAGCCATCAAAATTTGGACCGAGGGGAGGCGAAGGTCACGGAAACCGAGGATCTACTCTTCGAACTCTCGCATGAAAAGCGGCTCGCCATCCTGGAGATTCTCGAGCGGGGGGCCGCGCGCCTTTCTGATATCGCGGTGCATTCGAAGATCTCGCCCCCCGAGGCCAGCCGTCACCTTGGACGGCTCGCCCGGCAGAAGCTGGTCGGACGAAGCTCGAACGCTGGGTACGGCCTCACCCCGTACGGACGGCTGGTTGTAAGGGGCCTCCGTTCGTTCAAGTTCCTGTTTCGCCACCGCGACTTTCTCCTGACTCACGACCTGTCGGCTCTCCCCGGGCCCTTCCTCAACCGCTTGGCCGAACTCTCGGAGCTCCAGGCGGGCTCGAGCTTCACCGACACCCTGCGCCACGTGGAGCGGGTTCTCCACGAGGCCGACGAGTTTGCGTGGTTTCTGTCCGACCAGGCCATGCTGACCTCCACGGCCCTGGTCGACGCGGCCCGACGATCGGGAGTCGCCGTCCGAGCCATCGTGCCTCGTTCCCTACTGCCCCCGTCCGCTCATCCGGGAGCCCCTCCCAGTCCGGCCGGGGTGGTGGAGATTCGGGTCGTGCCTGAGGTCAAGGTGGGCATCGCCATGAACGAGCAAATAGCGGGGGTGAGCTTCGCCAACCTCGGGGGACGGATCGACCAGTCTGAGGGCTTTCGGGGAAGCTCGGCGGACTTCCGCGGTTGGTGCCGGGACCTGTTCCTCCACTATTGGAACAGCGGCCGCCCGGCGCGGCTATAACTGGAGATCTCTCGAGCGTAGAGTAATGGGCGCACCGGAGGCCCAGAGACGTGGACATCGGACCTAGTGCCGCGGGAGGACCTTCGCCACAAAGAAGCAACGGCTGAGGGTGGGCGCCAAGGCTACCTCGGGCGAAATCAAGAGCGGCCGTTCAAGCGTACCCCCGGATGCGTCTTCCTCGTCAGAAGACCGGTCGACGCCCTGGGTCGTAAGTGCTCCGGTCAGATGCCCTCGAGTGGCCGTCGGCATCGAAACTCACGTTGGCGGATTCTGGGTACCGTATCTACGGCGAGCCCCCCTACGGGATGTCTTAGCTGCCATGCGGGCGACGCGCGGCGCATCCCGCCGAGGTTCGGAGGTAACGGACCAAAGTCACCGATCCGACCCGAAGGAACTATCTCACGGGTGCGGAAGCTTCTGTCCGGTGGTCAGAAAGTGATCGATGGCGTTTGACCAGTGTGTGAGCATTCTCGTAAACTCGTCGACGGAGAAGTGTTCAACGAACGCGTTCCCCTTCTCGCTGAGCCCGGTGTAGACGTATTCCACGCGGACTTCGGTTCGTCTCTCGTCGGTCTCCCGGCACTGAACGCGGATCCGGCCCACCTTTACACCGGGATCTACCCGCTGGTATTCGATCTCATGTCCTCCCCGAGAGTACCGGGTCACGATCCAAACCGACGGTCCCTCCGAATGGTCAGAGGTTCCGGTGAGGAAGACATCGTTCTCCGAAGTCGGGGAGCCGACTGGGAAGATGGGTTCGAAGTTCCAGCGCGCAGCCCATTGCTTCTCCCCCTCAGGAGTGAAGAGGGCGAAGGCATGCTCAACGTCGGTTCCACACTCGAAAGTGCCGGAGCGGGAGACCCGCTTCGCCACAAAGGCTCCCATCAATAGCTCAGTAGAGACGACCGCACTTAAGTCAGCACTTCGGGCTCACCCCTAGGGCCTGTTTCTCGTCAGGAAACGGACCCTGGGGCCGGACGCAAAGCGCTGCGTTCAGGCATACCATCAATCTCCCCGACGCTGCTACCAAGCCGTGGCTTTAACCTTCAGAGAATACTCGCTGCCTCATGGCAGCGAAGAAGCCTAGTACGCACGGCGCGAAGAAGCCGGCAAGCGGATTCACCGCCGAAGAACGAGCCGCGGTGAAGGACCTGGTTCTTGAGCGAAAGATCGTGTGGGGCAAGAACCGGGCGGACGACGAACGCGTCGTGCTCGCGAAGGTTTCCCGGATGCCGGAACCCGACCGTTCCATTGCTATACGCCTCCACGAGATCATCAAGACCAGTGCTCCGGTCCTCTCGCCGAGGCTCTGGTACGGGATGCCCGCTTACACCAAAGAGGGGACCGTCCTCTGCTTCTTCCAGCCGGCGCACAAGTTCAAAGCGCGGTACGGGACGCTCGGCTTCAACAATGAGGCGAAGCTCGATGAAGGGGTCATGTGGCCGACGGCCTTCGCGGTGAAGGAGGTGAACTCGACGGTGGAGGCTAGGATCGTTGGCCTCGTGAGGAAAGCGGTTGGCTAAGAGTGGCTTTGTGGAAACTCGTTGACGAGGGTTTCCTTGCGCAAGGCCCTCATCCTGAAATGGAGCCCTAGGGTTTCAGGACGGCGGGATGCCTGCCGGTCCCCTCCGAGATCAATGGCAGGACTTCATGGAGGGAGTCGGGGTTCACGAGGAGATACCGTCGGGCCCGGCCGGGACAGAGTTCGGTCACGTTCGTCCAGTTCGGACCTGGCGTCGAGTTCACCCACCCTGTCCAGCGGGGACGCCACGGACCTTATGCCGGGGCCAGGATTCGAACCTGGGAACTCCTGCGAGAGCAGATCTTGAGTCTGCCGCCTTTGGCCGCTCGGCCACCCCGGCGTCGTCCCGCCGAGGGGGTCACGTCACTTATGGTTCTTCCGCTTCGTCCTCCGAAGGTTCCTCTTCGGCTCCCTCCGACTCGCTCCCGGCGAGGACGCCCTCTTCCCGTGGGACGGGACGGAAGACGGATTCCGTACCCGTCGACGATACCCTCTTGGGGGCTCTCGAACGAGCACGCCGCTCCCGGCCGCAAGCGAGACAGGTCCGAACCCGGTGGCCGCGGCGAAGTCGGGTTCGGACGGTCCGCCCCTCCACCCAGAACTTGGAACAGTCGCGGCAGTAGAGCTCGCGGTACTCCGGGAGGAGCCGAACGTTGTAGCGCATTCCGATCCGACGCGCGAGCCGGACGTACCGGTCCGCGAGCTCGGGGTGATCGCTACCGGCCGCTCGCTCCGCGAGCGCGAAGAGACCCGAAATGCGCTCGTGCGCGATCCGAACCATAGCACCAGTGCGGCGGCCCCGGCGGCCGCCGTGTCTCACGCCTGGGGTTGCTGGCATACCGGACAGTACACCGCGGCGTGAGAGATGACCGTTCGGCATCGATTGCAGTACTTGCCGCTCGGAGGTGGAGGGATGGGGCCGACGGCACCCGGAGGCGCCGCGCCCATGTACGCGACCGGGGGACCGGGGACGGCAAACGGGTACCGGGGTGGTGGGGAAGCCGGACCAATCGCTCCGTGCGGAGCGGGCGGGACGAGGACCGGTTCCCCCGCCGGCCGCGGGGGAGTGGTCATCGGAGCCGCGTCCACCTGCGGGAGCGTGAAGCCACACTTTGGGCAGAAGAGGGCACCGTCCGGACCGAGCTCGCCGCAGTGAAGGCACACCGGCATGCGATGGGGCAAGGTTAATGGCGTATATCACCGTCAGGGCGCCGGTGAGATCCCGGTCCGTCGGACTCGTCACCCGAGACCCAGCGCTCTACCACGAGCTCGCGGGTTTCCTGAGGGAGCGACGTTGGCCGACCGTGAGCCTACTCCCGGGGGACCGTATCCCGGATCGGGTCGCGGTCATCCTGACGTCCCCGGCGGAAGCCCTGCAGATTTCGCACCCGCATGTCCTCGCCGTGGGCGAGGAGGTCGATCGCCGGGCCTTAGGGGCCGCCGTGCGGCACGCCCTCGACTCGCGCGATCCACGGGAGCAGATCATCGTCGGCATCGACCCGGGGCCGCGGCCGGGGTATTCGGTGGTCGCGGGAGCGTCCGTTCTCGGCGAAGGGATTCTCGATTCCCCGGAGGCGGCTGAGACGTTCGCGAGCCACCTGCGCCACCGCTTCACCTCGCGCCACGTTCTCTTCCGTGTCGGAGCGGGGGACCCGCCCGCGCGGAATCGGATCGTGAACTCCCTGCTCGAGCACCAGCGGTCGGTCGAGCTCGTCAACGAACGCGGGACGACGCCCCGCGGTAGCCGGAGGCCGCGCGACGCCCTCGCGGCACGGACGATCGCTCGGACACCGGGCCAGTCGGTCCGGGAACCGCTATCGGTCACGATCACCCCGGGCGAGGTGGCGAATCTTCAGCGGCTGAGCCGAGAGGGAAGCGGGGGCCGGCTGACGATTTCTCGTGCGTCAGCCGAGCGAGTCCTCCGTGGAGAGGTGACCCTCGCCGAGGCCGTGGACGAGGCGATGGTCGACCGGGGCGCACCCCCCGGGCCGCGTCCGGAGCGTTCGGGCGCGCACGAACCGCTATAATCCGAGCTGGGGTCGGCCCGGACGTGGCGCTACCCCCCGAGACCGAGCCGCGCGTCCGTCGCCTCGCGCTCGAGAATGCCGTGGCGCACGACGGGCTCGCCCAGTCCGGGCCCGTCATGGCCCGACTGCTGGCGAGCGAGCCCGCCCTTCGTCCCCATGCCGAGGAGATCCGGACGCTCGTCTCCACCATCCTGGCCGAGATCCGCAGTTTGCCGCTGGCCGAGCTCGAAGACCGGCTTGCGTCGCTCGGCGGTCCCGAGCCCGGGCATCCCAAGGAGGCTCGGTCGGTGACAGGGGGCTTTCCTGAGCTCCCGGGGGCGGTCCCGGGTTCCGTCGTGCTTCGAATGGCGCCGTTCCCGAGCGGCGCCCTTCACATCGGTAACGGACGCATGCTGTTCGTGAACCAGTACTACCGCGATCGATACCGCGGCAAGCTGCTGCTTGTCTTCGACGACACCGCCGGCTCCGAGCAGAAACGGGTCGAGACCGAGTTCTTCAACCTGATCTTGGGGGATCTAGCGCTCGCGGGCGTGCGGCCGGACGCGGTGTTCTACAAGTCGGACCGCATCTCGAACCACTATCCCTGGGCGCGTCGGGTCATCGAAAAGGGCGCGGCGTACGTCTGCCGATGCCCCGCCGAGCTTCTCCGCGAGAACCGGGCCCACGGGATCGCCTGCCCCGAGCGCTCCCAGCCGGTGGACGAGACCCTCGCGGAGTGGGAGAAGATGCTCGCGAACGGCTACGCCGAGGGAGAGGCGGTGCTCCGGCTGCGCACCGACCTCCACGACCCGGACCCTGCGTTTCGCGACCGGGTCCTCTTCCGCATCAGCGACGTCGATCATCCGAGGGTCGGCCACAAGTACCGTGTTTGGCCGCTGCTCGAGTTCTCTTGGGCGGTCGACGACGTCGAGCTCGGCGTCACCCACGTGATCCGCGGTAAGGACCTGGTAATCGAGGACCGGATGCAGCGGTTCATCTGGGATCTCCTCGGCGTGCGCGGCCCGCCCTTCCTCCATTGGGGACTCTTGCGCGTGCGCGAGGCGAAGGTCGCGAAGAGCAAGTCGTACGTGGAGGTGAAGACCGGCGCCTACGACGGTTGGGCCGACCCTCGCACCTGGTCGCTCCGCTCGCTCGACCGAAGGGGGATCTCCATGGATGCGCTCCGTCAGTTCACGCTCTCCTTCGGGCTTTCGCTTGCGGACATCGAGGTCCCGGCCGAGACTCTCTACGCGGAGAACCGGAAACTGATCGATGCGACGACCCCGCGGCGGTCGTTCGTAGCGGATCCCGTCCGGGTGGAGGTCGAGGGTTACCCGTTCGACCTCTCGGAGGTCGTGCTCCCGAACCACCCTGATCGCGCGGAGCTCGGCACCCGTCGCGTGCGTGCCGGCCCGATATTCTTCTTGGCCCGCAAGGACGTGGCGGGCCGGGCGGGCACCGAGGTGCGCCTGAAGGACCTCGTGAACGTCCGATTCCCGCTCGGGGAGGACGGCCCCGTGCCCGAGGGCGTCGCCCGCCCGAGGTTTACGAGCCGGGAGAATCGCAAGCTCGCCCGCCTCCAGTGGGTGGGCGCTTCGGAGGCCGTCGCGGTCGACCTCCTCGGGACCGATGGCAATCATACCCAAGGAGTCGGCGAGGCGTCGCTTCGCCGCGCCCAGCCGGGGGAGGTCTTCCAGTTCGAGCGCGTCGGCTTCGTCCGTGTCGAGGCGGACTGGAAAATGGGGACGAGTCCCGTGCGCGTCGTCTACGGACACGCGTGATCGGGGCGAAACATTAGTAGGCCCCCGAACCGCTCGTCCGACATGAGGCGCCCATGAAGTACCTGCACACCTCGATCACCGTACGCCGCATGGCCGAGAGCCTCGCATTCTACACGGAGGTGCTCGGCCTCGAGTTCGAGCGGCGGCGTGCGATCCCCGAGAACCACGCCGAGATCGCGTTCGTCCGCGACCCGGAGTCGGGAGCGCGGGTCGAATTGACCCACTGGGACGGGAAGGAGTCGTTCGAACCTGGTGAACAGCTCGACCACCTCGCCTTCGAGGTGGAGGACCTCGACCGGTTCCTCGCCACGGCCCGGGCGAAGGGGGTCCGAGTCGCCAAGGAACCCTACCGGCTCTCGGGAGGCTCTGCGCGCATCGCATTCCTCCTCGACCCGAACGACGTGTGGATCGAGCTGATCGAGCCTGCCCGCGGAACGGGATGATGGCCCACCCGTGACCGGGGCCGTGCGCCGCGACCCAGCCGCCGGACATCGCCGCGCACTGCTCGCGGTGTTCTCCTCCACGTTCTTCGTCCGGTTCGCGTTCGGGATCACCACGGCCGTCTTCGCGAGCTACATCTCCCAAACGACCGCCGGGATCGGGCAGGGAGAAGCGGGGGTCGTCGGGGTCGTGAGCGCCATGGCCCCGATCGGCGAGCTCTCGACCGTGCTGCTCTCGGGAGCGGCGGCGGACCGCTATGGCCGCTTTCCCGTCCTCTTCGCGGGGATCGGATCCTCGGCGGTGGTCTTCGCCCTCAAGGCAACCACCCGAGCGCCGGTCACGCTCGGCGTGCTGAACCTCCTATTCGGTATCGCGAGCGGTGCGATCCTCGCTGCGAGCCTCGCGCTCATCGCCGACTGGTCGGGCGCGGAGGAGCGGGGCTTTGAGATGGGCCGGTTCGACGCGATGAACCTCTTCGGATGGGTCGCGGGGTTCGCGTTCGGCTTTGCGGCACTCGGCCTCGTCGCCAACGCCTCGCTCTGGTTTGTCTTTGTCGTCGGGTCCGCAGTCCTGGCGGGAGGGCTGGCCGCTGCGTCGCATCTGGTCCGGGGAGTGCCCCGGCGCGGGACCGGCAAGGGCTACATTTTCTCCGAGGTCCTCCGACACGTCTTTCGCCGAAGCGTGCTCCTGGTGACCCTCCCCTGGCTCGTCATCTACATGCTCATCGGCACGGCGCTCATCTTCCTCGGGTCGGCCGCGAGCGGGGTCGGCGTCTCCCCCACCCTCCTCGCGCTCATCATCGGGGGAGCGGGCCTCCTCCTCGTGGTCACGCAGCCGTATTTCGGCCGCCTCGCCGACCGGCGTGGTCGCGGGCGACTGATGACCGTCGGGGTGATCGGGTTCGTGCTCCTGATGGCGTTCGCGTCGCTCGTGGTGGCCTACGGGGCCCGGGTGCCGATCCTCATCGGACTCGGGGCCAGCGTGCTGCCGGCCCTCGCCTACGGTCCGGCCTCCCTCGCGGCGCTCGCGGATCTTGCCGCGGAGATCAGCCGAGCGACGACGATGGCGATCTATTCCCTCACGATCTCCGCCGGCATGGTGCTCGGCCTGGTCGCCTCGACGGGCCTGTTCACGCTCCTCGGGAACGCGGGCCTCTACGTCTTCTTCGGGTCGATCGCGGTCGCCCTGGTCGTCTTCACGGTCGAGCGGTACCGGGACCCCGGCCTCCGGGCGGTGGCCGTCACGACTCCGGCTCGATGACGATGTGGCGCAGCACGGGATAATGACCCTTGAGGGTCGAGCCGACCTCATCGATCGCGCGCTCGATCTGGTCGGTCGTGAGGCCGTCACGGAAATTTATGCGGATCGCCAGCAGTGCATCCTCCGGTCCGAGGAGCATCGACTGCAGGCTGCGCACGCGCGCCACTCGCGCGTCCCGCTCCACGAGGCCGAGGATCGCCCGCGCGACCTCGGGCGCGAGCGCTCGTCCGATGAGGTACTCCCGACTTTCCGCGGTCAGGATGAACCCGGTCGCGACGAGGAGGAATCCCTCGACCGCGGCGGTCACCCCGTCCACCGCGCCGTTCCCCGTCCGATAGACGATCGTCAACCCCCCGAGGGCAACGGCGCAGCCGGCGATCGTCACGAGATCCTGGAAGAAGATCGACTTCAATCCCTGGTTCGCCGACTCGAGGAGTGTCTGCAGCGTGACGCGACCGAGCCGGAGCTCGCGCAACGTGATCCAGATCCCCCCGACGCTCACAAGGAGAGAGACCGCGACCACCGCGAGAGCCGCTCCGATGTGGGAGATCGGGCGCGGCGCGAGGGCCTGGTCGACCCCGGTCACGATCGCGAGCATGCCGGCCGTCGTGAACGTGATGAGGATCGACACGAACGCCCAGAAGAACCGCTCCTTCCCCCGGCCGAACGGATAGAGGTAGTCCGCGGGTCGCCGCGACAAATAGAGCCCCCAGAGCAGGATGACCGACCCGATGAGGTCGGTGACGGTGTAGATCGCCTGCGCGAGGACCGCGTCGCTGCCCGATATTCCCGCAATGAGAAAGTTCGCGACGAACAGGAAAGCGTTCAGCACCACCGTTGCGACGATGATGACCTGCGGACGCATCGGACGGTAGCGACCCTCTCCGGGGAACCCTCACTACGGGGAGCGGGAGGATAAAACATCGGTCGGCGGGCGGAAGCGGAGCGCCGAGGGCGTGGGGACCAACCGTTAAATCGCGAGAGCCGGTGCTCGGTCGAGGTCCTTCGATGAGCGAGACCAACGTGCGTCCCGCGGCCCCCTCGTCGACCCCCCCGGCGCGTT
>DAIDCO010000062.1 GCA_027309555.1 bacterium
CGCCGGACGGACGGAAGCCGACGCCCCCTCCTCTCGGGGCTCCTGAGCGACGGCACGGCCAGCGTTCGGTTCACTTGGTGGGACCCGCCGCGCGAGGGGGTCGAGCGCGGCACGGTCGTGCGCGCCGTCGGCGCCGAGGGGCGCGAGTTCCGGGGTCGGCCCGAGGGGTCGTTCACCTGGCGGACCCGAATCGGCTCCGCGAGCCCGGCCGAGCTCCCGCGGGTGGATGCCGAGTCGATCCCTTTCCGCACGGTCCGGGAGCTCGCCGCCCCCATGGAAGGGTTCCGGGTCGAGGTTCGGATCCTCCGAGTCGCCCCTCGCACCGTGACCGTCGGTACGGAGCGGCGCGTCCTCTTCGACGGGCTCGCCGCGGATCGGACGGGGGCGATCGTCCTCTCCGCCTGGAGCGACTTCGGCCTGCGCGCTGGCGAGGCCGTACGCATCGCGGGCGGATACGTGCGGAGCTTCCGCGGTCGTTCGCAGCTCGTCCTGGACGAGCGGGCATCGGTGGTCCGCATCGAAGGGAACGAACTTCCCGACCCGGCGTCGCTGCTGATGGGCCCGCCGCGGTCGATCGCCCGCGTCGAGGACGAAGGCGGCGGGGAGACCGTCGCGATCGAGGGCATCGTGGTCGGGCTCCTGCCTCCGAGCGGTCTTGTGTATCGTTGCCCGACCTGCGAGCGCTCGGTGAAGAACGGTCTCTGTCGTATCCACGGCTCGGTCGAGGGGCAACCGGACCTGCGGGCGCGCATCGTTCTGGACGACGGGACCGGTGCGTTGACGGTCAACGCCGGCCGAGCCGACACGGAACGGCTTTCGGGCCTGACGCTCGAGGAGGCTCGGCGCCGCCTACGGGAGCGGCCCGATGCGAGCCTGATCGAGGAGGAGATCCTGGAGCGCCTGCTCGGCCGCCGGTTCCGCATCCGCGGCCAGGGAACGAAAGACGACTTCGGCGTGACCGTTTCCCCGGAGTCGATCGAGCCGGTGGACGTCGACCTGGACGCGACCGCCCAAGAGCTCGCCGCGCGGCTCGGGGAGGGCCGACCCTGACGCTCCGCGAGCCCGCCTGGCGGGTGACCGCCCGGGAGCTCGAAGGCGCACTCGAGGAAGAGAAGGGCGTGGGGGAACGTGCCGCCAGCTACCTCCTCTCACCGTTCGGGGCGCGGATGAACCGGGTCCTTGTCACGGGCACGCTCTCTCCCGCCGAACCGATCGGCCGTGACGAGAGCCAGCCGTTCTGGAGGGCGCGGCTCAGCGACCCGACCGGCGCCGTCGCCGTCACCGCCGGGAGCTTCCAGCCCCGCGCGATGGCCCAGCTCCGGGCGTCAAGCGCACCGCGGCCCGCGATCGTCGTCGGAAAGGCCCACCTCTTCCGGGGCCGTGACGGCGTCGGCTACGTCTCCGTGCGGGCGGAGGCGGTGCGGTTCGTCGCCGAGTCGGACGAGCGCGCGGTCCTCGCCGACATCGTTCGTCAGACGCTCGACCGCCTCGACCTCCTCGAGCGAATCGCGAAGGGCCCGTCCGTCCCGAACGCCACGTTCGTTGCCGATGGGACGCCCCGCGCCTGGCTCCGCGCCGCCCACGCATCGCTCGCGCGCTACCCCGAGGTGGACCGGGCCGCGTTCCGTCGGGAGCTGCGCGCGGCCGTACGCCGCGTGGCCGGCGACTCGGGGCCGGTCGCCTCGCCGACCGGACCCCCCGCGACCGTGACCGTTACGCGCACCCCCGCGCCCCGGGTCCCTCCGACCCCGTCGCCGGCCGACCGGGCGGAAGAGTCCGTGTTCCTCGACCAGCTCGACGAGATCGCCGAGGTGTCGGTGGATGGCTATGCGGACCTGAAGGAGCTCCTCGGCCGCGTCGCCGGGCGCGGGATGGCCGCTCCGCGGGCCGAGGCGGTCCTGAGCCGCCTCGAAGAAGAAGGGGTGGTGGAGGAGCCGATCGTCGGAAAGCTCCGCCGGGCGTAGCCCGCGTCGCGCGCACGAGCATTTATATCGCCCCCGGGCTCGGGGCGCGGGGGAATGAGGACCACCTGTCTCTCCGAACTCGTGACGAGACCAGCGACGAGCTGACCCCCAACTCCTGAATCCGTCGGATCACCATGGCACCACCGCGACCGTCCCGGCTCGTTCCGATCCTATTCGTCGTGCTCCTGATCGCCGGCGCGGGCATCGCCACCGCACTGCTCTACGAGTTCAACCACCCGAGCCCGGGCGCGGCGGTGCGCACGGTCGCGGTCGGCGACAACGTGACGGTGAACTACATCGGCTCCTTCGGGAGCACCCCGCAGCTCGGGCGGGTCTTCGACACCTCGCTCTACGCCGTCGCGACCAACAACGTCTCCTACCCGAAGTCCCTCGAGTTCTCCTACCGGGGGAGCGCCTCCCAGTACACGCCGCTCGGGGTGCACGTGGGCGGTTCGGCGCCGTCGGGCGGCTACTCGATCAACGGGGTCACGTTCGGGAGCGTTGTGCCAGGGTTCTGGCAGGGCCTGCTGGGGCTTCCCGTGAACCACACCGCGTGGGTGACGTTCCCGGCGAGCCTCGGATACGGTCCCGTGAACCCGACCTGTCTCGCCACGCAGCCTCTCTCGTTCACGGTGCCGGCCGTGGTGAGCGTCGCCGCGGATGCGTTCGCCACGTTGTATCCGGGGATCAACGCCACCGCCGGGACGGAGTTCACCGACCCCGCGTACGGCTGGACGGACCTCGTCTTTTCCACGAACGCGACCGCGGTTGTCGTCGAGCATCTTCCGCCCCTCGGATGGACGGTGCCTCGCGTCGGGTGGCCCCAGGTAGTGACCGGGCTCTCCGCTTCGACGATCTCGATCACGAACCGGCTGACGGCCGCGAACGCGGGGCTCGTGCTCGGCAAGGTCTCGGGCGCGGGAACCTGCGGCAACACTCAGTTCATCGTCTCCGCAGTGAACACGGCCAACGGGACGTATACCGAGAACTTCAACCGTGAGGTCGTCGGCGCGTCCTTGACTTTCGAAGTGACGATCGTCCGGTTCTACTGAGCCGGGCTCCGGTCTCGAACGGAGGCGGGTCAGCCCCCGAGCGTGATCTTCCCGCGCTTGAGAAGTTCCTCGAGCTGAGCCTCGGCCGTCGACTCGAGGAGGTCGGAGGAGGGCCGGTGGGACCGCGAATAGGTTCGTAGCGTCTTCCGGGCCTCGTCGCGTCGGGCGCGGATCTCGGCGAGGGTCTTCCGGCCCTCCCGCTCCGCCTCGAAGATCTCCCGGCTCACCGCGTCGACCTTCGCCATAACCTCGGCCCGGGCCCGGCCCTTCGCCCGTAACTCCGCGACCAGCCCGCCGGCGGTGACGAGCTTCGAACGGACGGCGCGCATCTTCTCGTCCCGGAGCGTCCGGGTCGTGGCGAGTTCGCGCCCCAGGCGCTCGGCGTCGGCGCGCGCGGCGGCGACCCGCGCCTCGGCCTCCAGGCGCTGCCGCTCGTGCTCGGCGACCACGGCGGTCCTCGCCTCCCCCTCCTTGAGCTCCTTCGACTTCTGGCGCAGGGTGGCGATGAGCGCATTCTCGTCGTCGAGCGAGAGGGCCCGGGTCTGTTGAGCGAGCTCGAGGTCGGCGATCTCGCGCTTCAGGCGCTCGGGATTGATCCGTTCTCCCGGAGCGAACGTGAGGCGAAGCTCCCGCAGCTGGATCACCGCCTCGTCGACCTTTCCCCGCGCCGCGTCCCGTTGGCGTCGCAGCTCGGAAAGTCGCCGGCCGAGCTCGCCGTGCTCGCGGTAGAGCTCCTCCACCTCGACCTGAGGAGCTTGCCGGCGGTCGTACAGCTCCTTCTGCTCGGAAGAGAGTCGGCGCATCTCGGCGATCAGGTCGCCGCGCCGACGGTAGAGCCCGTCGAGCTGGCGGTCGATCGCGTGCAGCCGGTCCTGGTCCTCCCGTTCCCGGCGTTCTTCCTCGTCGGAGAGTACGGCTCGCGGTGGCACGGAACGAGCAAGACGACGAGGGTCAGAAAAGCCCTTCTAGCGGACCCCAGGGGCCGTTTCGGGGCGCCGGTCGGCCACCCACCAGAGGTGGAAGTCGGTCCGGAGCTCCGCGGCCCCCCGCTCGAAGCCCGGCCGGGCGAAACGGGCGAGCGTTTCCCGCCGGTAGTAGCGCATCGGGCCCTCGTGCGGGCCGCCCGAGTAGACGTCGGGGGCGACCTCGGTGCCTTGTCCGTAATGAGGATCGGTGGTCGAGCGCACCGCGAACAGGTGCGCGCCGCCCGGCCGCAGCGCGCGATAGATCCCGGCGAGGAGCTGGTCGAGCTCCTCTTCCGGGAGGATCATGTAGAGGGCGTGGGCATAGACGACGTCGAACCCCCCGGGCGGTGCCGCTTCGACCTCGTCCCTGGCCGACCCCCGGACGAACTCGGGATTCCCCGGCCCGGGGGCCCTCGAGCGGGCCCGTTCGATGGCGACCGAAGAATGGTCGACGGCGCGCACCCGGGCGCCGGCACGGGCGAGGACGAACGAATCCCGACCGGGACCGCACCCCAACTCGAGTACCCGGGCCCCGGCCGGCGGCTGGGGGAACCGCTCGAGGGCCCAGGAGACGAAGTGGCTCGGTTCACGGCCGAATCGGTCGGGACTCCGGGCGTAGAGTCGGTCGGAGATCGCCCGCCGTTCCGCCTCGTCGGGCCAGTTCACCGGGGGCCCGTCGGGCGTCGTCGCTGCCTCCCCCCGCGGCGCGGGACCCGGCGGATCGGACGGACGAACCGTTGGGCGGCGAAGAGCGCCGCGGGAACCGCCGCGTCGATGTTCACGACCGCGATCGGCGCGCAGGACTGCAGCATGGCGGAAAGTGCGGCTTCCCCCCGTCCGCCGCGGCCGTAGCCTACCGAGGTCGGCACGCCGACCACGGGAGCCCGCACGAGCCCTGCGAGGACGGTCGGGAGCGCTCCCTCCCTTCCGGCGAAAACGATGTAGAGCTCGGGACGACGGGCCTCGAGGCGTCGGACGGCGCGGAACAGTCGGTGCAGGCCCGCGACCCCCACGTCGTAGGCGGTCACGACACGGATCCCGAGCTCGGTGAGGATCGCCCCGGCCTCCTCCGCGAGCGGGACGTCACTCGTACCCGCAGTGACGAGCGCGACGAGCCCGTCCCGATAGGTGACCCCGAGCGGGCCCGCGAGCCGAAGCACGCGACCTGCGGCGAGCGAGCGGACCGAGAGCCGCCTCTTTCGAACCTCGACCGACAGGGCCCGCCGCTGGGCGGCGGTCGGGCGCGAGACCAGGGCACCGTCGCCGCGGGTGGAGAGCGCCCGGAGAATCCCGAGCAGGTGCGCCACGCTCTTCCCCTCCCCGAGCACGACCTCCGGAACGCCCACGCGCCGGGCGCGGTCCCGGTCGAGACGTGCGTACCCTCCGACCGGAAGTTCACGGGCGGCGGAGCGAGGGGCGAGCGTTGTCACGCCCCGAGGGACCGGAAACGGAACATAACCTCCTCGCTGCGGGCTCCGGGAGGGCTCTCCGCCCGCCCCCGGGCCTCGCACCTGCGTCCCTCCCATAGCGGAGACTACGTGCGCGTATGCCGGTCCGACCGCGCGGGCGCAGTGAGTCGAGCTCGCGTCGATACCGACGCCTCCGGGGTGACTACGAGTTCCTCGCCGCCTGCCCGCGAGGGGGTGCTCCCTTTCTTCGCATTCGGGAGGAGATCGGTCGCTTACCTCCCCGGTCGCCGTCCCGACCGGACCGCTTTCCCTGCCGGGGAGCCCGCCCTAAGGTCAGGTCTACCCAAGCCGTGATATAGCGGGCGCCGGTGGCACGCCCGCCTTCGACCGATGCCCGATTTCTCCCTCTCGCCCGAACAAGAGAGCCTGCGGGACCTGGCCCGGAAGTTCGCCCGCACCGAGATGGCCCCGCACGCGGCCGAATGCGACCGAACGGCGCGGTTTCCCGAGGAGATCTACCGCAAGGCGTTCGAGCTCGGGCTGATGAATCTGAACGTTCCCACCGAGTACGGTGGAAGCGGTCTCGGCGTGCTCGACCAGTGCCTGATCGTCGAGGAGCTCGCGTACGCCTGCGGCGGGATGACCACGTCCATCATCGCGAACTGCCTCGCCCTCGAGCCGATCCTCCTCGGGGGAACTCCCGAGCAGAAGGAGAGGTTCCTCAAGCCGTTCTGCGCCGACTACCAGTTCGCCTCCTTCGCCCTGACCGAGCCGTCCGGCGGGAGCGATGCGGGAGCGCTCCGCACCCGGGCCCGACGCGAGGGGGACCACTACGTGCTCGACGGGGAGAAGTGCTTCATCACCAACGCCCCCCATGCTTCCCTCTACACGGTCTTCGCGACCGTCGACCCGGCCCTGCGTCACAAGGGGGTCACGGCGTTCGTCGTGCCCCGTACGACGGAGGGGGTGACGCCGGGCAAGGACGAGGAGAAGATGGGCCACCGTGCCTCCTCGACCGGCACCGTCCGCTTCGACGGGGCGCGGGTGCCCGCGGCGAACCGCCTCGGGGGGGAGGGCGACGGGTTCTCCCTCGCCATGCGTACGCTCGATCAGACCCGGACCCCCATCGGGTCGCTCGCGACCGGTATCGCCCAGGCGGCCCTCGACCACGCCGCGGCGTACGCGCTGAAACGCCATTCGTTCGGGAAGCCGATCGCCGAGCACCAGGCGATCCAGATCAAGCTCGCCAACATGGCCCAGTCGATCCATGCCGCACGCCTGCTCACGTGGCATGCCGCGTGGAAGATCGACCGGGGCGAGCGAGGTACGCTCGAGTCGTCGATCGCAAAGTGCTTCGCCTCCGATGCCGCCCTCCACGTCGCGGACGAGGCGCTCCAGACGTTCGGCGGGTACGGCTACATGAAGGAGTACCCCGTCGAAAAGCTCCTGCGAGACGCGAAGCTCACCCAGATCTACGAGGGCGCGAACGAGATCCAGCGGTCGGTGATCGCGCGCGAACTGCTGCGCTCCTACGAGTAGTCGAGGAGCGCGACACCGTGGAGATCGTGGTCTGCGTGAAGCCGGTCCCCGAGGGGGAGACCCGACTGCGGGCCTCCGCCGATGGGGCGTCGCTCGACCCCGAGGCGGTCAAGTTCGTTCTGGCGGGCTACGACGAGTCCGCGGTGGAGCAAGCCCTGCTCCTCAAGGAGTCACTGCCGGGCTCGAAAGTACATGCGGTCTCCTTGGGGCCGGCCCCCCGGACCGAAGAGGTCCTGCGGGCCGCGATCGCCCTCGGGTGCGATGCGGCCACCTGGGTCGACTCCGGACCCGCGGCGTCGCCGGATCCGATCGACGTCGCCCGGGCGCTCGCCGCGGCGCTCGCCCCGCTTCCCCACGATCTGGTGCTGCTCGGTAAGCAGGCGGGCGACGACGAAGAGGGGCTCGTCCCCGCGGCGCTCGCGGAGTTCCTCGGCGTTCCCGACGTGGGCCACGTCGTAGACCTTCGTTGGGATGCGGGACGCTCCCGGTTCACCTTCCGACGCGCGGTCGAGGCCGGTCAGGAGACCTGGGAAGCCCCCGCGCCGCTCGTCGTCGCGCTCCAGCAGGCGTGGAACGACCCGCGTACGGCGAAGCTGCCGGCGATCCTGAAGTCCCGCAAGGTGCCGATCGCGAGGGTCCCGCCGGTCGCCCTCGTCCCGGGCGTCGGCCGGAGTCAGTCCGTGCGCTTCGAGCTCCCGCCGCCCCGGAGCGGGGCACGTCTCGTAGACTTCCAGACGCCTGAGCAAGCCGCCGAGAAGCTCGTGAAGCTGTTGCGTGAGGAGGCGAAGGTCTTCCCGTGACCGAGCGCGTTCTCGTCGTCGGAGAGCTGCTCACCGACCGCCTGTCGGGCTCCACGGTCGAGGCGATCGGAGCGGGCGCCCGCCTCGCGGGCGGAGCCTCCTCCGTCGTTGGGTTTCTCGCGGGCGCTACCGCCCGGTCCCGGGCCCCCGAGTTCGGCCGATACGGCGTGACCGAGGTCGCGATCCTCGAGGATCCCGCCTGCGAGGGGGCGCCGGTCGCCGCGCTTGTGACGGCCGTCGTCGCGGCCGCGACCGAGCTCGGGACCGAGACGATCCTGCTCGCGGGAACGTCGTTCGGCCGGGACCTTGCCGGCCGGCTCGCGGCGCGGTGGGGCGCCACCGCCGCGACCGGCGTGACCGAGATCACCCGCGTCGGGAGCACGCTCGAGCTGCGTCGACCGGTCTTCGGGGGCCGCGCGACGGAGACCCGGCGCATCGAAGGTGGCCGGGCGGTCCTGGCCCTGCGACCCCATGCGTTCCCCTCGGCGACCGAGGCACCGTGCGAGACCCGGCTCCGCCCGATCGTGGCTCCCGCAGTCCCGGAGCTCCTCCGTGCCGCGCATCGCACCGGCCTCGAAGCGAGCCCGGGGGGCGCGGGCCCGGGCCTTGCCGAGGCGGCGGTCGTGGTGTCGGGGGGTCGCGGCCTCCGAGCTCCGGAGAACTTCCGCCTGGTGGAGGAGCTCGCCGCCGCCCTCGGTGCGGCGGTCGGCGCGTCCCGGGCAGTCACGGATGCCGGCTGGCGCCCTTCGTCGCTCCAGGTCGGGCAGACCGGTAAGGCGGTCTCGCCGCAACTCTACATCGCGGTCGGGATCTCGGGCGCGATCCAGCACTTGGTCGGGATGATGAGCTCGCGCGTGATCGTCGCGATCAACTCCGACGCTTCCGCCCCGATTTTCAAGGTCGCCGATTACGGCGTGGTCGGGGATCTCTTCCAGATCCTCCCCGCGCTCACGAACGAGGTCCGCCGGGTCCGGGGCCAGTAACCCTCGGCCTACACGTCGCGGACGACGTCGATCCCGTCCCGGACGAGCTGCAGGGTGGAAAGGCCCGCGGCTTTCTGGGCCTTGCGCACGAGACGCCGGAGGGGTTGTTTCGGTGCCCCGGTCTCGGTCATCATGGCGTGGAGGAGGTCGGTCGCGAACTTGGGGTAGGCGGTGTAGTACCGCGGGTTCCACTTCACTTCGTCCATCCGCTCGAAGTCGCGGAAGTCCGCCAAGATCCCCGAGCGCTCGAGACGCCGGTCGTAGGCGGCGAGCCGGGCAGAGGAGGCCTCCTTCGACAGGCGCGCCTCGAGCGCGGTCTCGGCCGCGGCGATCCCCGACCGCACGGCGTAGTTCATCCCCTGGATCACGAGCCCGTTCGAGAAGACGAAGCCGGCAGCATCGCCCGCCACCATCCATCCTTCCCCGTGGAACGCGCTCGGCCGGCTCGCCCACCCCGAGCTGATGAGCTTCGCGCCGTACTCGACGAGCTCGGCGCCCTTGAGGCGATTCGCGATGGTGGGGTGCAGCTTGAACCGCTCGACGAGCTCCTGGGAGTAGACCCCCTTGCCGTAGAGCGAGGCGATATTGACGATCAGGCCGAGAGAGATCGTGTCGCGGTTGGTGTAGAGGAATCCCCCGCCGAGGACCCCGGAGGGGAAGAGCCCGGTCACCCACTCCTCGGCATGGCCCTCCCCCGGGCCGACCTGGAAACGGTCCTCGATCACCGACGGGTCGAGACGGTAGACCTCCTTGATCCCGAGCTCGGTCGCCTCGCCCGAAAGGCGCGACGCGGGCCGGATCGGCGTTCCGAGCGAGACTCGGGAGTTCGTGCCGTCGGCCACGATCGTCACGGGAGCGGTCATCGTCTCGCCTTCCTGGACGACCCCCCGGACGCGGGAGCCCTCCCAGAGGAGACGCTCGACCGGCACGCCCGGCACGACGGTCGCGCCGGCGGCCTCGGCTTGCTGGGCGAGCCACGCATCCGTGCGCGCCCTCAGGACCGAGTGCGCGACGTACGGCTCTTTCTTCCAGTCTCCGTCCTCGAAATCGAACGAGGCGGACCGCTCGCCGGTCAAGAGCCCGAAGCGCTTGCGCACGATGTGGCGCTCGAGGGGCATCTCGCGCCACCAGTTCGGCAGAATCGCGTCGAGGTCGTGGCCCCAGAGGATCCCGCCCGAGAGGTTCTTCGCGCCCGCTGCCGAACCGCGTTCGAGCAGCAAGACGTTCGCCCCGCCCTGGGCGAGCCGGATCGCGGCCGCACACCCGGCCATGCCGGCGCCCACGACGATGGCGTCGAACTCGTCGGCCATACGAGGCCCGACGGAGGCGGCGCGGCCCATTTAACCCTGCTCGGCCCCCGGGCCGTACGGCGGCGGGCCGGAGCGCCGTACGCCCCCCTTTCGGACGCCGAACGAGCGGCCCGGCTGCGGGGGCTCATGCTTGGGGGAGGAGGTAGCCCCAGAGCTCGGCGAACCGACTGACCATTTCCTCCCGGAAGTTCTCGCGGTAGGTGCCGAGCAATCGGACCGCCTGCTGGGGATGGGCCACGCGGTAGCGACGTGTGATGTTATCGAGCTCGCCCTGAACGAGCCCGGCCTGCACGAGCCGTGTGAGGTGAAAGTAGACGGTCGACTTCGACAGCCGAAGGCGTTCGGCGAGGTCGGACGGGCTCAGGCCGGGGCTACCGAGCAGGGTGAGGAGAATGCCACGGGGGTTCTCTCCTCGCAGGAAGACGAGGTACTTGCGGTCGTCCCAGGTGAGGTCCGAGGCGAAATAGAAGTCCCGGTTCGGCGCCCGCTCCCGTCGGAGGACCCCGGCGGTAGCCATCCGATCGAGATGGTAGGAGGTCTCGCCCCAGCCGAGTCCCACGAGACGCTGGATGTCGCGCGCCGAAAGCCCCGGGTTCTTCGAGACAGCGTCGAAGATCCGTTGCCGGGTCTCGAGACGAAGGACATCATCCATGTTCGGGAGGGCGGGAAGAGGGTAACCGAACGAAGA
>DAIDCO010000063.1 GCA_027309555.1 bacterium
GGAGAGGGTCGGCGAGGTCCGTCGCCGAAAGGGTGCGCACCGTGACCGGTGCCACGCGGATCGGGACGATTCCCTCGAGGTCGGCGACCTCGACCAGTGCGCCTGCCCGTGCCGCGCGCACCACCCGGCCTCGGGACGGGCCACCGCTTCCGTCGCGAGCGGTCAGCACGCCGTCCCGGATCTCGAGGGAGACGGCACGGCCGGCGGCGAGGTCGGACGCAGCAAGGGCTCGGGTGGAGCGGATCACGTGCAGCCGGTCGACCCGGAGACGGACATCTTCCACCAGGGCCACCAGGCTCTCGTGGAGCCACGCGACCCCTTCGACCGTGGGCCGGTAGCGCCCATCGCGCACGGCCACGAGACCGCGCCGACCGAGCTCGCGGAAAACGTGGGAGGCCGCCTGCACGGTGAGCCCGAGGCGTTCGGCGACCGGGCGCAGCTGGGAGGGCTCGCGCGTCGCACACTCGTACAGGAATAGAAGCTCGGTGGCCGTCCCGCTCCTACGTAAGGCGAGAAGCGTCCCGACGGGGTCGGCTCGATCCGAGGGGGACCGCATCGGACCCGGCGAGCGAGCCGACGGTTAAAACGGTTATTTCCGCGTCGGCAAACCGGGTTTACTGGGCCGAGGCGACAGTCCCGGGAGCCACTTTGCGTCCGGCGGTCCGTCGGATCTCGCGGAGCCGGTCGCGGATGCGGGCTGCCTCCTCGAAGTCGAGCTGCTCGGCCGCGAGACGCATTTCTTCCTCGAGGTTCGCCAGGAGCAGCGGAAGCCGCTCCTTCCACTTCTTGCCGAGCCCGGCGGTCGACAGCTCCCCGGACGGCGCCGTCGCCTCCTCCGCGAGCAGCGAGCGGACCTCCTTGCGGATCGTCTCGGGAACGATCCCATGCGCGGCGTTGAAGCGGAGCTGGGCGTCGCGACGACGGGCCATCTCGGCGATCGCCCGCTGCATCGACCCGGTGACCCGGTCCGCATACAGTACGACCCGCCCCGAGAGGTTGCGGCTCGCGCGGCCCGCGGTCTGGATGATCGAGGTCTCGCTGCGCAGGTAGCCTTCCTTGTCGGCGTCGAGGATCGCGACGAAGCTCACCTCGGGCAGGTCGAGCCCCTCCCGCAGGAGGTTGATCCCGACGAGGATGTCAAACCGCCCGAGCCGGAGGTCCCGCAGGATCTCGATACGCTTGAGCGTCTCGACCTCCGAGTGGAGGTAGCGGACCTTGAGCCCGAGGTTCGCGAGGTAGTTCGCGAGCTCCTCGCTCGTAGCCTTGGTGAGCGTCGTCACCAGCGCGCGGTCTCCCCGGCCGATGCAGGCGCGCAGCTCGGTAACGAGGTCGGCGATGTGGCCGGTGAGCGGGCGGACCTCGATCGGTGGGTCGACGAGGCCCGTCGGGCGGATGATCTGCTCGACCAGGCCCTTCGCGGCCTTGCGCTCGAACGGGCCGGGAGTCGCGGAGACGAACACCGTCTGCGGGACGTGGGCGAGGAACTCGGGGAACTTGAGGGGGCGATTGTCGCGGCAGGACGGGAGCCGCCAACCGAATTCCACGAGGTTGTCCTTCCGGCTCCGGTCGCCCTTGTACATCCCGTGAAGCTGGGGAACGGTCACGTGCGACTCGTCTAGGAAGACGAGGAAGTCCTTCGGAAAGAAGTCGAGCAGCGTGTACGGCGGCTCCCCCGGCTTGCGCCCGGAGAAGTAGCGCGCGTAGTTCTCGACCCCCGAGCAGTAGCCGGTCTCGCGGATCATCTCGAGGTCGTAATCGACCCGTCCTCGGAGGCGCTGGGCCTCCACGATCCGCTCCGCGCGCTTCAGCTCGGCGACGCGGACGTCCCGTTCTTTCTCGATCTCGGTGAGGATCCCCTTGAGCCGCTCGTCGACCGTCAGGAAGTGGGTGGCGGGAAAGATCGAGAGGCGGGAGAGCTCCCGCCGTTCCTCCCGCGTGACGGCGTCGAGCTCGGCGATCGTCCCGACCGTGCTCCCGTCGAGGACGATCCGGTGCACGGTCTCCCCGGCACCCATCACGTCGATCGTTCCCCCGCGGACGCGGAAGCGCCCGCGCTTCAGTTCGACGTCGTTGCGCGCGTACTTCATCCGGACCAGCTGCTCCAGAAGCGTCTGGCGCGAGATCGTCTGGCCGACGGCGAGGTCGACCACCGACGCCCGATAGTCCTCGGGCGAGCCCAAGCCGTAGATGCAGCTCACCGAGGCGACGATCAGTACGTCGCGTCGGGTGAGGAGCGCTTGGGTCGCCCGATGGCGCAGCCGATCGATCTCCTCGTTGATCGAGGCGTCCTTCTCGATATAGAGGTCGATCTGGGGAACGTAGGCCTCGGGCTGGTAATAGTCGTAGTAGCTCACGAAGTACTCGACCGCGTTCGACGGGAACAGTGCCCGAAACTCGCTCACGAGCTGGGCCGCGAGCGTCTTGTTGGGGCTCACGACCAGCGTCGGCCGCTGCAGCCGTGCGACCGTGTGTGCCATCGTGAACGTCTTCCCACTGCCGGTGACCCCGAGGAGGGTGACGAACTTCTCCCCGCGCGAGAGGCGCCGGACGATGTCGTCGATCGCGTGCGGCTGGTCGCCCTGGGGCACGAGGTCGGTCTCGAGCTGGAATCGACCCGGAAGGTCGGAGGGGATCCCGCTCGGAGCGCTCCGCGGGTTCATCGGGCGTCCGCCTTCCCCGAGCGGCCGCCGTGATAACCGAGCGGGTCGAGCGTCACCGGGTCGAACCCCAGGGCGCGAACCTCCGCGCCAATCTCCGTAGCGAGCGGCTCGGCGAGCAGGCGGGAGACCTCCTGCGGGTCGACCTCGATCCGCGCGGCCGTCCCGCGAACTCGGACCCGTACGCGCCGGAACCCCCGGTCCAAGAGGAGCGATTCCGCGGCCTCGACCCGACGGAGCAGCTCTCCGCGGATCGGGTCCCCGTGGGCGACTCGAGAAGCGAGGCAGGCATCGGAAGGCTCATCCCAATTCGGCAGCCCGCGGGCGCGGGCGGCCGCCCGTACGTCGGCTTTCGTCCATCCAGCCCAGACGAAGGGATGGGAAAACCCGGCCTCGTCCATCGCCCGTACCCCCGGCCGCTCGTCGGTGAGGTCGTCGACGTGTATCCCGTCGAGGTATTGCCGGATCGACCGCGATCGGCCGTAGGCGACGAGTCGTTCGGTCTCGACGCGACGGCAGAAGTAGCAGCGGTCGGTCGGGTTCTCTCGATACTCCCGGACCGCGAGGGGGTCGACGGGGATCACCTGGTGCTCGATCCCCACGGCCCGGCCGACCGAGCGGGCCCGCTCCACCTCGCGCGCGGCGACGGCAGGGCCCGAGAGGGTAACCGCCACGCTCGCGGGGCCGAGGGCCTCGCGAGCGAGCGCGGCAACGAGCGCCGAATCAACCCCTCCCGAGAGGGCGACGAGCGCGGCCCCGCCCTCCCGAAGGTGGGCCCGTATCGCCTCCTCGCCCGCACGGATACGCCCCGGAGCTCGACGCACGTCCATTCGATCCGAATGAGGGCGCAGTCCCAGTTACCCTTTCCCCCGTCGGAATCTCCATAGCGGTTCGGTCCTTGGGGCCGACCGATGCGCGCGATGCACGACGGCTCCCGATGGATGCTCCGGATCGACGACGGCGAGGATCTGTTCGACAGCCTCGCCCAGTTCGCGGAAGCGAACTCGATCCACGCTGCCGCCTTCGTTTACGGGATCGGGATGTTCCGCCGCGCCACGGTGGGTTACTGGGACGGCCACCAGTACCGTCCTCACGAACTCCCGATCCCCCACGAGGTCGTCGGCCTGCACGGGACGATCGCGCGAGCGGACGACCGCCCCTCCATCCACCTCCACGCAGCGCTCGCCGGACCCGACCACCATCTAGTGGGGGGCCACCTCATGAACGCGACGGTCGCTGTCCTCCAGGAGGCCCTCGTGGAAACCTTTCCGGGACGGACCTTTGGCCGGCCGATGGTCGAGAGCTTTGGTCTTCGAATGCTCGACCTCGAACCCGGTCCGCACCCGTAGCACCGACACGCCTTTCCGTGAGCCGTCGGTAGCCTCGCATCTCCGCCCATGGCCCCTGAACCGGAGCCGGTCCTTCCGGGCCTCGACCCACGCCTCTCCGAGGCGGCAGCCCGTCGGGGGATTCGGGAACCTACCGAAATCCAGCAGCTCGCGCTCCCCGTGCTCGAGAGCGAGGCCGACGCCCTCCTGCTCTCTCCGACGGGCACGGGCAAGACCGAGGCAGCCCTCCTTCCGTTGCTTTCCCGTCGGCTCTCCTTCCCCAGCCCTCCCATCTCGCTCCTCTACGTCACACCGCTCCGGGCCCTGAATCGGGACCTCGAGCATCGTCTCGTGGCGCTCGTGCGCGAGGTCGGGCTGACCGCGGCCGTCCGCCACGGAGATACTCCCTCGGCCGCGCGGCTCGCGCAGTCCCGCCATCCCCCCGACCTGCTGCTCACCACCCCCGAGACGCTCCAGCTCCTCCTGGTCGGGCGGCACCTTCGCGCCGCTCTGACGCACGTGCGAACGGTCGTCGTCGACGAGGTCCATGAGCTCGTAGGCTCCGACCGTGGTGCCCAGCTTGCCCTCACGCTCGAGCGCCTCGACGCGCTCACGGGGCGCACCGTACGCCGCATCGGGCTCTCGGCCACGGTGGGAAACCCGCCGGAGGTCGCACGCTACCTCTCCCCCCTCCCCCGCACGATCGAGGTCCGCACCGCGCTCCAGCGCCGCACCCTCGAGCTCACCGCGCGTCGCCCTCGGGACGACCGGCCTCCGCTCGACACCGCCCTGGTCTCGGAGCTCAAGGCGGACCCCGTGCTGCTCGGGGGATTACGAGAGGTCGAGGAGGAGATTCGTTCCCATCGCACGACTCTCGTCTTCGTGAACACCCGCCCGACAGCGGAGGGGCTCGCCGCTCGGCTGAACCGGCTCGCCCCGGACCTTCCCATCGCGGTCCATCACGGCTCGCTCTCCCGCGAAGTGCGGGAGGAGGCAGAACGCGCCTTTCGGGCGGGCCAACTGCGGGCGCTCGTGTCGACCTCCTCCCTCGAACTCGGGATCGACATCGGCGTGGTCGACCACGTGGTGCAGTTCGGTTCGCCGCACCAGGTCGGCCGACTCGTGCAGCGGGTAGGGCGCTCGGGACACCGGCTCGGCCAGACGATCCACGGTACCGTTCTTGCGCTGGACGATGACGACCTCGAGGAGGCCGCGGTGCTGGCCCGTCGTGCCACCGAGGGTCGGATCGAGCCGGCGCGCTGGCGCACGCGCAATCGGCTCGCCGCAGCCCAGCAGATCATCGCGTCGATCCGCGCGGAAGGTACGGTCTCTCGACCGGCGCTGCTCGCCACCCTCGGCAGAGCCGCCCCCGTCGCCGACCTCTCCTCGGCGGAGTGGGCCGAACTGATCGAGTACCTGGTCGGTCTCGGTCTCGCCCGATCGCACCCCGAGCGGCTCGGGCCGGGGCGGGGGACCTTACGCCGGTTCTATGCCTCGCTCTCGCTGATCCCGGACGCGCGGACCTACCGGCTCCGGGATATCGCGACCCGGCGCCTGATCGGAACGCTCGACGAGCGGTTCGTCCTCACCCAGATCCTGGCCCAGCCCGAGGAGATCTTCCTCTTGCACGGTCGGACCTGGAAGGTCGTCGAGTATCGGGACGGCGAACTCCTGGTAGAGACGGTCCAAGAGATCGGGCAGGAACCGCGGTGGGCCGGCGAAGACCTTCCGGTCCCTTTCGACGTCGCCCAGGAGATCGGTCGGCTGCGACGCGACGGGTCGTACGAGCGCTATCCGCTCTCGGACCGGGACCGCGACCGGCTCCGCGAGCGCTCGGCAACGGCCTCGGCGAACGGCATCCTCCCGAACGACCGCACGGTGACGGTTACGGTCCACGGCCGCCTCGTCGTCTACGGCTGCTGCTTCGGGACCCGGACGAACGAGACGCTTGCCCTCGCCACCGCGGGCCTCCTCACCGCGCGGCTCGGGGGGCAGGTTGAGGTCGCGAGCGTCGAGCCGACCTGGTTCGTTCTCGAGTTGCCGATCGCGGTCGACTCCGCGACGCTCATCGACGCCTTCCGCCTCTCCCCCGAGGAGCTCCGGCCCCTGGTCGAGCGGCTCGTACCGACCGGCCTCGACTACCGCTGGGTCTTCCTCGCGGTCGCGCGGAAGCTTGGCGTCGTGCCCGACTCCGCCGACCCTCGCGACCTTCGGACCCTCGACCCACTGCTGGCCGCGAGTCGAACGAACCCGCTCGGCGACGAGGTGCTAGAGAAGACGCTCCACGACCGCTACGACCTCGACCATGCGGTCGAGGTCCTCGAGCGGGTCCGCTCGGGCGTGCTCGAGGTCCTCGCGACACCCCCCTCCCCCCTCAGCGACGAGCCGCTCGCGCGCTTGGAGTGGCGGACGGTCCCCGAGCTGCCTCCGCCCACACTGCTCAAGGCGGTGCGCGATCGGCTCGAGAAGGAGGCGCTCGTCCTCGTCTGCTTGCGCTGTGGGTTCGTGCGGACGACCTCCCCCGGCCGCTATCGCACGGAGGGCGGGAGCCGCTGCCTCCTCTGCCACGGCTCGCTCTCCGCGGTGCTCTCTCCCCGGCGGACGGAGGAGATCGACCGGCTGGTTCGCTACGCGAAGCACAAGTGGACGCCCCCTTCCACGGCGCGCGCGGCTCCGGCGAAGGCCCGGGCCCGACCCCGGGCGAAGCGGGAGCGGCCCCCCTCACCCGAGCTTGAGAACTTGATCCGGGCCGGGTATACCTCGGCTGAGCTCCTGACCCATTACGGAGAGCGGGCCCTCTATGCCCTCGCCGCCCGCGGAGTGGGGCCCGAGACGGCCCGACGACTGCTCCTGCGCCTCTACCGGAACGACGAGGCGTTCTTCACGGAGATCCTCCGGGCCGAACGCGCCTACGCACGGACGCGGGCGTTCTGGGACTAGCCCGAGCCGAGCGCCCGCGCGGCCTGCTCGACGACCGACCGTGGCGCGTCGGTCCGGAACGCGGCGGGGCGCGCGTGGCTCCGGACGGCTCGGTACCCGCGGTTCCGCAGCTCCTCGAAGAGGCGGGAGAGCGAAGGGGGTGCGACGAGGTGTAGCGCGCCCGCCAACGAGTTCGCCTCGAAGTAGAACGGAACGTCGACCTCGCACTCTTCCCGCATCCGCCCGATCCACGCTGCGACCTCGGTGGGACGCTCGAGCCCCGGGGGCGCTCGGAGAGCCCCCACGAGTGCGGAGGAGAACAACGGTCCGAGCCAGAACGGGCCATACGGCCCGCGCTCCCCAAGGGGGGGACCGTTCCATCGGGCGGGGTCGAGGAGACCGACCGGCTCGGTCCCCGGTGGCTCCGCACGGACCGAGAGGTAGGCCCGCACGTGGTGGTCGCGCACGTAGGCGAGAAGGGGACGCACGCCCCGGCCCGCGCGGCGGGCCTCCCGAGCGAGATACGCGAGGAGGATGCGCAGACCGCCCTCCGGCCCGAGGCGGCCACGGACCGGCACCGCTCCGTAGCGCCGGAGGCACGCGGCCGGCTGGGCCCCCGCGAGGACCATCATGTCGGTCGCAGTGACGGCCAGCAGTCCCCCCGGTCGGACCGAGGCGATGGCGGCCGGCACGAACGGCACGGGAGAGCCGTAGGGGTCGAGGTCTACGTAGTCGAAGCGGTCCGACTCGATGACGACCCGAGCGTCGCCCTCCCGAACAACGACCTCGGGTCGCCCCGCCGCGTTCCGTCGGAGCACCGCGGCGGCTTCCGGATGGGACTCCGTGAGCACGAACCGCTCGAACGGACCGGCCTCGGTCACGATCCGAAGGCCCCGGACTCCCGTCGCGCTGGTCATCTCCCAGCCCGAGGCGAGCAGCGTTCCCATCGAGCGCGCCGCGCGAACGACCGCGACCGCGAGGTCCCGGTCGGTGGCCATCGACGGGTTGTAGAAGACCGCCGACCGCCCCCGGGGCCCCGGCCCCGGAACGCCGACCGGAAGGAGGAGCTCCGTCGAGCCTTCGCGGGACGGGATCAGTGCGCCCGGCCCGTGATCAGATGGACGATCTTGAACGCGAGGAGGTTCTTGTTCACGGGCGTTACCTCGAGCAGGCGTAGTTCGTCCCTCCGACGGATGTCCTGGAGGAGAGGGTTGCGGGACTTCTTATGGAGCGTCATGACGATCGACTTCTTCGCATCGAGGGTGTCGATCACGCTCTTGGTGAACGTGTCGCTCTCGACCTCCATCTTGCCGACCTCGTCGATCACGATCACGTCCGCCTCCTCCCGCGCCTCGGCGAGCGCGCGGGTGCCGAGCCCTTCCAGGGCGGCGAGATTCACCCCGTAGCGCCCCGAACGCAAGCGGGACTTGAGCGTCTCGTGGGCGAAGACCTCGTGCTCCTTCGTGAGCCAGTTCGTGATCTGGAACCCGGTCCGACGTTGCTTCTCGACGATCGGCTCGGTCACCATCCCGCCGACCTTCACCCCCTCTTCCTCGAGGAGCTGGATGATCCGCAGGAGGGTCTGGGTCTTGCCGGAGCCCGGAAGGCCCGTGATGCCGATTTTGACTGGAGGGGAGAGGCGTCGAGGCATGAGGAAGAACAGCTGGTGGCCGTTCTAGGCGTGGAGCGGATAAGAAGACATCGCGCCTCCGTCCGGCATGGGCGCAGAGCGTCCGTCGGCAAAGACCCCCTCCGCTCCGGCCCGGCGCCCTCGGGTCTATCTGCCGAGGGAGGACACTTTCCTCCTCCTCCCGTACGCGAATCCCCCGTCCGGCTCCCGCCTCCTCGAGGTCGGCGCGGGCTCGGGGCTCCTCTCCATGACCGCCGCACGCGCCGGAGCGCGGGTCGTTGCGACCGACCGGAATCCTGCGGCGCTCCGAGCGCTAAGGGCCCGGGCTCTCGCGGAATCGCTCGACGTCGAGGTCGTGCGGACCGACCTGGCCCGAGGACTCGGCCGATTCGACCGGGTACTTGCGAATCCGCCCTACCTACCCACCCGGCCCGAACAACGGGACCCGGACCCGTGGGTGAACCTCGCCCTGGACGGCGGCCCGGACGGCACGGCATTCCTCGACCGGTTGATGCGGGCTCTCCCGGACCACCTCGCGCCCGGCGCGGAGGCGTTTGTGCTCGTCTCTTCTCTCCAAGCGGCCGGGCGACTCCGCGCGATCGCCGCCCGCTGGCGCACCGGCGTCGGCTCGCTCTCGTCCGTCGCGTCCCGAGCCCTCGAAGGGGAACGACTCGAGGTCTGGCGCCTCACCCGGAGCGCCGGTTCCGGCCCACACTAGACGTGACGCTCGGCATACGCGAGCACCCGGTCGAGGAACCGTTCGCCGTCTCCGAATCCCTTCGGCGATCCGTGGCGGGTCCAGTCCGGCTCCTGCGCTCGGAACAGCGCTCGCTCCGGATGCGGCATCAATCCGAAGACCGTACCCGTGGGGTTCGTGAGCCCCGCGACGTCCCCTTCGGAGCCGTTCGGGTTCCACGGATACGTGGCCGGACCGCCGTCGGGAGCGACCCAGCGAAAGAGGATCTGCCCCGCTCGCTCGAGCGCGCGACGGTGGGCCTCGGGATCCCCCCCGAGGATCAGCCGCCCCTCGGCGTGAGCGGACGGGAATTGGAACCGCGTGCCCGCCGGCGTCGCCGCGAGCGGTGGGAAGGCCCCTCCCTCCCACGCGACGAACGTCGGGCGGCACTCGAACCGTCCCGAGGCGTTCGTGGTGAGGACCGCCTCGACCGTACCGAGCCGCCCGTCTCGGCGCCCGGGGAGGAGCCCGATCTCGGTGAGCACCTGGAAGCCGTTACAGATGCCGCCGACCAGGTGCCCGCCCCGAACGAACTCCTCGAGCTCGGTCCCGAGGGAGGCCCGGAGGCGAGCCGCGAAGATCGCGCCGGCGCGGACGTAGTCGCCGGCCGAGAAGCCCCCCGGGACGAACAGCACCTGGTAATCGGAAAGTCGGCGGCGCCCCTCACCCGTCACGTCCCGTCCCTCGAACTGCTTCAACTGGACGACCTCGGGGCGCGCCCCCAGCGTCCGCAGCGCCACCCCAAGTTCCTCGTCGCAGTTCGTTCCTTCGATAGCGAGGATCGCGACCGAGACGCTCCGCCGGACCACGGCCGAAGAGCGATTTCGGGCGCTTAACGATTCTCCCGCGAGCCGTGTGGGGTCATGTGACTCCTCCCGTCCCGAGGGGCGGGAGCAGATGACAGACCCGGATCCGCTCGCCGGCACGCACGCGCGTGCGGCCGGGCGGCAAGAGGGCGAACGCGGTCGCACCCGAGAGGCTCGTGATGACCGAGGAGCCGCGGAACGTCGAGTACGCCTTCCCGCGCTCGAATCGGAGCGGCACGACCGTGGCAAGCCCGGGGGACGGCGCCATCGCGTCGTGTCCGAGGACGGCCCACCCTTCGCGCCAGCCGGGTCCGGGGCGTCGGGCGATCCGGCGCAGGACCGGAAGGACCAGCCAGTACATGTTGGCAAGACAGCTCGTGGGGTGGCCCGGAAGGCCCACGATAAGCTTTGGACCGGCGCGGGCGGCGAGCGTCGGTTTCCCGGCCCGGACGGCGATCCCATGAAAGAGGAGATCCCCGAAACGGGGCAGAATGCGGGGGAGGTGGTCCCGCTCGCCGACCGAGCTACCACCGGTGGCGAGGACGAGGTCGGATTCAACGAGGGCGGACCGGATCGCGGCCTCGATCGCCCTCGGGTCGTCCGGTAACGGCGGGGCCGGGCGTGGGATC
>DAIDCO010000064.1 GCA_027309555.1 bacterium
CCGGGGGGGGGGACGGCAGGCTTTTGCGCGGGGGCGCCCTTCGCCCCACGGTACCGGGAGTGAGCCAGCAGTTCGACCTCGGGGTCCATTACTTCCTCCGCCGGCAGTACGCCTCGGCGCTCCAGGCGTTCCGGGACGTCCTGCGCGACGAGCCGGCGCGAGCGCCGGCCTGGGCGTACTACGGGGCCTGCCTCGCCCATCTCGGTCAGTCGACCCAAGCCGAGGCGGCACTCGCCCGGGCGGTGGCGCTCGCTCCCCAGAACCCCGAGGCGTGGTTCCACCTCGGGGTCGCCCGGTCGCTTCGAGAGGAGTGGTCGGAGGCCGCCAGCGCGTACCGACACGCGGTCGCCCTTGCGCCCGACGATATGGTCGCCTGGCATCGGCTCGGGGTCGCCCTGGCCGAATCCGGGGAGGAGACGGCGGCCTCGGTCGCGTTCGAACGCGCGCTCGTCCTCTCGCGTGAGTCGACGACCCCCGACGATCGGACGGAGGAGGCGCCGAACCTGCCCGACGATCATCTCCACGAGGCCGGCGAGCGCGAGAGCGCTCGAGAGGCCAAGAGCTGGCTCGAGCTCGCGCTCTCCCTCCTCAGCCTCGGAGACGAAGAAGAGGCGGTCGCCGCCTACGAGCGTGCCTATACGCTCGACCCGGAGCGGGCTCAGCACTCCCTATTTCGACCCATGCTGCGGCTCCTGACGGCGGTCCAGGGAGGGCCCGAGGAGCGCGCGGGGCCGGGTCCCTCCCCCCGGCCACCGTCCGAGGAGGGTCGTCCTCGGCCCCCGTTCCGACGGCTCGAGGTCGGATAGGCCCGCGGGGCGAAGTTCCTTAGAGCGGCTTCGGAGCCGCGGTCACGATCGTCGACTCGGCCCACTCTTTCGTCTTCTCCCGTGCCTCCGCGTGGGAGCGGTAGAATGCCTGCACTCGCTCGAGCAGTCGGGACTTGCACTCCCCGCACAACAGTCGGCCCGAGCGGCAGCCTTCGGTCACTTCGACGAACTCGGCCTCGGTTCTGGCAAACTGGGTCCGCCACAGCGCCCAGATCGAGCAGACCTCGGGCACGGCGCCGAGTCGTCGTTGCTCCTCCACGGTCGCCCGGCCCCCGGTGAACGCGTTGCGGACCTTGCGCTCGACCGTCGCGGGAGGGTCGTTCAGGAACAACGCGTTATCGCTCCGGTCCCCCGTCGTCGACATCACGGACTCCCCGAGGAGACCCGGGACCATCTGGCTGTGCAGGAGCGCCGGCTTCGGGAAGCCGAGCCCCTCGGCGATGTCTCGCGAGATGCGGAAGTGGGGATCCTGGTCGATCCCGCACGGGATGAGACACGGCACGGCGCGGCCCTCCGCCCACGAGGGCCAGAACGCGGGCACCGTTTGGAGCGCGGTGTAGAAGACGAGGCCGATGTTCGTGCTCGGGTCGAAGCCGAAGACGGCTTTGACCGTCGAGTAGGTGACCTTCCGTGCGACACGAATCGCGAGCGGATAGAGCGCTCCGATCGAACGGGAGTCGAAGAACGTGAACGTCCGCTTCGGGTCGAAGCCGAGGGCGAGGATGTCGATCAAGTTCTCGACACCCCAGTGGGCGGTCTCTTCGCGCGCGATGCCGGTCTTGCTCGACCAGAACTTCTCGTCGTCCGTGATCTGGATGTACATCGGCACTCCGAGCCGCTGCTGGAACCACTGGCAGAGCTGGAACTGGAGGAGGTGCGAGGTGTGGAGGGGCCCCGAAGGGCCGCGACCGGAGTACAAGAAGAACGGCCGGCCGTTCGCGTACCCGTCGAGGAGCGCCGGAAGGTCCCGATGCGAGTAGTAGATTCCGCGCGCGAGCGCCGGCGGAAGCTCGCCCCCGGCCATGTGGCGCAGCTTCGAGAGCAGCTCCGGGGTCACCGGCTGCGTACCGAACTGCTCGCGCAGGCGCTCGTAGTCGATTCGACCCTTGACCTCGTACGGGGTAACGACGAAGTCCTTCTTCCCGGGCACGGCCGTCCTCCCTTCCTCAACCTTCCGGGAAGGTGATCTTGGAGAGGATGGATTCGCGGTCGGCGAGGGGGACGCCGGCCGCGCTCAGCGCCTCGGCGACACACGAGCGCGAGTGCTCGAAGTGGATCGTGTGGCCGCAGGAGGGGCAGCTGGCCCATCCTTGGATGAGGCGACGCAGGCCCTCGCGCGAGGTGGACGAGTCCCGGCGCGCGAACCGATCCACCAGGATTGCGGCCCCGGCGGAGCTCTCGAGGTTGGTGAGCGGTACCCGGACCGGTGTATTGCAGATGGGGCAGCGGGCCGGGTTCCGGCAAGTGCACGTCATGAGCGGAGGGGTACTCGGTCGCCCTCCTAAAAGCCGGCGGTCCGAGGGGGCGGGCGCGCCGGCCCCCCAACATCCCGGGACGGCCCAGGAGCGCCCCGCGCGGCGAGGGCCGAGAGACGATGGACCGTTCGTCCGACCGGGTCGCGGGGTCCTTCTCGGTCGACGGACGCGCGGCCCACTCGCACGTTGACGGATGTTTAAGTACAGGAAGGCGACGTAACTTAGCGGAATGCCGAGCGGAGAACGACCCGACCCCGTCCGGGCCACCCTCGTCGCCGTCCTGCAGCAGCTCAACCGGGTCGAGTCGATGCACGAGGGCCAGGCCTCCGAGCAGCGGCTCGAGCTCGCCGACCTCGAGCGCCTGCTCCACCGCTTCTGGGCGATCGAGCAGGACGGGGTGAAGGTGCCCCTGGCTCTCGGACTCCTCTTGCGGAATGGGCTCGTGGAGGCGCTCGACGGCACCGCGCCCGCGGCGAAGGGCCCCCGACGGGGACCCTTGCGCTATCACATCACGGCCGAAGGCAAACGGTTCCTGGTCGAAGCGCTCGAACGGACCGACCGAATCAGCTGATCCGCGACGCTCCGCGGCTCCCTCCGGTCGAGGCGACGGTGGTCCTCGCGTGAAGGGTTAAGTAGGGGTCGGGTGTCCCCGCTCCCCCATGTCGCGCATCCACTCCGGGCACAAGGGCAAGGCCGGGTCGCACCGGCCCTATCCCTTGACGAAGCCCGAGTGGGTGACCCTGTCCTCCGAGGAGGTTACGAGCCAGGCGGTCCAGCTCGCCAAGACCGGCGTGCCCGCCGCCCAGGTCGGCCAGAACCTGCGGGACTCCTACGGGGTCCCCTCGGTTCGCGCCATTACCGGTAAGCGCCTCGACATGCTGCTCGGGGAGAACGGGGTCCGCCCCGAGATCCCGGACGACCTCCAGGCGCTGCTCAAGCGAGTCGTTCACCTCCAACGGCACCTCGAGTCCCACCCGAAGGACCTGTCGAACCGCCGCGGCCTTTCGCTCATGGAATCCCGCATTCGCCGCCTCGCCCGGTACTATCGACAACGCCGACGCATCTCCGAGAACTGGCGGTACTCGGCCGCGGGCGCGGCGCTTCAGGTGGAGTGATGCCCTCGGGTCCGGACGGGTTCGTCTCGGATCCCCGCTATACCGAAGAATTCGAGCGTGCCCGACGCCTCTTGCTCGCCCACCCCCGCCGGTGGCGGGTGATCTACCACTACGACGCGGACGGGATCGCGAGCGCCTCGTGCGCGCTCCGCGCCCTTGCCCGCCTCGGCTATCCCGTCCAGGCGACAGCGCTCCTCGGGGTCGAGCGCGACCGGATCGCGGAGCTCCTCAGCAGCACCATGGGCCCGGTGCTCGTCGTCGACACGGGGGGGAGCTGGCTCGACCTGTTCGCCCGGCACGCCCATCCGGTGATCGTCCTGGACCATCACAAGTACCCTGGCCCGCCTCCGCCGCCCGGCCTCCCGGAGCACGTCGCGTTCGTCAATCCCCTCGATTGGGGGGTCGACGGAATGCGCGAGATGTGCGCTGCGACGCTCACCTGGCTCTTCACGGTCTTTCTCGATCCCCTCAACTGGGACAATGCATCCTGGGGGCTCTCCGGCGCGATCGGGGACCGACAGCACGTCGGAGGATTCCATGGCCTCAACGGCCGGCTCGTCGACGAGGCGCTCCGTCGGTCGGTGATCGTCCGCCGCCGCGGCCTCGCGCTCTTCGGACCGACGCTCGAACGCGCCCTCGCCGGCAGCATCGACCCGTACTTCCGGGGCCTCTCTGGCCGACCGGCCCCGGCCCGGGAGTTCCTTGAGGGACTCTCGCTCGACCCCGCGCGTCCCCCGGGGGGGCTCTCCGCGGAGGAGACGGACCGCCTCGCGACGGCGCTCAAGGGACGCCTCGCCGAGGCCCACGTGCTTCCCGAGTTCGCGAACATCCTCGACCAGGAGCGCTGGTGGGTCCCCTCCCTCGGCCGGGACGCCGAGGAGCTCTCGAACCTTCAGAACGCCTGCGGGCGAGCCGGCACTCCTGGAGTCGGCATCGCCTTCGCCCTCGGCGATCCCGGAGCCGCCGAGCGGGCCCGCGCCGCCGAGGAGGGCTGGCGCTCGGGAATCCTGAAGGGGCTCCTGCGACTGGAGGAAGGCGGAGTTAACTCGATGCGATTCCTGCGCTGGTTCGAAAGCCCGGACACGACCCTCGCGGGCACTCAGGCAGGATTCGCGATGAGCTACCTTCTTCCGCCCGACCTACCGGTCTTCGTCTTCTCCGAGCACGGAGGCGAGACGATCAAGATCAGCGCGCGGGGAACGATGCGGCAGGTAGAACAGGGACTCGACCTCGCCCGCGTCTGCCAAACGGCCGCGGAAGCGGTCGGCGGGGAGGGCGGGGGGCACCGGGTCGCGAGCGGCGCATCGATCCCGGCCGGCACGAAGCTCGAGTTCCTCGCGGCGGCGGACCGGGCGCTCGCGCCGGAGCCCGGGTCCGCCGGGAGAACGGCAGTATGAGCGCGACTCCGCCCGCCGCCGTGGAGCCGACCACCGACCGGATCCGCGACCACCCGCTCGAGCGGGAAATGGAACGCTCGTACATCGACTATGCGATGAGCGTCATCGTCGGCCGCGCGCTCCCCGACGGTCGTGACGGCCTGAAGCCGGTCCAACGGCGTATCCTCTGGTCGATGTGGGAATCGGGGGCGACCCACGACCGGCCGTACCGCAAGAGCGCGCGCACGGTCGGGGACGTCCTCGGTAAGTACCACCCGCACGGGGACATCGCCGTCTACGACGCGCTCGTCCGGATGGCCCAGACGTTCAGCCTGCGCTACCCGCTCATCGACGGTCAGGGGAACTTCGGGTCGATCGACGGGGACGCCCCCGCCGCGATGCGGTACACCGAGGCCCGCCTGAGCGCGCTCGCCGAAGAGCTCCTCCTCGACATCGAGAAGGAGACCGTCGACTGGACCGACAACTTCGATGGAACGCTCAAGCAGCCGCTCACCCTTCCCTCAAAGGTCCCGAACCTGCTCGTGAACGGCTCGGCCGGGATCGCGGTCGGCATGGCGACGAACATGCCGCCGCACAACCTCGGCGAGGTGGTCGACGCGCTCCTCCTCCTCCTGCGCCGGCCCGAGGCGACGCTCGATGAGATCCTCGAGGTCCTTCCCGGACCGGACTTTCCCACCGGCGGTTACCTCTCGAGCGTGGGGATCCGCGAGGCCTACGAGACCGGGCGGGGCATGCTCCACCTCCGCGGCGCTGTCGAGATCCGCGAGCGCGGCGGGAAGGACGAGATCGTGATCACCGAGGTGCCGTACGAGGTCAACAAGGCCTCCTTGCTCGAGCTGATCGCCGACCTGGTCAAGTCGAAGCGGATCGACGGGCTCACGGACCTGCGGGACGAGTCGGACCGGCACGGCACGAGCGTCGTGCTCGAGCTCCGGCGCGGCCTGCCCAACGAGATCGTCCTGAACCGTCTCTACGAGCACACGCCGCTCGAGACCAGCTTCGGCGTGATTAATCTCTGCCTCGTCGAAGACCGCCCCCGCATCCTCCCGCTCCGGGCGCTCCTCGACCTCCACCTCCGCCACCGGCGCGCGACGCTCCTGCGCCGGACCCAGTTCGAGCTGCGGAAGACCGAAGAGCGGCTCCACCTGCTCGAGGGGTTCCTTACCGCGATCGACCACATCGACGAGGTGATCCGGATCATCCGACGCTCGAAGGACGTGCCGGTGGCCGAGGCGAGCCTGATGGGCAAATTCCTGCTCTCGAGCGAGCAGGCGAAGGCGATCCTCGATATGCGCCTCGCCCGCCTTACCGCGCTCGAGCGCGAGTCGGTCGAGAAGGAGAAAGGTGAGAAGGAGGCCCTGGTCCGGCACCTCAAGGGGATCCTCGGCTCCCCGAAGCTCCTCGACGGGCTCATCGTCGAGGAGCTTACCGACCTCAAAGCGCGCTTCGCCGACCCGCGCCGGACGCGCATCGTCCCCGCCTTCACCGAGCGCACCCTCGAGGACCTGATCCCCGACACCGACGTGGTCGTCCTGGTCACTCGGGACGGTTACATCAAGCGGCTCCCGCTCGATCAGTACCGGCGGCAGCGCCGGGGCGGACGGGGCCTCGTCCAGATGGAAACGAAAGAGGAGGACTACGTCATCCGCACGTTCGTCACGCGGACGCACGACAACGTCCTGTTCTTCACGAACCTCGGCCGGGTCTACCGTCTGAAGGCGTACGAACTGCCCGAGGGGAGCCGCCACTCGAAAGGGAAAGCGGTCATCAACCTCCTGCCCAAGCTCAAGGACGGGGAACGGGTCGGCACGCTCCTACCCCTGCGCGATCTTGCGACGGACGGCTCCCTCGTCTTCGCGACCCGCCGGGGCACGGTCAAGCGCACGGCGCTCGACCAGTTCCAGAACATCCGCACGAGCGGCATCCAGGCGATCCTCCTCGAGTCGGGGGACGAACTGGTCGACGTCGCGGTCGTCACCGACGCGGCGACCGAGATCGTTCTCGCGACCCAGGCCGGTCAGCTCGTCCGATTCCCCGTCGCCGAGATCCGTCCGATGGGTCGGGCGACCTACGGCGTCATCGGAGTTCGGCTGTCGTCGGAGCGAGGGGACCGCGTGGTCGCGATGGCCCCGGTGAGCCCGCGGTTCCCGACGCTCCTCTCGCTCACGAGCACCGGCTACGGAAAACGCAGCCCGACCGTGGACTACCGGCGGACGAAGCGCGGAACGAAGGGGGTCCGCACGATCAAGACCGGCGGACGGAACGGCTCGGTCGTCGCCGTCCTACCCACGACCGACACCTCCGAGGTCCTCGTCACGACCCAGGGAGGGATCACGATCCGCATGGCCGTGAAGGGGATCCGCAGTCAGGCCCGCAACACCCTCGGAGTGCGGATCATCCGGCTCGATGACGGCGACACGGTCCGCGACTCGGTCGTCCTCGAGCCCGCGATCGAGGGAGACTCGGCCGGGGTCGGGAACGGGCGCGGCGAACCCGGGGCGGGCGCCGCCGGAGGCGCCCCCGAGAGCGTCGACGACGAGGAGGGACCGGAAGCCCCGGACGACGGCACCCCGGGGGCGGTCGGAACCGACGGAAAGGACGTCCCGCCGGGCGAGGAGGACGACGACGATGCGCCGCCGGCCGAGGAAGGGTAGGTCGGTCCGCCTCTGTCCGCAGTGCGGCTCCGCCCAGATCTCGCTCGTGGCGGGGTCGATCGTCGGCCAGGTCTATCACTGCCAGAAGTGCGACTACGTGGGCTCGCTCGTCTTTGAGACGGAGGTCAGCGAGGACCCGAAGCCCGGGGACCCGGGCTAGCGCGAGCGGTCAGGTATCCGGGCTGGTCGACACGATCGCGTCGCGGGTCGTAGGAGGCCGCACCGCGAGACGGCGGACCCAGTCGACCAGCCGGAGCGCGCGGACGGTCGGCCCCACGTCGTGCGTGCGCACGAGCGCGACGCCCCTCTCCGCCGCGAGGACCGCTCCCGCGAGCCCGGCCTCTAGGCGGTCGAGGGGGCCGGGGTTGCCGCCGAGCGCCCAGGCGAGGAACGATTTCCGCGAGGCGCCGACTAGGACCGGGTACCCGAGGCAGCGCAGCTCGCCGGCGTGGACGAGGAGCTCGAGGCTCTGCTCGGGGGACTTTCCGAATCCGAGGCCGGGGTCGACGAGGAGGCGGTCCGCCGGGATACCGTCCGCGCGCGCGGCGTCGACCGCTTGGGCGAGGGCGTGGAAAACCTCCGCGCGGAGGTCCGCGTAGACGAGGTCGTCCTGCATCGTCGCAGGCCGTCCCCGCATGTGCATCACGACGGCCGCGGCGCCCGAGCGGGCGACGACCCGGCGCATCGCGGGCGAACGGAGGCCTTCGATGTCGTTCACGATGTCCGCCCCCGCGTCCACCGCTTTCGCCGCGACCTCCGCGTGCCGCGTATCGACGGAGATGGGGACGGCGAGGCGTCCGTGCAGTTGGGCGAGCACGGGAGCGATGCGGGCCCACTCCGCTTCGGGAGAGGTACGGAGCGCCCGGGGACGCGTCGACTCCCCGCCGATGTCGACGAGCGTCGCCCCCTCGGCGACCTGCCGTTCGGCCTCCGCGACGGCCGCTTTGGCGTCGAGGAACTGCCCACCGTCCGAGAAGGAGTCGGGCGTGACGTTCACGATCCCGACCACCCGGGGGCGATCGCCGACGAGGAAATCGCGGTGGGCGCCCCGGACGGTGCGCGCGCCGCTCGCCACGTAGGCCCTCAGCGCCCGGTCGACCTCGTCGGCGAGCTCTCCCAGGTGGAACGGCTGGCGTCGGAGCTTCGGGAAGAGCCGCTGATACTGCCCCCACGTGGCGAGCAGTACGGTGGGCGTCGACTCGACCGAGTGGTCGGCGACCCCTCGGGCGTGCGCGGCATCGCCACCGACCGACAGGAGCTCCTGCTTGAGGAGGGGAGCCGCCTTGAGCGGCACCCGGTCGAGCCGCAGCGGGAAGATCCGGCCCTTGCGGGTCATGATGCCGACGCCCTCGGGGTCGCTCGCCGTCCGCTCGATCTCACGGGCGATCTCGATCAGGGTCTCGGCTTCGAGGACCCGCGCGTCGTAGCGGTGTCCGCCTCCCTTCTCGGCCGCGCGCGGGCTCACGAGACGGCGAATGCCCGCACCCCGTCAAAAGCCCGCGCCTCTCGGGGGAGGCATCGCTTTTGGAGAGCGCGGGGTCCCCTCTGGCGGGGGTCGAGGGTGCGGCGGCCGGGACGGATCATTGCCATCGAGGGACCCTCGGCGGCCGGCAAGACGACCCTCGCCCGGGCCGCGGCCCGCGAGTTCGGTTGGGCCCTCTTGCCCGAGGCCTTCGACCGGTTGCGGCCGGCCCCGTCGCTGCGGTACACCTCCGAGGCGGAGTTCCTCGCGATCGAACGTCGGCTCCTCCGCGAGGAGCGCCGGCGCTACCGGGCGGCGCTCGCCCTCCGTCGGAAGGGCCGGACGGTCGTCGCCGATACCGGGTTCCTCGGGCCGCTCACGTACACTGCGGGTCTGGTCGCGCTCCGCCGCGTCCCGCCGCAGCTCTTCGACCGGCTGCGTCGGGTGGCCGAGCGACCCGGCCGCCCGGGACCGGTCGCGCCCCTCCCCGACCTCATCGTCTATCTCGACCTTCCGAGCGGGACGCGGCGCGCCCGCGCTGCTCGCGACCCGCAGGGTCACCCGTCGGACCTCGACCGGCGACACGCCGAGGTAGGACGGTTCGAGCGACGGTTCTACCTTCGCGTCTGGGACACGCGGATCGGCGGACAGGTGTACCGGCTCGCGGCGCGCGGCCCGGCGGTCGCCGTCCTCCGCCGCCTCGGCTCGATCGTGCGGTCCCGCCCGCCCCCGGACGGAGAGCCGAATCCGGCGGGGCCCGCGCTCGACTGCCTCGCTGGCGAACTCGCCCGGTTCCGCGTTCGGAGCCGGCGGCGTCGGTCGGCCGCCAGGGTTAAGAAGGCCGCCCGGTCTGGCCGGGGCCCCCTCGATGAAGCCGCTCGACGTCCTTCAGCAGAGCCTGCACAAGCGGGTCCTCGTTGAGATGAAGGGCGGACGCTCCTACCGCGGCGTCCTCGACGCGTACGACCAGCATTTGAACCTCGTCCTTTCCGCGGCGGAGGAGGTCGTGGGAGGGGAGGTCACGCCGCGCACCGGACTGACGCTCGTGCGGGGCGACTCGATCGTCTACATCTCACCGTAGGGGGCACATCGATGGGAAAGGGTACTCCGTCCCGCCGCGGCGGGAAGATCGTCCATATCATCTGTCGACGCTGCGGACGCCACTCCTACCACCGCCAGAAGGGCGTCTGCTCGTCCTGCGGCTTCGGCGATTCCCCTCGCCGCCGCGGCTACGACTGGGCGAAGCTGAAGTAGCGCGGTTCCCCGGCCAAGGGCGCGGCCGGGAGACCCACGGGTTGTCCGCCAGCGCGAACCGCAGCGGACGCGACACCGCTCGTCGGATCCCGACGCGCGGACCCACATACACCCGGCCCCGGGGGCTCGGGCCGGGGAAAAGGAAGAACCGGCGGTCCCCCACGACGTCCGCGCCGTCGTCCGATCGATGGATCCCGAGCGCCCGGCAGAGCCGGCCGGGCCCCGAGGTGGCAGCGCGGACGCCGCGCTGGGGCTCCCCCGCACGCAGAAGGACCGCCTCGCCCGGACGCGTGACGAGATTCGCGCAAACGACCTGATGGATCGGGTAGACGTAGAGCGTGCCC
>DAIDCO010000065.1 GCA_027309555.1 bacterium
GCCCCCGAAGCCCGCTATCGCTGCCACGACCACCCCGACCATCCACGCGATCGATAGCGTCCAGAGCATGCGTCGGGTCCAGCCGTGGGAGATCCGTTGGAACGGAGCGATCATCCCGAACCACATGAAGAGGATCGTGAGACCGACGAACCCGAGGACATTAACCAGCGCGTGGGCAACGACCAGCGTGTAGTCCGATGCGGAGATCATCCAGAGGCCGATCGCTCCTCCGACGAGGAGGCAGACGAGGCTCGTCACGTGAAGGCCGGACTCAGCTCGGGGAGTCCGGGCCCGGATCACGAGGGTGAGGAGCACGGAGACGAACAAGGTCGCAAACGCTGCCTCGGGCGTGGCGAAGTAGAGGAGGTCGGAGGCCGAGGACCGGGGGAGCGTGAGCATCCCGACGGGGATGAGGAACGCCCCGGCGACGGCGAGGCCCGCGAGAGCATAGACCACCGGGCGCGAAACATCCGCGTCGAGCGAACGCGGGACGAGGCGGAGACTGACCGCCGTGATGAGGAGGATGGCGTGCCCGAGGACGAACATATGCACCGCCGCGAGCCACCAGCCGAAACCGGGCCCTTCGGAGAGCCCGGATAGGACGAACAGCCCTCCCGAGCCCACGGCCGAGGTCCACGACGCAAGGAAGAGGGGGACCGTCACGGCATCTCCCGGCCGGGTCGTGGGGCCTCGGGTCCGCAACCGGGGTGCGACGAGTTCGTGTGCGAAGAGACCGACCACGACGAGCTCTCCCCCCAGGAAGAGCAACGCCCCGAGGGCGAACAGCCATCGGAGGAGGGCCGGAGAGGTCGTGTGCGAGAGCCCGATCGCTCCCAGTACTAGACCCCCCTCGGCGAGGAGGAACGCCCCCTGCCCAACCCAGAGGGGCGGTTGGGGCCGCCGGGAGATGGTCGGAAAGAGGTGGAGAGCGAACCCAGCGGTGGTGAACCCGACGAAGCCGACGAGAAGAAGCCAGACGAGGAGGTCCCAGCGGAGGGTGAGTCCCCCCACGCCAGAGCCCAGCAGCAAGACGGTACCCGCCGCCGCGAGATGGACCAGGGCCGCGGTGAGAAATTGACGGGAAACGGCGGAGAAGGGCACACCGACGCGACAGTCGAGAGACCTATATTCTCAGCGACGCCCGCCCTTCTCGGAAGGCGAGGCACGGCTGGCGGAGCATCTCCTGCCGCTAGAGCGCGTGGCCGAGGAGCGTGTCGATCGCCCGGCGCGGCTCGATGAGGAAATGACCGGCCGAGTCGGGCGCCGGTGTTCAGAAACCGAGATCGCTCAGTCCAGGGTGGGTGTCGGGCCGGCGTCCGAGCGGCCAACGAAACTTGCGCTCATCTTCGTGGATCGGCCGGTCGTTGATGCTCGCCAGTCGCACTCGCATCAGGCCGTCGTCGTCGAATTCCCAATTCTCGTTGCCGTAGGAACGAAACCAGCTTCCGGAGTCATCGTGCCACTCGTACGCGAAGCGCACACTGATGCGGTTGCCTTCGCAAGCCCAGAGTTCCTTGATCAGGCGGTAATCGAGCTCCCGGGCCCACTTTCGCCTGAGAAAGGCGACGATTTCCGTCCGCCCTTCGACGAATTCCGAGCGGTTTCGCCAGCGCGAGTTCGGTGTGTACGCCAGTGAGACCCGATCCGGATCGCGAGAGTTCCAGGCATCTTCCGCGAGTCGGATCTTCTGGATGGCCGTCTCGCGCGTGAACGGCGGCACGGGGGGGCGCGCTGACACGATGTCGCTCCCGTTCGCGAGCTCTCGCCCGACCTTTAGTGCTTCGGTCTCGGGGAATGTGACCGAGGATCCGAACTTTAGTACTCGCCCATTGCCGATAGAGGATCGTATCTGATCTGACCCGGTCTCACGAGGTGTCGTCCCTCCCTCGCCTCACGAAACGTGGAACCACCGGTTCCGCTCGAGCGGCCGCAAGCCGCTCCCTCACTCTCATGGGCGGGACCGCGTATCGGGGCCTTCGTCGACGACCTCACGAATCTGCGATCGCCTGGGAGAGCGCGGACCCGCGGTTGGGCGCGACATCCGTGCGCAGCGCCCGCGATGCGAGGAGGAGCGCGAGGCCCACGAAGAGGGCCGCCCACCCTACGAGACCCGCGAGATAGACCGCTACCGAGTAGGGATAACCCGCGGTCCCGAACAGGCTCATCCGCATCACGTTCACCGCCAGCGAGATCGGGTTCACGCTGACGATATACTGGAGCCACGAGGGCATGATGCTGACCGGATACATCGCATTCGACGTGAGCAGGATCGGGAGCTGGAGGATAGTGACCACTCCAAAGTAGCTCTCGATCCGCTGGGCCGCAAACCCGAACGACAGGAAGAGGGCCGTAAACGCGACCGAGAGGACCAAGGCCGCCACGAGGAAGTCGGCGGCGTCGAGGACCGAGACTCCGGAACCCACCGTGAGTCCCGCGACGTTGGGTACGTGGGCCAGGAGAAGGGCGAACCCGACAACGAGGAACGCCGGTATCAGCGTCAGTATCCCTCGGAAGGTAAGGGATGACAGGAACACCGAACGTCGCGAGATGGGAGTGGAGAGTATGCGCTGGAGGATTCCGAGCTGCTTATCGAAGATGATCCCGGTCCCCGAGAACATGGCGGCGGTGACGCTGGCGAACGCCACCATGCCCACCGCGAAGTAGGAGAAGTAATCCGGGGCACCCGAGAGCGCGCTCGAGAGCGCGGAGGCTGGCGTGCCGGGGGGGAGCAGCTTGCCGAGGTCGAATGCCTGACCGAAGAGGAGGAGGTAGAGGATCGGGCTCATGAGGCCCGAGATGACCCAGGTGGGCGCCCGGATCCATCGAATGAACTCCCTCCGGATCAGGGAGAACATGGGGAGCATCATGGTCGGCCCCCCCGCTCGGACCGACCGTTCCCGTCCGCGAGCGACTCCGGAGAGGGTATCCCTCCTTCCTCCCGGTACGCGTGCCCGGTGAGCTCGAGGAAGACCTCGTCGAGAGTGGGCCGGATCACCTTCACTTCGCGGACCGGGATCCCGGCTCTCTCCGAAGCGAGCACGACCTCCGGGACCAGACGCTCGCCGTTCGAGCACTTCAGTCGGTAGGTGTCCTCTCGGTGGGAGACCCCGACTACTCCGGGCAAGGTCGACACGAGGGGGGTCAGGTCGCCCGCGCTCGCCGCCACCGATACCTCTAGGGTGTCTCCTCCGATGCTGTCCTTGAGTTCCTTCGGCGTGCCGAGCGCAATGATCTTCCCGTGATCGATCACGGCGATGCGGTCGCAGAGCTGGTCTGCTTCGTCCAGGTAATGAGTGGTCATGAACACCGTGATCCCTTCCTTCTCCCGGAGCGAGCGGATGTAACTCCAGAACCCGGCTCGTCCCTGGGGATCCAGGCCGAGCGTGGGCTCGTCCAGGAACAGGAGCTTCGGATTGTGGACCATCCCCACCGCGAGTTCGAGTCGCCGTCGCATGCCGCCGGAGTAGGTCTTGACGAGTCGATTGCCGACCGGACCCAAGTCCATTTGCGTGAGGAGATCGGTGATCCGTCCGTCCACCCGCGACCCCGACTGCCCGTAGAGCCCGGCCTGAATCGTCATGTTCTCCCGACCGGTGAGCTCCTCGTCGGCCGTGGATCTCTGGAAGACCAGGCCGAGTTTCCGGCGGACCTCGTGCGGATGGGCGAGGACATCGACTCCATCCACCCGAGCGCTTCCGGAGGACGGTTTGAGAAGGGTGGTGAGAATCGAGATCGTCGTGGTCTTCCCGGCCCCGTTCGGACCAAGGAAGCCGAAGATCTCACCCCGGCGCACCTGGAAACTGACACCATCCACTGCGACCGTGGGGGCGGCTCCTGCCTTCGGAACAGGATACACCATTCGCAGGTCCTGAACTTCGATGACGGTCCGCTGGCTTTCCGGTGCGGAGGTCGGGCTCGCGGTCATCCCACTCATGGCCCACCGCGCTGGGCTCGGGGGTATTTATTGACCGACCGTCCGAGAACTTGGTCCCGCGAACGACTTCTCTTGCGCTTCCGGGCACAGTCTGAGGGCAGCTGGCCGTGGGCCGGAACTACCCCTCTCCACCTCGACGGCTGCAAGTCTCAAAGCACCCAGAGTGCCGCCGGCGCCGTAGTTGCTATTCTCACTCGGCAGCGCGGACGTCCCGCCGAGTGGGATCATCGCCGGGTCTTGAACGCCTCGGCCCAGACCCTGTGCAGGTTCAACCAGTGCAAGTAGTGCGGTCGACGCCAGGGCTCGCTCAGGGCCCGGATCCGTGACGGCGGGAGGAACTCGTCCAACGGTGTCTCAACGAACTTTCCTCGGGTCTCACCGCCGGCTTGGGCCCGCCGTGCGGCGAGCCGGATCTTCACTAGGTAGCGGATGTCCGCCTCCAGCCGCTCATAGGAGCTCGGTGGACCGTGTCCTTGTAGAATCATCCTCGGCCGCAGGCGTCGTATCTGCCGGAGCGAGCGGATCGCGTCCTGACTATTGCCTCCGAAATACAGGAACGGAAGCTCCATGACGGCGTCCCCGGCGACGAGGATCCGTCGGTCGGGCAGCCACACACCGATGGAGTCCGTAGTGTGCCCCGGAAGACGGATCAGCTGAAGCTCTTCCCCATCAAGGTCGATCGAGGCTCGACGAGCGAATGTTCGATCGGGGAGCTTCATGCGAAGCCCCTGGGCGCGCTTGTCCCGCGGCCCTCCCATCCATCTCGGCCAGTAGGATTTGAGGAAGCGTGCCCCCGATTTCTGACCCCAGATAGGGCAGTTGTAGAGGGAGTTCCCCGCGGTATGATCGGTATGCCAGTGCGTGTTGACGAGGGCCAACGGTTCCGTGGCCCGTCGTTGGAACCTTCTCGCGAAGCGACGCGCCTCTCGCGGCACCATGAGGGTGTCGACGATGACCGTGTGGTCCTTCGAGGATAGGACCACCGCATTCACACCGATCCCCCCTCCGTGAAATCCGGCTACCAACCAGATGCCCTCGGCTACCTCCCGCTCGGAGTAGGGCTCCCTTTGCATGGTGGTGCCTTGGGTCGTTCAGATCGTTGGCGATAGACGGCGGGACCGATGTGACCCGAGGAACGCGTCTGTGGTTATGAATCCCACAGTTCTCCCATTCGAAAGCCGCCTCCTATCGGGAATCCACGAGCGGTTTCGTGGGAGAGAATGCTGCGAGGGTTCCCTCCCTCAAGCTACCCTTCGCGGACGGCGCGGTTACCCCCGCGGGAATCAGGTCGTACACGCGAGTGCCAGGACATCGCCACTTCTCGGCGATAAATCGGTGAATGATGTCGGAGGGGGTTTTTGAACCCTCCGGGGGTTCAAATCCTCCAATCCAACCGCGATTCTGTCAGAGCCGCCGACGGAGTTCGCGTACGGTCTTTCTCGTCACCCCGGCGCTTTTCTCGATCATGATGACCCAGAGGGCGTCGCCGACCACTGTGTAGAACACTCGCACGTCCGAAGCGACGTGGAATCTCCAAACCCCTCTCAGGTCGCCGACTTCCTTCACTGAAACCCCCGGATGGGAGCGAAAGGGGGCGGCTCGAAGGAACTCTAGCTTCTCTCGAATCCGCCGGCGATTGGAGACCGACAGCTTGGCCCCATCCCGGACGGCACGAGGGTCGAACTCGACTCGGTAGGGATTCAAACCCCCCACCTGCGATAGACCTCGTCCGCGGGTACTCCCTTTACACGTCCGGCTCGAATCTCGGCCACTCGCCGCTTCAGTTCGGCGATGACTCGGGGCGGGTAGTACTCTTCCGCAAGTTCCTGAATCAGTTCGTCGTAGCTCTCGCCGGGGCGTTTCATCGACTCGAGCAGCTGGCGCGTACTCGTTCGGATGGTGATCGTGGTGGGGTGGTCGGCCACTGCCATCTGCTCCAATAGCCGGGCAATTGGCTTAAGACTTACGTTCGTCGACTTTTTAGGGAGCCCGTCCCTCGGATGCAGGCGAGGTTCCGACTATTGAAGTGGAACGTGTCGGAGGGGGGATTTGAACCCCCGACCCCAGGATCTCTCCCGGGACGCGCGTCGGCGCCCCGCTATGAGTCCCGTGCTCTACCGGGCTGAGCCACTCCGACAGGAAGGGATGGCGCCATCGGGCGTCCTCCGTGGCTACGCCGGGGTGCCGGTCCCCGCGTCGGCGACCGGCGTGGGCTCGGGTGGGACGGATCCCTCCGCGACCGGCGTCGGCTCGTTCGTGGGGATCTCGTCCGAGATCATTCCCAGGACGATGGATCGGCGGATCTCGATCTTCTTGAGCGGATAGAGGGTCTTGAGCCCGTGGGCGAGGATCTTCGAGAGATCCCCTGCGAGCATCTCGCGGACGAACTCGGGCGACGTGCGCAGCTGGGCTTCCTCGGTCAGAATCGAGACGATCTTGTGGCGCAGCTCCGCGCGCAGGCGCGTCTGGAGCCGCTGCTCCCCGACGGCGACCGGCTTCAGCACGATCCGCACCCCGTCCTTGGTCGTCACGGTGAGGGCGGTGTCGATCTTCGAGCGCTTCCTCCGGGCCAGACGTCGCACGTAGTCGGAGGTGAGCTCGTGCCCGATGAACCGGGCCTCGGCGACCCCGTCGCCCGAGATCCGCTCGACGCGGAAGCGAAGCTTGACGTGGGCCTTCGCGGCGTCCGCCGATCCCGAAAGCTCGGGAAGCGTGGTCTCGAGGGTGCGCCCGACGACCTGCTCCGGCTCGCTTGCCACCGTCTCACCGAGATCGACGTGCTGGAAGAGCCCCGGCGCCCGCACCTTGAACCAGTGCTTCGAGCGCCACTTGTCCTTGACCGTCCGTGCGAGGGCGGTCTTCTTGGTAGAGGCGTCCTTCTCGGCCATGGGTTGCTTGCGGGGGGCGCGACCGGGGGACCCTACTTAAACGTGTCGAGACCGGCCATAGACCGGTTCCCGACGCCTCGGGGCCGACGGAGGGGCCTCGAACTCCCCGAGGGCCCGCTTCGCGTTCGGTAAACTACATAACTGAATCCCAACTCCGCGCGCCGTGGCGGCGGCGGTAGGAGATACGGTTCGACCCGGCACTCGCTCGACGGCCGCCGACCTCCGGACCGCCCGAGCTCCGGTCGAGAGCGCCGGCGAGCGGTTCCGCAACGAGATCCTGAGAACGCTCGGAGGCCTGCGCGCGAAGGGGCTCGGCCGGACCGAGGCGATCCGCGCGCTCTTTCCGCGCACGGTCCTTCCCGATGCGACGTACGAGGATGTGATCGCCGGGATCGTCTCGGGGTCGCATCTCCTGTTCTTCGGGCCGTCGGGGGCGGGAAAGACCAGCCTCGCGCGGGACCTCTGGGGGCTTTTCCCGAAGCGGATCTGGGTCGTCGAGGGTTGCCCGGTCCAGGACCACCCCCTCTCCCTCGTCGACCGCGCCACCGCCGAACGGTTCCCCCCGTGCCCGATCTGCCAGCGCCGGTTCGCCCCGGAGTCCGACCCGGCGCGGTTCGATCCCTCCGCGGTCGACGGCGCCCGCGTCCCGGCCGAGTTCGTCGTGTTACGGGAGGGGTTCGGGTTCGCGCGGCTCCAGGGGAGCTCCGAGGTGTTTCCCGACCACTTGACGGGTAACATCAATCTCCGAAAGCTCGAGGAGGTCGGCGACCCGATGAGCCCGCTCGTGCTCGAGCCGGGCAAGCTCCTCCAAGCGAACCGGGGGTTCCTGCTCGTCGACGAGATCGGGAAGCTTCCCCTCGGGACCCAGAACGTGCTGCTCCAGGCCCTCCAGGAGGGGACCGTGACCCCGTCGAAGTCCCGGGAGAGCTTCCCGGGACTGTTCGTCGCCGTCGGGACGTCGAACCTCTCGGACCTCGACAACATCAACGACCCGCTCTCCGACCGTCTGACCAGTCTCCACGTCGGCTTCAACGAGCACCATGCCGACAACCGGCGGATCGTGGCGATCGGGCGTGAGGAGAGCCGCTCGCTCTACGTTCCCGAGATCCTCGTGGACGCGGGAGTGCGGGTCGTCGAGTCCTGGCGCCAGCGCATGAGCGACGAGAACCCGGATATCGGCGAGGTCGGCTCGAACCGCACGCTACTCGATGTCGCGGCCCGCACGGCGGCGATGGCGGCGCTCGACGGACGGGACGCGGCGACGAGCGCGGACCTCAAGTCCGGCTTGCTGCACGCGATGCGCGGGCGCATCCGCGCGCGCAGCGGGGACTCCTTCCGGCAGAACGAGCGTCGCGTAGCCGAGTTCGTTGACCAGTACCTTCCCTCGGCGCTGAAGCGGAGCGCGGGCGTCTACTGGTGCCGGTACTACCGCGGGACCCTCCGGGAGAACTCGGGAGAGGCCGAGGCGCTCATCGGCGAAGGGCGCCGGCTGAAGGACGACGCCGAGCTCCGCGCCCAGGCCGCTGCCGAGGGCCCGCTCTTCCCGAAGTTCCGCGCGTTCTCCCGCTTCGTTGAAGAGCGGGAACGGCCCGGTCCGAGCGCGAACGCCCTGGCCGCGGCGACCCAGGTCTTCCGCCTCCTCGAGGAGTTCTCGTTGTTCTCCTGCCCGGAGGAAGACGACGACGACGCCCCCCTCTAGTCCCGCGATCGTATTGCCGGAGTGCTCGGCGTACGCCGACGACGTCGCGTCCGACGACCTCCTCGACACCGTCGACCGCAACGCCCTGGTCCGGGCCTTGGCCGAGGAGGGGGTCGACGGGGCCCGGAAGCTCCTCCGCGAGGAAGGCGGTCGGAATCGCGAGCTCTCCGAGCGGCTCGGCCGGCTGCGGGAGCGTCTGCGTCGCCAGGCGCGGCGGCGGGTCGCGCGCGTCGTCGGGGAGTACGACCAGCGGGTCGCCGAGCTCGCCGTCGCCGCGAGGAAGAGCGACGAAGAGGTCGCTCGGGAGATCGCTGCCCTCGAAGAGCGCCTCCGCGCCGCCCGGTCGCTCGATTGGAGCCACCTTCCTCCCCCCGAACTGCTCGAGGAGGTCCGCGGCGCGCTGCTGTTGCCTGCGTCGTCGTGGAATCGTCCTCCGCCGCGCCCGGGGCTCGTGGCCCGGCTCAAGGCCGCGCTCGCCCGGCTCCTGGCATGGTTCCGCCGCCTCTTCGGGCGGTCCCGCGGAGCTCCGCCCCGTCCGGCCGAGGGCCGTTCGATGCCGATCGCCTTCGCGAGCGCCGGAGGGCGGACGATCGGTCCCTCCGAGATCGGCGACGCGCTCGCCCGGTTCTCCGCCTCCGAGCGCTCGGAGCTCTCCGACCGGGTCACCGGCTCGCTCCGGGCCCGGGAGCAGGAGATCCACCGAGAGGCCGAGGAGAAGCGGCGGGCGGCCGAGGCCCAGCGCCGCCGACTCGAGGCCGAGCGGGAGGAAGCTCGCGGTCGGGCCGAAGCGGAGACCGAGAGCCGCGTACGGGAAGGCGAGGAGCTCCGGCTCGCCCGCGAGCTCAAGGAGCGGGGGTTCGTCGCCGAGCGGGCCGGCGAGCTTTCGGTCACCTACGGGCTGGTCGAGCGGTTCGCCCGGCTCCTGCTCGAGGAGGAGAGCCACCGCCTTCCCGGCGACGTCCGTCTCTCGCTCCGAGGAGGCGGCTCGACCGGGGTCTACGAGAAGGCACGGCTGCGTCGTCCGGAGGAGATCGCCCACCTCGACCTGCCGGGCTCGCTCCTCGCGGCCCGTCTCGCCGGCCTGCGGCACATCGACGAATCGGTGAGCTACGTCTACCGAGAGGTGACCTCGGAGCGCGTCCACGTCGTGCTGGCGTTCGACCGCTCGGGCTCGATGGCCGAGGCCGGTAAGCTCGAGGCCGCCAAGAAGGCCCTCCTCGCGCTGTACGTCGCGGTGCGTCGCCGCTACCCCGACGCGACCGTCGATCTCCTCGCGTTCGATAACGAGGTCGCGGTCCTCGACCTCGTGGAGCTCTGGGAGTGCCGCGCGGGCGCGTTCACGAACACCGCCGAAGTGCTCCGGGCCGCCCACCTCCTGCTCGCCTCGTCCCGGGCCTCCCGACGCGAGCTCTACGTCATCACCGACGGTCTTCCCGAGGCGTACACCGACGACGAAGGACGCGTGCACAGCGGCCAGCTGGACGTGGCCCTGGAGCGGGCGCTCGAGCGGGCGCGCGAGCTCGCGACGGTGACGCCGCTTCGCTCGACGATGATCCTCCTCAAGTCGGACCACCCCGAGTACGAGACCGCGGCCCGGTCGATCGCCCGGACGCTCGGAGGGGAGCTCGTGGTCACCGAACCCGGCCACCTCGGGGTCGAGCTGCTCGTGCGGTGGGCGCACGGTGCCGAGATCGAGCGGCGGGTCC
>DAIDCO010000066.1 GCA_027309555.1 bacterium
GCCGTGCGCCGATGTACGGCGCCCGGCTTCCGAAAGAAGAGGTCCGGGCGTTCTGGGCCGCGGTCAAGCCGCTCCTGACGCCGATCGGCCCGCTACCGGTCGAATCCGCCGACCCGCTACCGTAGCGGGCGGCCCGCGCGGGAAGGATAAAGAGCCCTGACCCGTCCGGAGCTCGTGCTCCGGGCGACCTTCCAGCACCTGTCGGGGGTCGGCCCAGCGACCGAGGCCGACCTCTGGCGCGCGGGCTGCCGCGACTGGCAGGATCTCCTCGACCGCCCCGACCGGCTGGGAGGAGACCCCTCCGCGTACCGTCGGCTCTCCGAGGAAGTGGCGGCGAGCGAGCGCGCCCTCGCCGAGCGCGATACCGGATGGTTCGGCCGCCGCCTCCCCGACGGGGAGCATTGGCGGGTCGAACCCGAGTTCGCCGGCGAGACCGCCTACCTCGACATCGAGACGACGGGGCTCTCCCCGTTCGAGGGGATCGTCACGGTGGTGAGCGTCCATGGCTCGGGCACGACCCGTTCGTTCGTCGCGGGGGAGGACCTCGAAGAACTCCCTGCCTACCTTCGCCGGTTCGGGGTCCTCGTGACATTCAACGGTCGCCGCTTCGACGTACCGTTCCTCGCGGTCGCCTTTCCCCAGCTCGTGGTCCCGCCGGTCCACATCGACCTGCGCTTCTTGTTCTACCGGCTCGGCATCGCCGGCGGCCTCAAGCGGATCGAGGAGCGCCTCGGGATCGGGGACCGGACCGGCGTCGAGGGGATCCACGGGCCGGACGCAGTGCGCCTCTGGCAAGAGTACCGCCGAGGCAGCCGTTCGGCCCTCGACCGCCTCGTCCGCTACAACCGCGCGGACACGGTCAACCTCGAGCCGCTCCTCGAGCGCGCGGTGCGCGACCTGGGAACTCGGCTCCTCCCGCCCGCGGCGTCCGCAACCTCCGAGGAAGCTTCCGCGCCCACGGAAGGGTGAATCGCCGTGGCGCCCGTTCCCGAGGTCGCGGTGATCTTGGGCGATTACTCGCGCCGGCGCTACCTACGCTTCGCGCTCGCCTCGCTGGCCGCGCAGACTCTGCCGCGCGAGCGGTTCGAGATCGTCGTCACGAAGAACTACCTCGACCCCGAGCTCGACCGTGCGCTCGCGGCGGACGGGGCGACCGTGCTGTTCGACGAGGAGCCCCGGATCGGTCGGTGGCTGCGCCACGCGGTCAACGCGTGTCGAGCCCCGATCGTGACGTTCCTCGACGACGACGACGAGTTCGAGCCGGAGCGCCTCGCCCGGCTTCTCGAGGTCTTCGCGCAGCACCCCGACCTCGGCTTCTACCGCAACCGCGTGAGCGTCATCGACCGAGAAGGCCGCCCGATCCCGTTCGCAGCGTGGCGCCCCCACGAGCAGGACCTCGGCTTCGACCGGCTCGGCGCGGTCTACCTCGCTCCCGGCGACAAGGCTCGGCTCCTCGAGCTCGCCACACGGACCACGCACGCAACGTTCAACACGAGCAGCATGGCCCTCCGGCGCGAGCTCCTCGACGGCGACCTCGGGGACGGCTTCGAGATGACCCAGCTCGAGGACCTGTATCTATTCCTCACGGGGGTCCTCGCGCCGAGCGGGGTGTACCTCGACGACCGACGCCTCACCCGGTTCCGGTTCTACTCCGGGAACGTGAGCCGCATGGTTCGCTGGCTCGGCTATGCGGAGTGGTCCTACCGGGACATGGCCCAGGTGGCCGACCGCCACGGCCGCCCGGATTTCGGGACGTGGCTGCGAGCGCAGTCGGTGCACTACGGCCGGATGTACCGCGGCAGCTCGCTCGTGGCACGGATCGCGGCTCGAGGAGACCGGCGAGAGGTCGCGCAGCGAACCGCGGACTACCTGCGATTCCTCGGACGCCACCCGAAGGAGCGGGCGTGGACGCTCGATACTTGGGCGGCCGGCGCCTATGGGATCGCGTATGTCGGGCTCTCCTCCCTGGTCGCCCGGTTCGCCCGGCGTCGGCTCCTCGCCCGCGGCGCGGCCTAGGGCCCGTGCGCGGCCGCCGCTGGGGCTGCCACCTCGGGCTCGGGCGGTGGGATCGGCCAACCGGCCGGCGGCGCGGCCGCGCAGACCCGCTCCCGGGCGGCGGCGCAGTACTCGGCGGAAGAGTCGATGTGCAGGTAGTGGCGCCCCAGGCGGCGGGCCACCGCCGCGACCGTGCCGGTTCCCCCGAACATGTCGAGCACTACGTTGCCGCGGTAGCTGTAGAACTTCACCACCCGCTCGATCAGTTCCTCGGGGAACGGCGCCGGGTGGCCGTGGCGGTGTCGCTCGGGAGGGATCGGCCAGAAGCCATCTGAAAACCGTTCAAACTCCCGCGCAGAGATGTCGACGGCCGTCGGATCGCCGGGAAGCTTCCATTGGCCCTTCGAGAAGACGAGCACGTACTCCCAGGAGGGCACGATGTGGGGGTTCGACGGGCTTTTCCAGCTGCCCCAGGCGGTCCGCCGGCCCATCGTCTGCTTGTACCAGATGATCTCCGTGCGCATGATGTAGCCGAGCGATCGCAGGTCGCGGGAGAGGTCGTGGTGGAGGGGTCGAAAATCCTTGATCGAGGTCGGCGCCACGTTGAGGACGAACCGGCCCCCGGGGACGAGTACCCGGAAGAGCGCCCGCCAAACCTCCTTGAGCCAGCCGAGATACTCTTCCGGCGGGAGGTCGTCCGAATAGCCCCGGTAGGGGAGGCGGACGTTGTAGGGCGGGCTCGTCACCGCGAGGTGCACGGTCTCGGGGGAGAGGCGTTCGATGACTTCGAGCGCGTCGCCTTGGACGATGCGGTCGAACTCTCCGCTCGTCGTACGGCCTCGCGTCCGCGCCATTCGCCCGCGCGAGCGAGCGGGGTCAGATGAACGTTCGCACTCCGTCGAGCCCGTTCGCGGGTCCGGCAGCGCGCAGTCGACCCCTTCCCCGTGGCGCGCTCCGCCCGACGTACCCCCACCGGGCGCCCCATCCTGGCCCAACTCGAGGAAAGCGAAAGTTCACGTTATAATCTACGCCCGGGTCCCCGCGACCGATTTCCGATGCCGGTCCAGGTCGTGGTCCCCAAGGAGGTCGCCGCCGGCGAGCGCCGGGTCGCCCTGGTCCCCGACGTAGTAAAGGCCCTCACGAAGTCGGGGGTCGGGGTGACGGTCGAGGCCGGTGCAGGGCTTCCCGCGGGGTATCCCGATCCGGCGTACTCGGCCGCGGGCGCGGTGGTCGAGACGGACCGGCCCGCGCTCTTCGGGAAGGGTCAGCTGCTCCTCAAGGTCCAGCCTCCGACTCCCGACGAGGTCGGGCAGACGACACCGGGGTCGGTCGTGGTCGCGCTCGTGAACGCCTCGAGGAACGCCGACCGGGTCGTGGCGATGCGCGACCGCAAGCTCACGGTGTTCGCGCTCGAGCTGTTGCCCCGCATCACGCGCGCCCAGAGCATGGATGTCCTGAGCTCGCAGGCGACCGTCGCCGGCTACCGCGCCGCGCTCATCGGTGCCGGGCTGACTCCGAAGTTCTTGCCGATGCTCACGACCGCGGCCGGTACGATTCGTCCCTCGAAGGTCCTCGTCCTCGGTGCCGGGGTCGCCGGACTGATGGCGATCGCGACCGCGCGACGCCTCGGCGCGGTGGTCGAGGGCTACGATGTCCGGCGGGCCGCCGGCGAGCAGGTCCGCAGCCTCGGGGCGAAGTTCCTCGAGCTTCAGATCAACGCCGAGGGCGCCGGGGGCTACGCGCGCGAGCTCACGGAGGCAGAGAAGCAGCAGGAGTCCGAGATGGTGGCGAAGGCCGTCGCGGACGCCGACATCGTCATCACGACCGCGGCGATCCCGGGACGTCGGGCCCCGATCCTCGTGCGCGACGCGATGGTCGCGCGGATGCGCCCCGGCTCGGTGATCGTCGATATCGCCGCCGAGACCGGGGGGAACTGCGAACTCACCGAACCCGGCGCGACCAAGGTCGTGCACGACGTCACGATCGCGGGCCCGCTCAACGTGCCGAGCCAGCTCCCGTTTCATGCGAGCCAGATGTACGCGAAGAACCTCCAGTCGTTCCTCACGCTGCTCGTCACGAAGGAGGGGACCCTCGTCACCGACTACTCCGACGAGATCCTGAAAGGGACCCTCCTTGTCTCGGGGGGAAACGTCCTCCACGCTCCGACCGCCGCGCTGCTCGCGGGAGGGAAGTAGGCCGATGGCCGCGGACCTCTGGACGGCGCTTTTCATCGCTCTCCTCGCCGTGTTCACAGGCTACGAGGTCATTAGCCGCGTCCCGGTCCTGCTCCACACGCCGCTGATGAGCGGGTCGAACTTCATCCACGGGATTGTGCTCGTGGGCGCGATCGTCGCGCTCGGGCTCGCCTCGACGCCGACCGAGCAGGCGATCGGGCTCGCCGCCGTCGTGATGGGGGCGCTCAACGTGACGGGCGGATACGTCGTCACAGAGCGGATCCTCGCGATGTTCGACCGGTCGCGGCCGAAGGGGGGTCCGAAGTGACGCTCCCGGCAGTGCAGGATGCGATCAACGCGGTCTACGTGGTCGCGGTCCTGGTCTTCATCCTGGGTCTCAAGGCACTCAGCGGTCCGTCGACCGCGCGCCGGGGGATCCTCTACGCCGGGGTGGCGATGCTCCTTGCCGTGATCGCGACGTTCTTCAGCCCGGGACTTTCGAACTTCGCCCTCATCGCCGTGGGAGTCATTGTCGGAGGGCTCGGCGGGTGGTACTGGGCGCGCGTCGTGAAGATGACCGCCATGCCCCAGATGGTCGCGATGTTCAACGGGATGGGCGGTGGCTCGGCGGCGGCGATCGCCGCGGTCGAGCTCCTCGGCAGCCTCTCCGACCCCGCGACCTCGGGGCTCAGCATGGCAGGGGCGATCATCGGGTCGATCTCGATCGCTGGGAGCGTCATCGCGTTCCTGAAGCTCCAGGGCTGGATCACCTCGAAACCGATCGTCCTCCCGGCCCGCCAGGTCCTCAACTCCACGGTCCTCGTCGTCGGGGTCGGGTTCGGCGGCTACGCCATTGTCGTCCTGCAGACGTTCTGGCTCCTGCCGTTCTACGTTCTCCTGCTCCTCTACGGGATCCTCCTCACTCTCCCGATCGGCGGCGCGGACATGCCGGTCGTCATCAGCCTGTTCAACGCGCTCACGGGGATCGCGGTCGGGCTCGACGGCTTCGCCCTCGTGAACGGGCCGCTCGGCGACGCGGGGTACGCGATGGTGATCGCGGGGGTCCTCGTCGGGGCGTCCGGGTCCCTCCTCACGCTGTTGATGGCGCGGGCGATGAATCGGTCGATCTCGAACGTCTTCTTCTCGGCGTTCGGTGCGGCCGAGGAGACCGGCGGGCCGATCCAGGGACAGTTGAAGTCGATCGATGCCGCGGACGCCGCGGTGATGATGGCCTACGCCTCCCAGGTCGTGATCGTACCGGGGTACGGGCTCGCGGTGGCCCAGGGTCAGCAGAAGGTCAAGGAGCTCGCCGACCTCCTCGAGTCAAGGGGCGTGTCGGTGAAGTTCGCGATCCACCCGGTCGCCGGGCGCATGCCCGGACACATGAACGTGCTGCTCGCCGAGGTCGGGGTGGCCTACGACAAGCTGTTCGACCGCGACGAGATCAACGCCGAGTTTCCCGCGACGGACGTCGCGCTCGTGATCGGGGCGAACGACGTGGTGAACCCGGCCGCGCACCGCGCCGGTAGCGCTCTCCAGGGGATGCCTATCCTCGACGTCGAACAGGCGAAGAACGTCATTGTGATCAAGCGGGGGCAGGGCAAAGGGTTCGCGGGGATCGAGAACGACCTCTTCTACCGCGACAACTGCCGCATGCTCTACGGCGATGCCCAGCAGGCGGTCGGCGCCCTCGTGAGCGAACTCAAGAAGGCGGACTAGGACCCCCGTGGCCGCGCGAGACTTCGCTGGGCCGCCCCGTCGGCCGCCCCGCTCGTCCCTTCGCGGGGGCCGGATCCGCCGCGCGACCGAGGGAGACCTCCCGCTCCTCGCCCTCCATCGCCGAGGCATGTGGGAGGATATCGGCGGATGGACTCGGCGCGAGATCGACCGGGGCATCGTCCCGTACCGTAGCTGGGCCCGGAAGGAGATGCGCGCCGGTCGGCTCGTCGGGTTCCTGTTCGAGCGGGACGATGGCGAGGTGGTGGGGAGCGGCGCCGTCTGGCTCCAGCCGGCGCAGCCGCGCCCCGGAAAGCTCTCGCGCCTTTCGATGCCCTACATCATGTCCATGTACACCGCTCCCGAACACCGGGGGGAAGGGATCGCGTCGGCGCTCGTGCGCGAGATGGTCCGGTGGGCGGCGCGGAAGGGCTATCGGCGGATCTTCCTGCACGCCTCGGACCGGGGCAGACCGGTCTACGCCCGACTCGGGTTCGTCGACGGCAACGAGATGCGGCTCGACCTCCCGGCGCCCCGGCAGAAGCGGAGCTAGATAGGCGCGGCGGCCCGAGCGGCGACCGGCCCGGACGCGCTCCGGCCCAGGTCGATGAGAAGCCCGAGGAGAAGGCCGGTCAGCACGAGGTCGAGCACCGCGCTCGGCCACGTGACCCCGTCGTCCCACGCCCAGACGTTGAGCGCGACCTCGTAGTTCACGGAGCCGACGGTGGCGATCCCCCACAGCCACCAGCGTGCCCGGGCGCCGACGAGCGCGACCGGGAGCAACCAAACGAGGATGTTGTACGAGAGGAACGGAGTGAGGAGCGCGAGGCCTGTGAGCACGGTCGCGGCCGCCACGATCGGGGTGCGGACCCGCAGGAAGACGACGAGCACCAGGAGGATCGTGAGCCCGGCCTGGATCGCTTCGACCGAGAAGGAGGACGGGAGCGCGTTCTCGAAGAGGAGGACCCCGTAGAAATTGACCGAGAACGAGCGTCGCCCGACCTGGTTGAGGAAGACCGGATCGAGGAAGTCCGACCGCCAGATCGCGTACGTGAGCGCCGTGGCCAGGGCGAACGTCGCCGCGGCGAGCACGAACGCAAGGGCGCGGTGCCGACGGTTCGTTCCGGTCGTGGCGAGGACAGGGAAGAGGTTCGGGAACCGCGCGGTGGAGAGGAACCCGGCGACGATCGCGGAGAGTCCCTCGGATCTGCGGGCGAGGTAGAGGGAGAGAAGGACCGTCACCGGTACGATCGCGTTCGTCGCCCCGTCGATCTGCGAGGCGACCAGCGGGACAAAGAGGGCCGACGTTCCCACGCAGATGACCACGAACCGTCGGTCCGGACCGGCGACCGCCCACGTCAGTGGCAGCAGGCTCATGGCGATGAGGCCCCAGACCGCGTAGATCCCGGGGAGCCCGGCCAGGCCGCCGAGCGCGTCGATCAGTACAGCGGCGAGCCCGTACGGGATTTGGAGATGGCCTCCGCAATCGGGCACGTAGAACGGGTTGCCGCCGGACCACAGCGCCCGTCCCGAGTTCAGCACACCGATCGGGTCGCTCACCCCGGGGGGGTGGCAGCCGTACGCCCCGCTCAGGATCCCGAACGCCGACACGGCCGCGAAGGCGAGGAGCCCCGCCGCGAACAGCGGCATCCAGTCCAGCCACTCGAGGTCCGATCGACGCGAGAGACGGCGCAGTTGGCGAAGGACCCACGGCCGCAGGCCCGGGACGCGTTCGGTCGCGAAGAGGAGGACGAGCAGATTGAGCGCCGTGAGCGCGGTCAGCACCGTCCAGGTGATCGTGTTGAACCACTGGTCGATCGCCATCGCTTCGGCTCTCGCGCCGCCGAGCCAAGAGCGGCTATTTCATTGCTGGCCCAGGGGTCGATCCCGGCCGACGTCCCAAGTTTACCGGGGAAGCGAGGGTCGGCGACCGTACGTCGCTCCACGTTCCGCCGCGAGGAGATCCTCACGAAGTGGAAGCGGCGAGGAGACTCGGTCGGTCGAGTCGACCGCCGGCCGGGGGGTCGAACGGAGAACGAGCACGAGATCCGATGGACGCGACCGGACCCGGGCCGTGGCGGAGTCCGAGTCGACGGGGATCCGGTGCTCCGGACGGATGGGCGCGGCCAGATTCGAACTGGCGACCTTCACCGTGTCAGGGTGACGTCATAACCACTAGACTACGCGCCCGTCGCCGCGGCCACCGACGCTCGGCTCTTAGCCCTAGCGGGGCGCTCAGCCGTAGCCACCGGGGAACTGGTTCGGGTCCGGGTGGTCGTTCCAGTGGTAGTAGCCCATCGACTGGCGTTGGGACTCGGTCGACTCCTGCCGCAGTCCTCCCTGGAACGAGCCGTACACCTCGCGCACCTGCTCTTCGATCGACCGGGCACGGTGGAGCGCCTCCCGAACGTGGGGCGCGTCGAGGTAGGCGCTCCCCGAGACCGCGGCAAGGTCTCCGGCCGTCCGGATGAGCCCGCCGAGCTCCCGCAGCCGCAGGGTCAGGGCGTTGCGCCGACCGTCGAGGACCTCGGCGCGCCGGCGGGCCTCGTTCGTCAGCTCCACGATCGCGGCGCGCGTGGCCGGGCGGATCCGCCCATCGACCGCAATCTCCTGCGCGCAGAACTGGGCGAGGCGCAAGCGGTTCGCCACCGTGTCGGGCATCGCCGTTTCGAGCAACACCTCGTAGCCGGAGCCCGCGATGCGGGAGCGGAGCGGGGAGAGGATGCGATGGAGGTCCTGGATGTTCGCCGCCGCCACCAGGAGGAAGTCGCACGGGACGTTGTCGACGCGGACGGCCGCGCCGCCCGACTGGGGGTTGCGCCCCGAGATCGAGAAGCGCTTCTCCTGCATCGCCGTCAGAATGTGGCGCTGCAGGAAGCCGAGGTGCGGGAGCTCGTCGATGAACAGCACCCCCTCGTGCGACTCGTGGATCGCGCCGGCGATCACCCGCTCGTAGGGAAGTGTGCCCAACTGCGGGTGGCCGCCGTACGGGTCGTGCCGCACATCGCCAAGGAGCTCGGTCTCGCTCGCGCCGGTCGCCATCACGAACGTGTTCCGGTCGAGCTTGACGAGCACTTTGCGCGGGCTCTCGTGCTGGAGGGTCCTGCGTCGCTCGAGCGCGCGCTGGTCGAGGACCTTGATGCGGTCCGCGGCACGCTCGTACGCGACGACCTCCTCCACCCCGTTCCTTAGCCGCGTGGTGCGGACCGACTCCTGGGGGTTCCCGCCGGGGCTCACGGTAAGCTCGAGGATCCCGCCGACCAGGTCGCGGAAGGGATTGCCGCTTCCCGAGACGCCGGGGAGGACCTGCTTGACGTTCCCGCAGCTCGGGCAGTACCGTTCGGACGGCAACGAGTAGAAGCTGCAGCGGGGGCAGCGGTAGCCGAGCCGCTCGGCGACGGTGGTCGGAGCGTCGGTGGGTAAGATCAGCTCCCCTTCGACCGACCGGGCCGCCTCCCGCTCGTGGTAGACCTCCTCCCGGGGAACGACCTCGACGCTGGGCCGCTCGGGGTTCTCCGGATTGTGGACCACTCGTAGCTCGGTCCGGGGTCGGTCGAGATGGAGGGCGAGCGCCTGCGCCGTCATCGATTTCCCGATGCCGGGCGGTCCGACCAAGAGGAGGTGGCGCCGCTGGTAGGCGGCGATGCGGGCGATCTCGACCGCCTTCTCCTGGCCGATCACGCGCTCGAGCGGGTCGGTCGGGATCGGTATGTCCTCGGTCGTCTCGATCTCGTCGAGCGACGCGGGCATCCGGCGCGGGGCTTCGGGGCTACCGGTCATCGCGCAGTGAGTACTCGTCAGCGTCGTCGGGGGTAAAAGGTCCGTCGCGGGACCGCACGGCCACGCGACGGGAAGCGGGGGAGGGCTAGTGGCCGGCCGAGGGAGCGGCGAGGTCGGCCTTCGTGAAGATCTTGACCTGATCCGGGATCTTCCCGATCGGGCCAAGCCGAGTCGCGACCACGGTCCCGATCCCCTTCTCCTGCGCAACGTCGAGCAGGCGCTGGCTCACGATCCCGTCGAAGACCACGGCCTTCGCCGGTGTCGTGAGGTTCGCGAGGGCCTCGATCATCTCCTTGACGGGGGCCTCGCCGATGACGGCATCGTCCGCGCCGACGAAAACGCTCTTCGACGTGTTCTCGACCCCGTCCAGGAGGTCGAAGTATCGCTGGAGCT
>DAIDCO010000067.1 GCA_027309555.1 bacterium
CCCTCGGGCCCTCGGTAGCCCCTTCGACAACACGGTCCCACGACGAGGAAGCGGGGCGTGTGCCTGCCCTCCGTGAAGTACCGAGCATCTCGCCGCGCTCCTTCGGTCGGTTCGATTCCTCCTAAGGTCCGTCCCGGATACCGCCCCTCCCCTCGACCTCATATTCCCTCGGGCGGCGGTAGTTGGTCGCTTAAGCTACGGCTCCCCTTGGCCGAGCCGTAGACCGGCCGGCGACCGATGTCTCCCTCCTTGACGGGTTCGGCTCCCTCCTACCCGCTCCCCCTCCGCTTTGGACCGAGGAGGTGGACCGTCGTGTCGCCGGCGCCGAGCCGATAGAAGGGCCGCCGGGCGCAACCCGCGAGGACCCGGCGTTCGAACGGCTGTCGGGACGGCCCGGGGACGCCGGCCAATAGTGCGGTGACGGAGTCCCACCGGGGGGCAGGGATTCAAGAGGATCCGGCCCCGAGTCGACCCTCACGGAGAGACGAACAAACTCCCGACGCCTCCCCGCCCCTCGCGGGGCTCGGGAGGCGTCCGGGGGAGGAAAGGGTTAGTCCAGGGGCGTTAACCTTGCCCTACCCGTTCACCCAGTTGAGCGAGCTCCCCCAGTTCGCGTAGGGGGCTCGAGTTCCGCCACAGGACGGGTCCACGAGGAAGGCGGACGGGCTGCAGTTGGGGGACTGGATGTACTCCGTAGAGAAGTAGAACCCTCCCGTCGACGGCACGAAGACCGTCTCGGTGTAGTCGCCCCACCGCGGCCGGGTGCCACCCGGCAATCCCTGATACTCGGTGAAGCCGTCCTGCGTTCCCTTGCCCTTGTCGGCGATGTGGAGGACGTCTCCGACGAGCCCGTGCGAGTGCTGGGTCAGGCGGCCGTACGCGGTGCTCGGGAAGAAGCCTCCGCCATCCGCGTGCTTCGGACCCCCGTTGCCCGAGAGCGCGAAAGCGATCACCGCTCCCTGGCCGTAGGAGTCGCCCGCGCCGATCGACGGGAAGCCGAGGTCCTCGTGCATCGCGGAGACATAGCCCTGGTCGGTGAGGCTCAACAGACCGTGGCTGTTGAACGCCCCCGTTCCAATGACCCAGTAGACGATTCCGACGTGGGTCTCGCACCAAGCGGTGGCTCCGCAGGTTCCCGAACCGTACTGCTGGACCACGAGGGTGCTGACGGCGCCCCAGATCTGACCCTGCGCGTACGATACCTGGGTGAAGCCGTCGCCGTTGCTCGCGAGCCCACCCTCCGGACAGGAGGTCACGGTGGTCGCGAGGCCGAACGCCACGCAGTTCGCACCGAGCGGGATCGGTCCGGCCTTCTGCGGCATGAGGCCACAGTAACCGCCGTTGCTCGCGAGACACGCGGCTCCCTCGTCCTGGTAGGTCAGCACGCCGGTGAACAGGTCCCCGCCGAACGTGATCCCGGTGGGGCCGGAACATGTGCTGCAACCGATGCTGTTGAGGTTCGACAGGCCCGTCCAGAAGAACGCCGCGATGCGGTTGTCGCCGGCTCCGAAGAAGTCGAGCGACCCCAGCATGAATCCGCTGCCGCCGTGCGCGTTGTCGAACTGCGTCGGGTCGGGCGACTGAGCCGGGATGACCTGGTACCAGCAGGTGAATCCCGCCGTCGGTCCCGTGAAGCAGGCCCCGTCGGGCGGCACCAGGTTCGGGTCCGTCCCCATGTTCTCGTAGGCCACGTTGAAGTAGGGGTTCGGTCCCCCGAACGGCTCGAACACCGGGTACCCGAGCTCGAGCGCCTTCTTGCTGAACGCGAACTCCTGGGCACCGTTGAACCCGCTGCAGCCGTAGGCCGGGCAGGCCGGGATCAGGCTACCGTTCAGGATGAACTCGTCGTAGAAGATGAGGAACGCGTCCTGCGTGTTCCCGATCTTTGCGAAGTCGTTCAGCAGGTAGCCGGCACCGGGGTCGGAGTTGACCAGGTTCGGGTCGAGGAAGTAGGTGTTCCAGGCGCCCGTGGGGTTGTTGGTCGCGCTGACGGCGATCCCCTCGAGGCAGCCGTCCAGCACTCCCGCAAAGCATCCGGAGAACGCCCCGCCCGAGATCTCCGTGCTCCGGGAGACGATCTCGGTCAGGAAGAAGTGCCCGCCGTTGCTCGCATCGTACAGGCACGACACGTCGCCCGCACTGCTCCATCCCTGCGCGGTGAGCCCCATGAGGTTGTCGAGGCTGAGGACCGAGGAGCCGCCCGTGAAGGTGGTGCCCTGGAAGATCCTCAGCTCGCCGAGGTTCAGGGTCTCGATGACGTAACCGTTCCCGGCGCAGATCCCCTGGTCGGGGGGTTCGATCGACACACCGTAGGTCGCGGTGCTGTCGACCGAGTTCAGGCCGAGCGCCGTGTGCGCGCCGCCGCTGCCCCCGTTGATGCTGTCGCACCCAAGGCCCTGCGGTTGGCACATGACCACGGGCGGGATCGCGCTGGCCGTGTTCGAGACAGGTCCCACGCCGAGGGCGGCCGCGCTTCGGCCTCCGGAGACCGTTCCCGGGCGAGGATTGAACGACGGCACGTTCGCGAACGATGACGCCGCTCCGGCCGAGTGGACCGAAGCGCTCGACATCGCTGCGGACGAGCTGACGTGTATCGGTCCGCTCAACAGGTACTTTCCCGCCGACCCCACCAACGGCCCGCCCGCGTGCGTGCCCCCGAGGGGGCTCGTCGTGGCCGCGGCCGCATGGATCGTCGTCCCGCTGCCGAATCCACTGAACAACAGGACCGACAGGGTGATGATCGCCACCCACGCATTCACTGGAATCTTTCTCATTCGTTTTCCTCCCAATCGTTGGTCTCCTTCCCGATTACTGGGGCTCCGGACCTAGGTCCCGCCCCGTGCCACGGCAACACAAGGGGGATTAAGAATGTTGGTGTTATTCGTCGTCCCAGGGGCCTCCCTGGCCGGAAACGGGCCCTATCCACGAGCCGGGAAGGGCCTGAGCGGCCCGAAAGAGACCGAACCGGCGGGAGGGGGATCCTCCGTTTCTCTCCCCTCAGGGAGAGCGATGCGGGGCGGCTCCCGCCGCCTTGCGGGCGGGGGAACCGGGCTCCGTGGACAATTCGGGCTGCGCCATGAGCTCCCCGATGGGGCGGGCCCCCGGCAAGGGGGGGTTTCGCGAATCGCGGTCCACCTCGAAGCCCGGCGCGATCGTCCAAGCCAGCCGCCGCTGCCTCCCCGGAGGTCCGTCGTCCCGGAGCGCGTCGGCGAGTCCCGCGACTCCCTCGAAGCTCTTCGGATGTAAGGGGATGTCCCGGAAGGAGCGGACCCAGTCGTCGACCGCGGCACTCCAGGACCCGGACGGGCTCACGGCGAGCACACGGAATCGGGGATGGACCCGGAGCCAGCTGGCCAGACGGCCGGACAAGAGTTCGAGGGGCCGGTCGAATATCACATGGAGTTCGGTCGAAGGGCCGGTGATCTCTTCGAGCCCGCGGAGGAACACGAGGAGCTCATGCGGGGAGCGGCGGGCGTCGGCGAGCGGGGGGAGGCCCTTTTCGGTGCCGGCGAGCAGGCGGGAGAGGCTCGGCGGGCGGCCGCGGTGGTCCGCGACTCGATAGCCCCCGGACCGGTCCGGGTCCATCCGAGGGTGCGCAGGGGGCTCATCGACCGGGTCCCGAAGGGGCCCGACCCCAAACACGAGCGCGGCGGTCGGAGTCCCGACAAACGCCCCGAGCACGTCGACCCAGACCCCCGCCTCGATCAGCGGGGGCAGGACGGCGGTGCCTCGGGTCGGGGGGGCGACCCCATGGGCCTTCCAGACCCGATGGACGAGCATGTGGTTCACCTGTAGGGCTCGCGCGAGGCTCCGGGTGGTCCAGCGGCTTCCATTGGGGGGCGGCTCGTCGGCCGTCATGCGCACGATCCGGTCGACCAGGGTCGGAGGTACCCTCGTCCGGTCCCCGGAGCGGGGGGCATCGCGTCGGAGCCCCTCGAGGCGGTTCATGGAGAAGCGATGCCGCCAACGGGTCACGGTTTCGGGATGGACGCCGAGCTGGCGGGCGATCGCCAGGTTCGTGCTCCCGTCGGCCGCCGCCAGGATGACCTGGGCACGGAGGGCCAGCCGATGGGTGGCGGTGCGACCGGAGGCCCAGGCGTCGAGCTCCTCCCTTTCTACCGGAGAGAGGGAAACCGGAGGCGCCCGCCGCACGGGGGTTCCACCCGCTGCGGCGTAATAATACGTCCGGTGGGGGTCGTTCGCTAGAATCGAGCGATGCTACCGGTGGCCAGGGCGCGCTGCTCGAAGTACTTCCAGAGTCCGATCGCGAGCCCAAAGGAAAGCGCGGCGGCCAGCGCGACCGCCGCCCAGAGGAGTCCCAGGGTGGCGATCGAGTCGCCGGCGAGAGCGCTCCGGATCGCGGCGACCCCCCAGGTGAGCGGGAGGAGGTCGCCCGCCCATTGGAGCGGGAGCGGCAGGCTTGACAGCGGGAAATTGACCCCCGAAAGGAGCAGTCCGACGAAGAGGAAGATGTTGCCGAGGATGATCGACGTCCGAAGGTAGAGGGCGACCCCGCCGAGCAACAGCCCAAAGCCGACCATCGCGAACCCGGTGAGCACCACCGAGACCACGAGCGCGGGGATCGAGCTCGGGGGGATTACGACACCGAAGAGGAGGGCGGCGTAGAGGAGGCCCACCGCCACGGTCCCGAGAGAGATCAGGATCGGAATGAGCCCACGTCCGAAGTAGAGGGCGAGTCGGTTGGCCGGAGAGACCAGGAGGTGTTCCATGGTTCCCTGCTGCTTTTCCGAGTCCGTCGTCTGGCAGACCGAGAAGACGCTCGAGTAGGTCACGGTCGCCACGGCGTTGCCGATCGCCGTGTAGGCGACCTTCGCCGCCCCGCCACCCCCGAGCTGGACGACGAACGCGAAGAAGACCATCTGGGTCAGCGGGATGACGAAGACGGTCCCCAGGACGAAGTCGACCCGCATGAAGCCGAGGCTCGTCCGCGGGGCCATGACGGCATTTGTCCAGAACGTCCGCCAGAACGACGTACGATACGGCGCCGAAGCAGTGAGGGCGGTCGACATGGAGGTTCCCAAGACCGTCCGATCAGTACTCGGACAGGTTCCCCTCCTCGAGTACGTGGCGCTCCACCCGGTAGAAAACCATCCCCGCGAACCCCAGATAGGCGGTGGTGGTCGCGACCGCGCCGAGGAGGTCCCCCCAGAAACCCCACTCGAACCCGCGGTAGCCGGGGATCGAAAGGTAGCGGAGGGCGTCGAGCCCCCAGGTGGGAGGGAAGAGGAGGGAGATCGGATTCGTGAAGAACGGTAGCAGCACGACCGGGAACATGCATCCCGTGCCGATGTAGAACGCGAACTCGCCGATGTTCTGGATGAACCCCGCGTAGCGGGTGTAGACGTAGAACGCGGCGAAGACCACTCCGACACTGGCGAGGGTCACCATGATGAATACGAAGAGGAGGGCGAACCCGAGCGGGTCGGTGACGGTCGGGGGCCCGCCCGCCACCACGAGGATCACGAGGTACACGATGAGTCCGCCGATCAATCCGGAGAGGACGTTCCAGAGCACGCGACCAAGGACGACGTAGAGATACGGCGTCGGGGCTTGGATCGTCGGCTCGAGGGTGCCGAACTCCCGGTCCTGCCCGGTCGCCCAGCCGCTCCCGTAGAGCGTCTGGCCCCACATGCTCATCATGCCCGCCCCAAGGATCGCGTAGGTGAGGAAGTAGGGGCCAGCGACGCGGAAGAGCTCGAACGAGACGAGAGCGAAGATCACCGGGGCGATCATCGACGGGACGAGCCATTGAGGGTCGGCGAGGAACTGAAGGACCGACAGTCGGAACGCGGCGACCGTCGATCGCCCGCGCGAATACTGGGCCGGTGCCGCGGCCATCTAGTGGCCCTCCTCCTCGACCAGGTCGAGGTAGACGTCCTCGAGAGACGTCCGTCGCTCCCGTACGGAGAGTTCGGGGTGGTTCGGGAGCAGCGCCCGGACGTCCTCGGGTTGGGTCTCCCCCGTCCGCACTCGAAGCGTGAGGCGGAGGGCCGGGCCGAACTCCTCGCTCAAGATCTTCGAGACCCCGGGCAGCGCGCGGAGCGCCTCGACCTCGCGGTCGTCAAAGCCGTACGCCTCGGCTTCGAGGGTGCGATCGCCCCCGACGAGCTGCCGGAGCGCGGCGACCGTATCCCGCGCCACGATCCGCCCCTTCGAGAGGATCGCGATCTCGGGGCAGAGCTCTTCCGCCTCGAACATGTAGTGAGTCGTCAGGAAGATCGTCACCCCGTCGGCGACCAGCGAGCGCACGAGCTTGCGGATCTCCCGGGCGCTTTTCGGGTCGAGGCCGATCGTCGGCTCGTCGAGGAACAGGATCTCGGGACGGTGGAGGATGCCGCGGGCGATGTGGAGCTTCTGTTTCATCCCACGGGAGTACTCCTCCACGCGCCGGTCGGCGGCCCAGTCGAGGTCGACCCGAGAGATCAACTCGGCGATGCGTCGTTCCCGCTCCGCGAGGGGTACCCCGTAGAGGTCGGCGAAGTAGCGCAGGTTCTCGCGGCCGCTGACGCGATTGTATAGCCCGCGCTCGCCGCCGAGGACCAGCCCCATGCGCGGCCGCAGCCAGTCGGCCTCGCGGACGACGTTGTGGCCGAGCACCATCGCCGTCCCCGTCGAAGGCAGGAGCAGCGTCGACAGGATCTTGGTCAGCGTCGTCTTGCCCGCGCCGTTCGGGCCGAGCAGTCCGAAGATCGCGCCTCGCTCCACCGTGAGGTCGATGCCTCTCAGTGCCTCGGTACGGGTCGCTTCCCGGAAGAGGAATCCCTTACGGCTCTCGAAGACTCGAGTGAGCCCGCGGATGTCGATGGCTGGAGTCTCGGAGAGCATGAACGGTACTCACGGCGCGCGCGGACCCTTCCACGCCTACAAATACTCACTAGGGTAACGAGAAGGAGGCGCAACGCCTCGGTGCGCAGTGTTCCAGTCGTGGCGCGAGGGAGAAGGTAGGCAAGGTGACGGTGGAGCGGCGCGGAGCCGAGGTGGCGAGCTCCGCCGGTAGCCGAGGTCGGGTTCTGGGGCTTCACCGGAAGTCGGAGACCCCGGGGGAGCGCGGACTTCCAAAGCCCTCGGTCGACGAGGTGCGGGTGGGCCGGCGCGGGGTCGAGGGCGACTTCAACCGGTTCCGGCACGAGGAGCGGCGCGACGACGGTGACATGGCGATCCTGCTCATGCCTCGGGAGACCCTCACGGAACTGAACGGGGAGGGCTGGCCGGTCCGTCCGGGCGATCTCGGCGAGAACATCACCACGGAGGGGATCCCCTACGGGAAGTTCCGTCCCGGAGAGCGCATCGCGGTGGGCGAGGTCGAGCTCGAGGTATCGAAAGCATGCGACCCGTGCGACAACCTCTATCTCCTCCCGTACGTCGGGGCGGCGCGCGGTCCGGAGTTCCTCAAGACCATGCTCGGCCGCCGCGGGTGGTACGCGCGAGTGCTACGGGAAGGTCGGGTACGGGTCGGGGACTCGATCGACCTCCGACCCGTGCCCGGCCACGGGTAACGATCGGAGAGGGCCGGCACCGGCCCCCTCTCCAGAGCTCGCGGTCCGTTGCCGGCGAACGCGGCCACGAAGGCGGACCCTCCGTTCTCCCTCCGCATCGCGGGACCCCCTCCCACTCGAAGGGCGCGACTCGGGGGCGGCGGGCATCTCTCCGCTTATATGAGCGGCTCGAATCGCGACGCCGGATGACGAACGGAGGCACCGTCGCTCACTCGGACGCCGACCCGGCCCCGGAGGGGGATGGGTTCCCGCGGGACCGACGGCTCGAAGCCTACCGGTGGATGGTCACCGCTCGCGTGGTCGACGAGCGGGCCCTCTCGCTCCAACGCCAGGGGCGGATCGGCTTCTATGCTCCGCTCTCGGGGCAGGAGGCGGCCCAGGTAGGTGCGGCGTACGCCCTCCGACCGGAGGACTGGGTCTTCCCGGCCTACCGCGAGCTCGCGGTCGCCCTGGTGAGGGGCGTTCCGCTCCGCTCGTTGTTCGACCAGCTCGTGGGGAACTCGGCCGACCTTTCGAAAGGTACCCAGATGCCGAACCACTTCGCCTACCGGGCGCAGCACTTCGTGAGCGCCTCGAGCCCGATCGGCACGCAGATCACGCAGGCGGTCGGGGCCGCGATGGCCATGCAGCGGCGCCACGACCGGGCCGCCACGATCACGTTCTTCGGCGACGGAGCGACGAGCTCGAACGACTTCCACGCCGGACTCAATTTCGCCGGCGTCTTCCGGGCACCGACCGTATTCTTCTGCCAGAACAACCAATGGGCGATCTCCCTGCCCCGGGAGCGCCAGACCGTGAGCGCGACCCTCGCCGAGAAGGCCGCGGCGTACGGCTTCCCGGGAGTGGTCGTCGACGGGAACGATCTCGAGGCGGTCTACCGGGTCGTTCGGGCGGCGCGGCTGCGGGCGATCGCCGGGGAGGGCCCGACCTTGATCGAAGCGCAGGTCTACCGCTTCGGGCCCCATTCGACCTCGGACGACCCCCGTCGATATCGAACGGACTCGCAGGTCGCGGAGGCGAGGCAGCGCGACCCGATCCTCCTCCTCAAGGAGCGGCTCCTTTCCGAGGGCCTCCTCGACGCCGCCTCCGAGCAAGAGCTCTGGGAGTCGGTCCGGGCGGAAGCCGCCCGCGCATTCGAAGCGGCGGAGCGGGCGCCGCCCCTCGATCCCCATACCCTGTTCGACAACGTCTTCGCCACGCCGACGCCCCGGCTCGCGGAAGAGCGAGGAGAGTACGACCGTCTCGTGCGTGAGGGATTAGGGAAACCATGAGCGAACTCACGATCGTCCAAGCGGTGAACCGTGGCCTTACCGAAGCCATGCGACAGGACCCGGATGTGCTCATCCTCGGGGAGGATGTCGGCATAAATGGGGGAGTCTTCCGCGCGACGGAGGGGCTCTTCAAGGAGTTCGGGGCCGACCGGGTGGTCGATACCCCGCTTTCGGAGACCGGAATCCTCGGCGCGGCGATCGGGATGGCGCTCTATGGTCTCAAGCCGATCGCCGAGATCCAGTTCCTCGATTTCATCTACCCGGCATTCGACCAGATCGTGAGCGAGCTCGCGAAGTTCCGCTACCGTTCGGGCGGTCAGTACCCCTGCCACGTCGTCGTCCGGGCCCCGTATGGAGGCGGCATCAAAGGCGGCCTGTACCACTCGCAGAGCACCGAAGCCTACTTCGCTCACACCGCCGGCCTCAAGGTCGCGATCCCCTCGACCCCCGCCGACGCGAAAGGGCTCCTCCTCACCGCGATCCACGACGAGGACCCGGTGATCTTCCTCGAGCCGAAGCGCATCTACCGATCGGTCACGGGCGAGGTCCCGGACGGGGACCACCGCGTGCCGTTCGGGTCGGCTCGACTCGTCCGGGAAGGCTCCAACGTCACGCTGGTCGCCTACGGAGCGATGGTCCCCGCGGTGACGGAGGCCGCCGAGACGCTCGCGAACGAGGGGATCTCAGCAGAAGTGCTCGACCTGCGAACCCTCGTGCCGCTCGACGAGGCCGCGGTCGTCCGCTCCGTCGAGAAGACCGGGCGCGCGGTGCTCGTCCACGAGGCCGCACGGTTCTGCGGATTCGGCGGTGAGCTCGCAGCGATCCTGGCCGAGAAGGCGTTCTTCTCCCTGAAGGCGCCGATCGCGCGGGTCACCGGCTACGACACGCCGTTCCCCTACGCGCTCGAGCACGTGTACCTTCCGAACCCCGAGAAGATCGCCCACGCGGCCCGTTCGACGGTCCGCGGAGGGTAGGAGGATGACGGTGGCGTTCGAGTTCCGGCTCCCCGATATCGGGGAAGGCGTCGCCGAGGGGGAGGTCGTCGAGTGGTTCGTCAAGGAGGGCGACGCGGTCCGCGAGGACCAGACGCTCGTGAGCGTGCTCACCGACAAGGCGAACGTCGAGATCCCCTCGCCCCGGACCGGCCGGGTCGCGAAGATCCACGCGGTGGTGGGGGAGAAGGTAAAGGTCGGCGGTCTGCTCGTCACGATCGATACCGAGTCGGCCGTGAAGGAGGCGGCGCCCGCCCCCTCCCCCCGGGCTACGGC
>DAIDCO010000068.1 GCA_027309555.1 bacterium
AGGAGCCACCCCCCCGAGCAGGAAGTGAGGTGCCATAATTTCGGGAAGACTTGGGGTCAGAATTTGGGGAACCGACACGAGGGTGTCCGCGTACAGCTTTCGACTGGATTCGAGATCCCGTCCAATGGGCCCGAATCCCGCGATGAACTGCACCTTGAGGGTTCGCTTTGCCTCGTTTCCAGCCTGTTTCCTTGCTCGGCTCATAGCGCAGCGTGGAACACTTCTGGGCTTGGTTAAGGCGCGGGGGGAGGTCGAGAAACGGTTGCCGTGTTTGGGCACTCGTCTAGAATCGGAACACTCGTTCCGTGCTTGGCCCCGGCCCTAGGCCCGTCGCGATCCCTCTGAGGGCGGGTGAAGTCGAAGCCTGGTGAGAGCCGGACGAGCGTGGCCGAACCCTGCGTCCGCCAGACTGGGCAATGTCTCCTCCTGAACCCCGACTCCACTGTGCGGCCTGCCCGCGGTCTCGCCGTCCTGGGACCGACGAAAGGCAAGCCCGCTCGCCGGGAGCGAGCACGCCGACGGCCCGAGGCGGAGTCTCGCTCCGGGATATCTACCGCGGCGTCCTAACCGGCACGATCTCCATGGACGGTCCCGAGGCGGTGCTCCAGGAGTACGGCAGGTCGATGAACACACATCGCTTCGAGGAGGTCGCCCCGCTCATCGATGGCGACGCCGTCTTCTGGTTCAGCGACGGGTCGGCCCACGAGGGAATCGCTGCCATTCGTGAAGCCTTCGAGCGCAACTGGGCAGCAATACGAAACGAAGTCTACCGAATCGAGGACGTTCGTTGGCTCACCAAGGACGACCGCGTCGCGGTCTGCGCGTACCGGTTCCGCTGGGAGGGAGAAACGAAGGAGGGCCTTCGTTCGGGGGAGGGTCGAGGAACCTCGGTTCTATGCTTCCAAGAGGGAGCGTGGCGAGTGGTCCACGAGCACTTGAGCCGGCCCGCGCGGTAGGTAAGCCTTCGGAACGAGGAGCGACAGAGCGGAGAGGGCGAGGGGGCCCCGTCGCTTTCTCACCGCACTCGCCAAGGTGTCACACGATCGAGATCGATGCCGCGAACGGACGCAGGAGATGAGTCACACCTTCCGGCTCTTTCCCCCGTGTTCGCCCGAATCCATCGGGACGAAGTCGTATCGGGTCCGAACTTAAAGTGCCCAGTCCTGGCCCCGGCGCACGGTGCCCCGCGATCGCCCCGTCCCATTCACAGCTCTATCGGACCTCGGTGGCGGGCGAGCGTGTGGAAGCGCGTCCTTTTCCGAGACCGAAGGCCCCCCCGGATCGACCCTCGTCCGGCGAGGCTCGTCGTCTTCCACACTTCACTACTTCAGTGGGAAGAGAGACCTTCCTCGAGCATCCGCGGGGGGCCTCTCTCGATCCGCGTCACCTTCGGATCCAGGGCCGGAGGCCCCGACGGCCGCCGTCTCCCTGCGACCGCGGAGAAGGCTTACTTCGGAGCCTCGGGGGATGGTTCAGCCCACTCTTGAATCGGTGTCTGGCGAATCCCCGCCGCCCTCGCAAGGGCCCGCTTCGTCCCTTTCTTAGCGAGTCGGGGCGCCTCGGCGACATCGATCTCGATGTCCTTGCCGATCCCTCCCAATGACTTCCGTATCTCGCGTAGGTGCTCTCGGAACTGCGGTCGGTCGCCCTCGTCGCTCATGAACCCGGACCGATGAAGCCCGGCTCCTGGTCCAAAAGCCTTGAGGTGGATTCGCATCGATCGAGCGCGGAGCGAGAGTCCTTCGATCCGGAAGTTGCGAAGCCTTGAATTAGCGGAACTCGGTCTTTTCCCTCGATGGCGAAGGGCCGGAGCCCAGGACGTCGTCGCATCGGGCGGGCCACCGCGCTGAGTCAGAGCCCCGAGAAGCCTCGTCCACAGAAGCCGCGATTGATCGTCACCCCGGAGCGGGGCGGGAACGGCCAGCGGGTCCGCCTGAGGATCGGCGAGGAGCAGATCCTCCTCGGGCGGCGGGGTCCGGAAGAGGTCACCTCGCTGCGCAACCTCGTCCGGTCGCGACTCCACCTGTGGGACGATCTCCTCGAGGTCTGGGTTCCGACGCCGAGCCTTCTCCTCCGGATGACCCAAGCCGGCGCCCCGGATCTCTCCCAGCTGCGCGGATTCCGGGAACTCGGGGAGTTTCGGCCGTTGGTCGCGCCGGCCCTCGATGACCCCAGCCTATGGACGAGGACCGCGCTCGGCGCTCTCAATGACATGCCCCTGATCTTCGGGGTCGTACGGGAGGGAGCGGAGGTGTTCTGGGTGTTGCCGCTGGAGCGCCGAGCCTTCTTCAAGGCGACCCCTCGCGAGTTCGTTGCCACGGCCCCTGAGCTCTTTGCGGCGCTCGGTATCGATCGATTGATTGACTACCTTCGAGGGAGCGGAGTGGACCGCTGACCGCGGACGGAAGACCCCCTTCCCGCACTCGCCCGGACCGGCGACGGCGGGGTCCGGTACGCTCCGTCCGCCCGTGGACGCGTTCCCCGGGGGCTGGTGGGGGAGGGGTCGGGCCGGTAGAGCTGCCCGTTCGGAACCCCTAATGGTTCGGTTGCGTCGACGATCTCGTCAGGCGGAAAGCGTCTCGGACAGGGCTTTCGCCTCGGCCCTTCTCAGCAGCTCGGAGGCGGTACTGCGGCTGACCCCCAGCACCCGGCCCAGGTTCGAGAGCCGCGCACGCCGGGGAAAGGCGTAGTAACCGAGCCGGAGCGCGGCTTCGAGGGCGAGCGCCTGGCGCGCCGTCAACCCTCGTGACGGGCGAAACCGTCGCATTCGGAAGGGCGAGGAACCTGACGAGCCCATGGAACTCCCGAGGGCCCGAAAGATCGGACGCGCGGCTCGGCCGCTCGGGACGACGACCGTCCATGCGGCCCGGGAGGAATCTCGCTGCGGGAGAAATCGACAGCTCGTGCAGAACGCTCCGCTCTCGAGGACGAGCGCGCAGGCCGGGGAGACGGCCTCCACCGTCCGGACCCACACTTTCGAAGGCCCGGCCCGCGCCACCGACAGCTCCCGCAGCTCGGGCCGTCGCCGAAGGGATTCCTGGAGGTTCGCGACGAACTCGGGCCGGCCCGTCACCTCGACAAGCTGGAGGAGGGCCGGGTCCCGCCGGCCAATCGTCCGACAGCTCCGAAGCCGGATGCGGGCGACCCTACGACCCTCGACCTCCCGGGTCCAGTGCGGGTCCCCCGGGTCGGCGAGACGGAGCTCGAGGAGCGATGGGTCCGTGAGTCGCGGTCGTGCCCCGGTCCGACCGGAGGACCTAGTGGAGCGCGCCGAACGGAGCGTGATCGCCCTCGAGAGCGCGGCCGCGCTTCGCCGCGCGGCAGGCTTTCCCTCGCGCCCCGTGGGCGCCCGCCTGGGCAGGGCTTCGCGAGCGCCTCCCCGCACGAGGGTTCGGTTCGTGCGGTCGGTGGAAGAAGTCCGCGGCATGCTCGTTCGTCGATTCCGATGGCGCCGCACTCAGGGGGACTCGCGATCGTCCACCGGACCGGTGAGCCGGGCGACCACAATTGCACGGGGTGCCGGGGACGGAACGAACATCGCCTTTGGCTCGGGAACGTGAGCCGTCGCGCGGCGGGAATCGCTTCGGGGGCGGGCCTGGAACCGTGCCTTGCCCGAGGTCACCGCGGCAGAGACGACCGACTCCGCGAGATCAGCGTCACCTCCGGCCTCTTGGGCCCATTCCCGTGCTCGTCGGCGGACACGTTCCTCCTGATCGGGGTCGACCAACGAGATCGCGCGATCCCGCTTGCGTTCGAGCAGCTCCCACTGGGCGCGTTCGCGCGCGGCGAGCGTTCGGACGAGGCGTCGGTCGATGCGTGCGAGCCGGCCGCGCAGCCGACGGATCGTCGCGTCCGAGGTCGGTGCGCGCGCCATCGAACAGCCACCGTCCCGGCGTGCATAGGCGGGAGCCCGTACCGGTACGGGCATTCTCTTACAACGCCCTCGAACTGCTAGGGTCGATGGAGCTGGTACTCGCTTCCAACTTCGACGACGCGCTGGTGACGGGATCGGCATCCCTCCCCGTCTCTACCTTCTTTGGCAACTTTCCGGTCGGGCTTACGGGCGGAGGCCGGCCCCCGCACATCCTCCCGCAGATCGATGCCGAACGGTTCCGGACCCATCTCGGGGCCGTGCATCGTCAAGGGAGGAAGTTCTTCGCGACGCTGAACTCGAACGACCTTGCGCTCAAGGAATACGCGACAGGCTTCGAGCAGGCCTTTCTCGATGAGGTCGACCGCTTGCTCGACCTCGGGGTGGACGGATTCGTAGTCGCGGTCCCCCTGCTGATCGAGCTCATCCACCAGGCGCATCCCGAGGTCCCGATCTCGGTCTCGACGTTCGCCCGGATCCGGACGGTCACGCAGGGCGAGTTCTTCCTCCGCCTGGGAGCCAGCACGCTCGTTATCGAAGAGGCCAACCGGGACTTTGCGCTGCTGCGAGGGTTGGTCCGGCGTGGGGCGTCGGTCGAAATACTCGTGAACCAGACCTGCCTCCAGGGCTGTCCGTTTCGCGGCCATCACCTCAACACGAGCTCGCTCGCCTCTCAACCCGGCCAACCCTGTCCCGCCCTCGAATACCCGATCGCCGAGTGCGGTTGGGAGATGGTCCAGGACCCACGGCGGCTCGTTTCCGCGATCTACGTTCGTCCCGAAGACCTCGCGGTGTTCGAGGAGATCGGCATTTCGCGGTTCAAGGTCTCGGGTCGGAACAAGCCGACCCCCTGGCTCCTCCGTGCCGCGACCGCGTACTCCGAGCGGAGCTACGCGGGCAACTTGCTGGACATCCTGAGCTACGTGCAGGTGAAGGCACCGCTCCAGTATCTGCGTTCGGTTACCGAGGCCTCCGTCGAGCCCCTCGAGGAGATGCGGAGCCTCCGCGATGCCTACGGACGGCTCGGCGAGGTCACGATCGACAACCGCGCGTTCCCGAAGGGGTTCCTGCGACGGATCTCCGCGACCGACTGCGAGCATACCTCGTGCGACGAGTGCGGGTACTGCGGCACTGTGGCCCAGAAGGTCCTACGGATCGGCGGGCGACCGCTGTCGGAGTACCGAGCGCCGGAGCGGATCCCGCCCACTGCGCTGCTCTCCCACATCGAGAACGTGCCGCCGACGGCGAGCCCTCCTTCGGGAGGATCGACGGTGACCGCCCCGAGCGCCGCTCATTAGGTCGAAGCGTCGGGGTTCCTCTACTTCCCCGACGCGCCGCTCTCACTTCGCGGATTTCGTGGGGGGATCCACGGACGCCCGCCATTCGCCGGAACGGCGCGGTTGATCCGTGCAAGCAATCCCCCCGGTGTCTCACTAGAAGAGGGGGCGAAGCGTCGACTTACTTCTTCCCCTTCTTCCCTTTCTTTCCTTTCTTGGCCTTGGGCATCGCTCTGGTCCGTCCGGCCGGCGACCGGACTGATTTCGGTATAGACGTTCGGATATTTCAACTGACAGACGGCGACGTGACAGAGCGAAAGTTCTCGCAGGCGGAGCGGCCCCAGCCGCTCTGAACCTCGAGTCGAACTCGGGAAACGCCGCTCGAACGGACCTGCTTCGTGGCCGTATCGAAGGTCGACGGGGTGGCGTTCGCCGCTCTACGCGGACGTCGAAGCCGACGCCCGAGAGCGACGACCGATCCGGCTCGAAGCGGTTTTCCCCTCGCGCCACTGATCCGGTCACCAAGGTTTCTTCATGGGCCACGTCGCGATCTGGGCACGTGCCGGAAGTGCCGAGGACCGACTCGCTTGGGACGCTTGGAGGAAGCGATGGGTGGTCTCCTGTCGGGCCGCGGCGACGGAAGGGGAAGCGAACGCGGCCATCGCTGCGCTTGTCGCGCGATGGGTCGGCGTTCCGGAGTCCCGAGTGCGGTGGAGTCGTGCGGGGCGCTCTCGGGCGAAGAGTCTCGAAGTCGAGGGTTTCACCGACGCGGAGCTCTCCGTTCGCCTCGAGCGCGCCGCCGATCGTGACGAGACGAGATGACCCCGTCCCCGGTCGGGATTGTCGCGCCACCTTCGCGCCGCGGTACGCGTGCGGGCAACCCCGAGCGAGCCACGTAGCCGACCCGTAATTCAAGACCGTTCCGCCGGGGCCCGTGTCCTCGCCGAGCTAGAGCGTGGAGCGGGGCCACTCGGGAGGGCAGGCCGTCAAGATTGAGTCGAACGAGCACGAGCTGAGCAGCGCAGCGTGTGGCGCGGAAGGTGCAGCAGAGCTCCGGGGTCGAAGCCTACGGACCGAGTCCACCAGCAGAGCCCTGCGGTTCCGCGGTTCTCGCACTCTGGCCCCTCGGTGAATGACCGCGCAGAGTCTGACGGGTTCATCGTAACTAGAGTGCTCGATAGAGGGGAGCGGCGGTCTCGATCTAACCGTCCACCGGTCCGTCGACCCGGCGGAATAATAGGTGGATGGTCGTTTGAGCGGCCATGCCCTATCGCGACCGTTGCGAAGGATGCCACACTGAGCTCCGGGGGACGGACGAGGTCTACGTCTGTTCGTACGACTGCACGTTCTGCGTCCGTTGCTCCCCCGGGCCCGAGCGCATTTGCGCGAACTGCGGAGGAGAACTCGTGCGTCGGGCGCGACGAACCGAGCGAGGGGACGAACGACCTGTGGCGCTCCCCTCGTCCCGCCTCCGGGGTTCCCCCTGTGAGGTATCCTCGCCCGCGCGAAGTGAAGACATCGAGGAGGTCGCCCCGTTGTTCGATGCCTATCGACAGTTCTACCGTCAGCCTTCCGATCTCGCCCTGGCCCGCCAGTTCTTGGCCGACCGTCTACGCCGGAGCGAGTCGACCGTCTACCTCGCGAGGGCCGATGGTCGGGCTGTCGGTTTCGTCCAGCTGTATCCTGTCTTCTCTTCGATCTCCTGTAAGCCCCTCTGGATCCTCAATGACCTGTTCGTCGCGGCCGAGTTCCGGCAGCGGGGCATCGCCTCCCGTCTGCTCGAGCGCACGAAAGAGCTCGCGCGGGACACGCATGCCGCGGGGGTGCTCCTCGACACGGCGATGGACAATCCGGCCCAGCACCTCTACGAGGCGCACGGGTGGAAGCAGGACCGCGAATTCTTGCACTACGAGTGGACTGCTGCTGCCGCGGACGACCCCGTTAAGTAACCGGGAATCCCGCGGAAGCTAGGACGTCGTCGTGGGACCGGGCGATCTCTGCGCGGGAGACCCGACGCGTGTCCACGAAGCGAAGTTCGGTCCAGGCTTCCGGAGTCGTCAGTTCGGAATCGCTGGCGTTCCCCTGGAAGAGGAACTCGAGGTCCCAGTGGCCGCCGGCCGTCGCGCGCCGCGTCGGTGCGTACACCTCGGAAACAACTCGGGGACCCGAGAGCGGGCGATCGCCCAGCCCGAGCTGCTCTCGTAGGATCCGCCGGGCCGCCTCCTCTGGCGACTCTCCGAAGATGAGGTGAGAGGACGGAAGCATCCAACCCGCGTGGTGCGCCGCCACTCGTTCGGCATCGAGGGCGCCCAGATGGTCCCAAGGCGCCGCCGGGTTGAGGTGTCCCATGAGGACGGCCGACGGAGTCGACCAGGAGTGGAGGATCACGAACGAGGAAAGGCAGAGGCCGTCGACGGGGATCTCGGTGACCGAGAAGGAAGCGGTCGACGGGGACTTCGAGAAACGGCAGAATCGTCGATTGGTTGCCATGACGACCGCAGGTCCTCCGCCCCTTAGCCCCTTCGCCGGAAGGTCGATGCGTCCCCGCGCTGTCGAAGACGCGCCCAGAGTTCGAAGGTATCCTCGAGTCCGCACCTCGGTTGCCCGGCGCGCACGGCCTGCCCCGACTCGGAGCCACCCTTGCCGACAGGTATGTCGGGAGCGATCTTCGGGAGCCGGTCCACCGGGAGTTGTGCGGCGGGATTCGACATCGAGGGAATCCCCCGCCTCCCCCTGATCGGCCGACATCCGGAGGCGGGCGCGTGGGCCCCTCGGAAGATCTCCGTGCGGTGAGGGGAAGTGCGAGCCGCCCGCCGGACGATCGATGCCTCGCCGAGCCCGCCCGCCAGCGCCATCGACATGCCTTACCCTGGCATCGCGGCGGCGCTCTTCTTCGCGTCCGTCCTTACTGAACTGTCCGATGGGACGAACTTCGGTCCATATTCGCCCCTTGCTACCGCCATGGACCGCCCCCTTCGCTCGCGGTCCGGGTCGGGCCACGACGGTCCTGAGTGCCAGGTGGGCATGCCGCGGGGCGACTCGATCGGCCAGAGGTTCCGGACGCTCGACATCCTGCGGGGTTTAGTAGGGGGAGTCGGATTCCCGGTAGATGGCGGGGCCGGTCTCTCGACGAGTCTGGGCTGTGACGCTCGCCGCTTGGGTCGGCGGCGTCGTCGGCTCGTTCGTGGCTCCATCGATGATCTCGCTCGGACTCTCGGTCGGGAGCAGCAGCCCGCTCCTCGGCGGGGCCGCGGCGATCTACGTGGCGTTCGTCCTGGGTGCCCTCGTCGGAGCCGCGGGAGGCTCGTGCGTGGCGTACGTCGCAAGCCGCCAGGGCCACGCAACGTTTGCCGCGTTCCTTGGAGCGGCCATCGGGATCGCACTCGCTGGCGTGGCCGGCTACTTTTCCGAGCGCGTAGCCGATTGGTGGGCGTCGACCTTCTTTCAAGCCCCGCTCTCTGCCGGGCTCTTCGGCGGGGTCCTTGCCGGCATCGCGGCCGGGATTGCGGGAGCGCTGGTCCTCCGGCCGCTCCGCCCCCCGGGTCCGCCGCGGCCCAAGGAGCGACGGTTCGCCACGCTCGTCGGCAGCCTCCTCGGATTGTTCGCGGGGTATGGTGGGGGTAGCCTCGGCGGTTACCTCGCGCTCGCCCATTGTCCCTTCGCCAATGGCGGAGGTTCGGGCCCGGTCCTCTTCACAGGCTGTGACTTCACCCAGGGGGCCGCGGCGCTCGGAGCTTGGGCCGGGGCGGCGGCAGCTGCGCTCGCGGCCTTCGCGACGGCGACGATCCTCTCCGGGGCTGCGTCTCGGGCGGCGCGAGACCGGCCGAATGGTCCCATTGGGTGAATCCCGACCCACGCGCGCCGGAAGGACTCTGGGAGACCGGGATTCGCGCGGACCGAGCGTCGCGGGTTCGGTGAGATAGAAGTGGAAGGAAACGGTTGGTCCGGTCGAGAGCAAGGGACTCGCGGGCCGCTCTAGCTTCCTGTAACCGTCACGTCGATCGCGGTGATCGCCGGCTGCGCTTGCGTCGCGGCGATGCCCGTATCGATATTGATCACAGCCTGGCATTGGTTCTCCACCCCGCTGATGGTGCACGAGATCGAGACAGCGCTCGTCGTGTACGAGGTGGCGGTCCCGAACTCCGAGGAGACCAGGAACTCGTCGGTGTAGGTCTTCGCGGTCAACGAGTTCGCGCTCGTGAAGGTCAGTTGCATGATGTAGTCCGGCGTGGTTGTGCACGCGCCCGGCCCGCCCGCGATCCATGCCGTGACCGTGACCGTCGGGGTCCCGGTCGAACTGGATGCCGTGCACGTGCCTCCGGTGCCGCCCGCCGCAGAGGTAAGCATGCTGTTCGAGATTCCGGGGGAGTAGATCGTGTCCGCAGTCGCAATAGCTCCCTGGTTCCCGTTCACGGTAGTGGCGGTGAACCCGCCAAACAGTCCGCTGGCCAAGGTGAACCCGCCCACCATCACCAGCATCGCCACGATCGTCGCCGCATACACCGTTCGCCGCTTCATGAGGGGCCTCATTGTCCCGCCCTGGTAGCACATCGAAGGGGTGGAATGCGTATTTATACGTATTCCAACCGCTTATGGGTGTAGGGGACGTTAGGAGTCCCACCGAGCACCGTCGTGAGGCAATCTATCGAGGCCCGGCAAGGGCCCGGATCCGCATGAGCGACAGGAACGGCGCGACGTATGCGCCGTCCGCCGGAACGATGCGCGACGGGCTTAGGGAAAGCATGCCGCTCTTCTTGGTGGCGGGGCTCATGTTCGTGGCCGGAGTCGTCGCTCGTTCCCGGGGGACCACTGTCGGAACCTCCCACTTTGCGGTCGCCGAGCTGTTGGTCGCGCTCGGATTCGCCGCCGCGATCGGCGGCGGGTCCGGGACCGCGCAGGCGACGTGG
>DAIDCO010000069.1 GCA_027309555.1 bacterium
ACAGGGGACCTCGGTGCTCATCCCGCGGCCTCCCGCCCGTAGACCATCACCGAGTGAACGTTCGCGCTCCCCGAAAGATTGTGGACGAGCGCCCACTCGGGGTCGGGAGCTTGGCGCGCCGAGGGCACGGAGTGGGCGAACTGTTGGTACACCTCGACCGCCTGCGCTACGCCCGTCGCTCCCAAGGGATGCCCGCAGCCGAGGAGCCCGCCCCGCGGATTGATCACGAGGTCGCCCCCGACCGCACCTCGGCCGTCCGCGGCGAACGTTCCGCCTTCCCCGGCACCGCAAAGTCCGAGCGCCTCGTACTCGACGATCTCCGAGATCGTGAAGCAGTCGTGGACCTCGGCGAGATCCAGGTCGCGGACCGTGATCTTCGCCATCCCGAGCGCCTCCCGCGCGGCGTGCTTCAGGCCGACCCAATCGGTCAGCGACCCGGCGTTCGCCAGATTGTGGAAATCGGAGTACTGCCCCGTGCCACGGACCCAGACCGGCGTGTCGGTGTAACGACGCGCGAACTCCTGTCCGACGATCACGACCGCCGCCGCCCCGTCGGTCATGGCCGAGCAGTCGCCGAGGCGCAGCGGAGGGGCGATCATCGGGAGGCGCAAGAGCTTCTCCCGAGGGAACGTCTTCTCGTAGAACTGGGCGCTCGGGTTGGTGTTCGCGAAGCGGTGGTTCTTCTCCGAGACGGCCGCGAGCTGCTCTTCCGTCGTGCCATATTCGAGCATGTGGCGCTGCGCAACCATCGCGAAGAACGGCGGCGCGGTGGCGCCGTGGGGACCGTCCCAGGGGCGGTCCATGACGCACCCCATCGCGCTGTTCGCCTCGGCCATGGAGGGGAGGTTCATCTTCTCCACCCCCACCGCGACCGCAATGTCGGAAAGCCCTGCGGCGATCGCCGCGTACGCCGACCGGATCGCCGACTGACCCGACGCGCACGCGAGCTCGGTGCGTTGGAGGATCTTGTGGGGGCGAAGCCCCATCTGCTCGGCGGCGAGCGGGGCGACGTGGGACTGGAACGCGAACCGCTCGGGTTCCGCGGCGCCCACGAACAGCGAGTCGACGTCCTCCGCGCGGAGTGCCGGGACGGCCCGAAACAGCGCGGCCCCGGCCTCCTGGGCGAGCTCGGCCCAGGTCGTGGGGCGCGCCCCCCACTTAGGGGTCACGCCGCCGACGATCGCGACGGGTCGCCCGCTCACGGATCCTCCACCCGGACTGCCGCGGCGACCCGGTCGCCCGCCGCGCTGGTCGAAACGTGGCCGCCCTGGTCGTACGTGCGGGCCGACCCCTCGGCGAGCACGCGCGCGACCGCGCGTTCGAGGCGATCGGCTTGGCGGATGAGGCGCGGATCGCGGTGGCGGTCGGCGAGCCAGCGCAGCATGTGCTCGACCGCAAAGAACGTGGCGAACGGGCTCACCTGGTCCTTCCCCGCGTACTTCGGAGCGCTCCCGTGCACTGGCTCGAACATCGCATGCTCTGCACCGATGTTCCCGCCCGCGGCGAATCCCATCCCTCCCTGCAGCACGGCCGCGAGGTCGGTGATGATATCGCCCATCATGTTCGTGGAGACCACAACGTCATACCGCTCGGGGTCGCGCACCAGCCACTGAGTGAAGGCGTCCACGTACGAGTAGTCCTTCTCGACCTCGGGGTACTCGGTAGCGACCCGCTCGTACGTCTCCCGGAAGAAGCGGCAGCCCTCGAGGACGTTCGACTTGTCCACGCAGGTCACCCGCTTCTTCCCGTCCGCGGGGGCGCCCCGCGGGCGGTGCCGGGCCAATTCGAACGCGTAGCGGATGACCCGCTCCGCCCCCTTCCGGGTGATGACCCGGGTGTCGATCGCGACCTCCGTCTCCCGGGCGCGGGCGAGCCTCCCATGGGCCGGTGTGTAGAGTCCCTCGGTGTTCTCTCGCACGATGACGAGGTCCACGTTCTTCGGGGACCAGACCTCGCGGTACGACCCGCTGATGCGGTGACGGACCCCGGGATAGAGCTTGCAGGGGCGCACGTTCGCGAAGAGGTCCAGGTTCTCCCGGAGGCCCAGGACGAGCGCCCGGCCGGCGAGGTCTCCGTTCGGCAGGGTAGCGCCGGGCCAACCGACGGCCCCGAGCAGGATCGCGTCGGCCCGAGTAGCCGCGGCTTCGGCCTCGGGCTCCCACTCTCGCCCGCTCGCGAGGTAGTACTGCCCGCCGCCGGGATAGGTCGAGAGATGCCAGGGCGCCGGTCCGCCTTCGGCGAGCGCCCCGAGTACCTTCTCCCCCTCCCGGATCACTTCGGGCCCGGTGCCATCACCGGGGTAGACGGCGATCGAGTAGCCGGCCTCTCTCATGGCGCCGCCCCGCCCGGGCGGTCGCGGGCCGCCAGCTCCCGGCGGACCTTCTCCACGAGCCCCCCCGCCTCGAGCAGGTCGAGGAGGTGGTGGGGGAGTGGTGGAAACGGGACGGACCGGCCGGTGCGCGCGTTCGTCACTCGGCCGGTCCGCATCTCGATCCGGGCGGTGTCGCCTCGCTCGAACTCGGCGCGCACGCCCGGCGCCTCGATCGCGGGGATCCCGAGGTTGATGGCGTTACGGAAGAAGATCCGGGCGAACGAATCCGCGACGACCGCCCCTACCCCGATCGCTCGCATCGCCTGGGGGGCGTGCTCGCGGCTCGAACCCGAGCCGAAGTTCTCGCCCGCGACCAGGATGTCCCCGCGCCGGGCCTCCTTCGCGAACTCCGGGAGCGCGATCTCGAACACGTGCTTCTTGAGCTCGTCCGGGTCGATGATCGTGAGGTACTTGCCCGAGATGATCTGGTCGGTGTCGACGTCGCGGCCGAGGGTCCAGACGCGCCCTTCGATGACCTCCTGCATCTCTCCCTCCTCCGTTATAGGAACTCGCGGGGGTCCGCGATCTCGCCGCGGATGGCCGAGGCGACGACCGCGGCGGGCGACATGAGGTAGATGCGGGCCTCTTTCGGGCCCATTCGACCGGGGAAGTTGCGGTTGGAAGAGGAGGCGCACACCTCGTCCGGAGCGAGGATGCCCATATTGCCGCCGAAGCAGGCGGAGCAACTCGAGTTCGTGAACACCGCCCCCGCCTCGGTGAACGTCTCGATGATCCCCTCTCGAAGACACTCGTCGTAGATCTTCGTGGAGGCCGGCGAGACGATGAACCGGACTCCCTTCGCGACCTTCTCTCCCTTCATGAGGGCGGCGCCCTCGCGGAGGTCCTCGATGCGCGCGTTCGTGCACGAACCGAGGAACGCCTGGTCGACCTTCACATGCTCGCGCACGACGTCGGGCAAGGGCCGGACGTTGTCGGGCGAGTACGGGCAGGCGACCATGGGCGGCATGCCGTCCACGTCCACGTCGATCGTGCGCTCGTACCCCGCGTCCGCGTCCGGGGCGACCGGATGCATCGGATGCTTCGCGATCTTCGCGAGGTAGTCGAAGGTGGTCGCGTCGGGCGCGACCATCCCGGTCTTGGCCCCCATCTCGGTGGTCATGTTGCAGATCGTGAATCGCTCGGGCATCGAAAGGGCCCGCACCGTCGGACCGGAATACTCGACCGCCTTGTACTGCGCGCCGGTCGTGCGGACCTCCCCGAGGATTCGCAGGACCAGGTCCTTCGCGGTCACGCCCTTCCCGAACGCACCGCGCGTGCGGACCTCGATCGTCGGGGGCACCCGGAGCCAAAGCCGACCCAGGGCGAGCACGGCCGCCATCTCGGTCGGGCCGACGCCGGCGGCGACCGCCCCCATCGCCCCGAGCATGTTCGTATGCGAATCGGTTCCGACCGCGAGGTCGCCGGGTACGACCCAGCCGTTCTCGGCGAGGATCTGGTGGCAGATCCCGTGCCGGCCGACGTCGTAGAAGTGGGGGAGGTTCGTCTCCGCCGCAAATTTCCGCAAGATCCGATGGAGGACCGCGGCGCCCTCGGTGGATGCCGGAACCCAGTGGTCGATCGCGATCACGACGCGGTCCGGGTCCCAGACCTTCGTGGCCCCCATCTGATGGAACGGCCCGACCGTCTGGGCGCCCTGCTCGTGCATCATCGCGAGGTCGACCTGGCCCTCCACGATCTGGCCCGGAACGACGCGCTCGAGTCCGCCGGCGCGTGCGAGGATCTTTTCGGCGAGAGTCGCCCCCCCGGCGCGGTTCATGATTTCCCCGGCCGTATCCCGACCGCCTCGACCATCGTCCAGAACTCGTCGTCCGAAAGTCCGGGGCGTTCAAAGAGGGCTCGGTACTCGTGGAGGAAGCGCCGCAGGTCGACCTTGGAACGCACCTCGGTGTCGTGTTTCACGCGCCCGAGGAGCTCGAGGAGGAGCGGGTCGGTCGCGGTGAGGCCCCGCTCCTTGAGCTTCTCCACGATCGCCGACTTGCCCGTGTGCTTACCGAGGATCATCTGTCGGCGGCGCCCCACGACCTCGGGCTGGAGCGGCTCGTAGGTGAGGGTGTGCGCGAGGATGCCGTGCGTGTGGATTCCGGCCTCATGGGAGAACGCGTTGTACCCCACGAGGGCCTTGTTCGCCGCGATGGGGACCCCCGCGGTCTCCTCGACGAGCCGGGAAAGCTCGTGGATGCGGTCGGTCCGGATCCCGGTCGAAGACCCGTAGAGCGATTCGAGGCAGAGGACCACCTCTTCGAGCGATGCGTTCCCGGCGCGTTCGCCGAGCCCGTTGACGCAGACCTGGGGGGCCCGCGCGCCGCACTCCACCGCCGTGAGCGTGTTCGCCGTCGCGAGGCCGAAGTCGTTGTGACAGTGCACCGAGAGGTCCTTGGGGTGAACCCGCTTCTCAAACTCCTCGAGGTACCAGCGGAACGTCAGCGGGGTCATGATGCCGACCGTGTCGGCGACCACGAGGCGGTCCGCCCCCGCGTCCTGGACGTCACGATAGAGCCGCTCGACGAAGTCGAACGGCGCGCGAACCGTATCCTCGGTCACGAACGCCACGTGGAGGCCGGCATCCTTCGCCTGCCGGACCGTCACGAGGGCGGCCGCGTGGACCTCCGCCTGCGACATGCGCAGCTTGTACTTCAGATGCACATGACTCGCGGCGACGAAGATCGCGATGTGGGTGGCGCCGCTGCGAATCACCGCGTCAACGTCGGCCGGCACCGTCCGGGCCGCCGCGAGGATCTTCGCCGAAAGGCCCGCGTGGGCGACCCGATGCACCGCCTCCGCCTCCTCCGCCGAGACGACCGGGATACCGGCGTTAATGACGCCGACCCCGATTTCGGACAAGAGCTCGGCGATCCGGAGCTTTTCTTCGGGGGAGAAGTGGACGCCCGGCATCTGTTCGCCGTCCCGCAGCGTCTCGTCCCAGAGGACCAGGGATTCCGGGATCCGCCGCGCGGCGGCGGTCTCCGAGTGAAAGTTTTCGACGAGCCGCTCTTCGGCCATCCGTGCTTCTACCGGCACGGGCGCATTAACGTTTGTCGCGGCGGGGAGTCCGAGCGCCGTCCGGGCGTATCGCACGCGGTCCGCCGGCCCATCCCTTAAATACGGACCGGACCTGAAACTCGGTGCAAGTCGCACGCGACCTGTTTTCGGGGAATCCATGACCATGCCGGCGGCACGCACCGCGCCCGTTCCAAGCGAATCCAGTACCGAAGCTCCTAGCCGTCCGCGGGAGCTCGCCGACCTGAGCGTCATGATCGGCGGCCAGGGCGGCGACGGAACGCTCACCGTTTCTGACTTGCTGGGACGGTACTTCCGCAAGCGCGGCCTCTACGTCTACACTTCCCGCAACGTCCTGTCCCGGATCCGTGGGGGCCACGCCGACGCCTCGGTCCGCGCCTGCCGGGACCCGGTCGCCGCGGTGAAGTCCCAGGTCGACGTCCTCGTGGCGTTCGACAACGAAGCCATCGAGTTGGGCAAGCTCGAGCTCGCCTCCCACGGTTTCGTGATCTACGATTCGACGACCTTCCACAGCGAGCTCCCGAACTCGGCCGGCTTCCCGTTCGCGACCTTGGTCGGTGGACCGCTCGGCCAGCCGATCTTCAAGAATACCGCGGCGTACGGGGCGCTCTCGGTACTGCTCGGCTTTGACGGGAAGGCGACCCGCGAGGTCATCGAGGAACGGTTCAAGCGCCGCGGCCCCGAAGCGTTGGAAAAGAACCTGAAGGCGCTCGACATCGGTCGGAAAGCCGCGCTCGAGGCGAATGGGGTCGCGAACCGGTACACCGTGGCCGAGGGCGACGCCCACGACCTCATCCTCACGACGGGGAACCAGGCCGTCGCTCTCGGGTTCGTGGTGGGAGGGGGTCGGTTCTTCGCGGGCTATCCGATCACTCCCGCCACCGAGATCCTCGAGTATCTCCAACGCTACCTTCCGTCCTTCGGCGGCGTCGTCCGTCAAGCCGAGGACGAGCTCGCTGCGATCAACATGGTCATCGGAGCCGCGTACGCGGGCGCCCGGGTGATGACCTCCACGAGCGGACCGGGGCTCTCTCTCATGACCGAAGGGATCGGACACGCGGGCGCCGCGGAGATCCCGATCGTGGTCGCCGACTGCCAGCGGGTCGGGCCCTCGACGGGCCAGCCGACCCGGAACGAGCAGTCCGACCTCTCGCACCTCGCGAACCTCGGTCACGGGGAGTTCCCTCGGTTCATCCTCTCTCCCGCCACGCCCGACGACGCGTTCCACCTCACGGTGCAGGCGCTGAATCTCGCTGAGAAGTGGCGGCTCCCCGTGATCCTGCTCCTGGACCAGGCCCTGTGCCAGAACACTACGACGAGCGTCCGCTTCGACCTCTCGGGCATCGAGATCGACCGGGGGAAGCGGCTCACGCCGGAGGCGGCGGAGAAGCTCGTGCAGTACAAGGGGTACGAGATCACCGAGGACGGAGCATCCGCCGTGGCCCCCCCGGGGACTCCGGGCCTTTGGTCGGAGATCACGGGGAACGAACACGACGAGTGGGGCCACGTCTCCGTCAACCCCCTCAACCGCGTGCGCATGATGCGCAAGCGAATGGAGAAGATGGTGAAGGCACGGGAAGACCTACCGAGCGCGCGGACGTTCGGTCCGGCCAAGGCCCGCATCGGGTTCCTCGGGTTCGGAGGAACCTCGGGCCCGATCGAAGAGGCTCTGCGCCTCCTCGAGGCCCGTGGGACCCCCGCCCGATACCTCCAGGCGCGCACCCTCTTTCCGGTGCCGGTCCACGAGATCGACCCGTTCTTGAAATCGGTCGATGTCGCCTACGTGGTAGAGCACAACTATACCGGCCAGTTCGCCCGACTGATCCGAGAGACGATGCCCTGGCACCACGCGAAGCTTCGGTCGGTCCTGAGGTTCGACGGAGGGACGTTCCGCGCCCCCGAGCTCGTCGCCGCGGTGAAGGAGGCGGCCTAGCATGGTGCAGTCGGCGAAGCCCGTGCCGCCGATCTGGTGCCCGGGTTGCGGGGACTTTGGAGTCCTCGCGGCGGTGAAGAAGGCCGCCGCGAACCTCAAGATCCCCGTCCACGAGCTCGTGCTCGTCGGCGGAATCGGATGCTCCGGGTCGATCCACAACTTCCTCGAGATCAACGGCATCCACGCCCTTCACGGTCGACTCCTCGCCCAGGCGGTCGGTGTAAAGCTCGCGAACCCCGGGCTCACCGTGGTCGCCGCGGGGGGCGATGGGGACGGCTACGCGATCGGGATGGGACACTTCATGCACGCGTTCAAGAAGAACGCGTCGTTCCTCTACATCGTGATGAACAATGAGACCTACGGCCTGACGAAGGGTCAGCCCTCGCCGACGAGCCAGATCGGGTTCGAAGGGAACGTCGAACCCCCGTTCCACGCGATCCTGAGCGCGCTCTCGATTCCCGCGCCGAACTTCGTGGCGCGCACGTTCTCCGGAGACCCGAAAGCGATGACCGCGATCCTCGAGGAGGCGCTCCGGTTTAATCGGGAGGGCCGCGGATTCGCGTTCGTCGAGGACCTGTCACCGTGCGTCACCTACAACGACACCTACAAGCTCTGGCGGGAGAAGGTCCTCGATGTCTCGAAGCTCCCCGGGTACGACCCCACGGACAACAAGACGATGTTCCGTCTCTGTCTCGAGACCATCGAGCAGGGCCGGATCCCGATCGGAGTGATGCACCGGCCGAAGGAGCCCGCCCGCGACGGCCTCGAAGTGAAGCTGGTCGGGGACGGTCCGGGTCCGGTGCGCACCGATATCCGGCTCGAGGCGAACCTGCCAGCCTACAAGAAGCTCCTTGCGGGGCTTTCCTAGGGGGGCCGGGCGTTCCGGAGCCGCGAAGCGGTCCCGCGGTAACGGCCGACGTCACGTTCGGAGACGAGACCATTCTCTCCCTCGGGATCGACGACACGGACAGCCCCGGCGGGGGATGCACGACCTGGGTCCTCACCGAGCTCCTGGCGCTGGCCCGCGAACAGGAGGTCGACCTCATCGGTGAGCCCCGCCTCGTCCGGCTGAATCCCAACATCCCGTGGAAGACGCGAGGCAACGCCGCGCTTTCGGCGCGCTTCGGTCGGGGCATCGGCCGCCGTCGGAAGGTCGGAGTGCTCCGTGGCGCCCCGCTCTGGTCGCACGCCCGGGGCCGAGCCCTTTCCTCCGGAGAGCGGGATCGGTTCCGAGCCGCCGCGTGGGAACAGGTCGTGGCCGGCTCGCGCCTCGGCGAGGAGGGAACCGACCCCGCGATGGTCGCGACGGAGCGTACGCTCCCCGCCGAGCTCTACTGGCACGCGGTCCGGGAGGTCGTCCCGGTCCCCGAGGTGCGACGGGCGCTCGAAGCGGCGGGGGCCTGGTATCGCACCCGCGGGAGCGACCGGGGGCTCGTTGGGGCGGCGGCCGCGGTCGCGTGGCCCGGCCATCGGCCTACCTGGGAGCTCACGGCGTACCGCACCCCCGACCGGGTCGGCCGCCCTCGCGAGGTCGACCCGGACAGTGTCCGCGCGGTCGCGAAGCGGTTCCCCTCCCTCTTCCTCTCCCACGACCCTCGGACCCGGCGGCTCCTGGTCGCCCCGCACTCGGCGTGCCCGGTGCTCTTCGGTCTGCGTTCCACGGAGCGCGCGCCCCTCCCTGCGGCCCGCGCCGGCGTCCGATCGGAGCCGGCCGACCGCTGGGTGGTCTTTCGGACCAATCAGGCCTCGGGAGACCACCTGACCGACCGGTCGGGAGCCGAGGTCCGGCCGTACCTCTCGGCCCGAATCCGGGCGACGGTCGCGGCGCGTCCCGAGGTCCGCCCCGGAGGTCACGTTCTCCTGCGGGTGACCGACCTCGAGGGCCGGGAGATGCGGTGCCTCGCCTTCGAGCCGACGAAGACGCTGCCGCGGGTCGCCGCCACTCTCCTGCCCGGAGACCGCGTGGTCCTCTGGGGGAGCCGGGGCCGAGACCCCTCGTTCCGGCTCGAAGGGATCCGCCTCGTGCGGCTCGTCCCCCGTCTCACTCGACCTCGCCCGCCCGAGTGCCCCACGTGCCATCGGGGGACCCCTTCGCGCGGCACGCGCCGGGGCTTCCGCTGCCCAGCCTGCCATTCCCGCCTCCCTCCCGAAG
>DAIDCO010000006.1 GCA_027309555.1 bacterium
GTCTCCAACGCTCCTCGGGCGCCTCGATCCGGCCCGCGCCCTCCCAGTGAGCCCCCGCTTTCCCGAGCTGGAGGAAAAGGACGCTCTGCCCTTCGACCTTCGAGATCGATCGGGCATCACTCCAGAGCCGGACGGTACCCGCCCGCAGCCATCTCCGCAGGGCCTCGTCGGGAAAGCCGAGGAAGACCCAGCCGGAGGGATGTTCGGCGAACATACGTACCCGTAGAGCGTCCCCCGGCGGCGCGACGCCCGCCTAGATCGGCCCGCCGCCGATCGGCCCGGAGATCCAGTTCCAAAAGTCGTCCCGCCAGAAGTCGACCTCCTCGGGGACCCGGCGCAGCTCGAGGGGGTGGAGACCGGCGGCCTCCGCGGCGCGGAGTTCCCCCCGCAGTTGGTCGACCGCGTGGGCCGAGAGCCGATCCAGGGTCGCGGAGAGCGCGGACTTGAACCCGACATCGAGGAGGCGCGTCGGATGGCGCAGGACCAGTCGGAAATGGTGCGCTCGGGTACCCTCGACCTCGAGCACCTGCCACTCGAGAGGCTCGTGACGCGCCCGTTGGAGCTCGAACGCAGCAAGATTCCCCAAGGCGCGGGCGACGAACCGCTCGTCGTCGAGCCCCGGGCGGAGGAAGATGCCGACTTCGATCCCCTGCGACGTGTCGCGTCAACCCCTCCGGGTGCTATAGCTTCGACCGGGAACCTGACCCCGGAAACACCGGCCGACCGTCCCCGTGCCCGAGCGGCCAAGGGCTGCGGGTCGTGCGGGGGATGCTCCACGCAGTAGGGAGGTCCGATCCCGGGTCGGGCCTCGCGCGGGTAAAGGTTAACGGGCGCGAGGGCGCTCGGCGGACCTCTCTGCTGGCGATCCTGATGCTTCGACGCTCCCGTCTACCTATCCTCCTCACCCTGGGAGCGGTCGCGGTCGTGCTGGTCCTGCTCTTCCTCTTGGTGGTCGTCGACTCCCCTGCGAGCCCGAGCGGGGCCCCTTCCTCGAGCCGCGCGATCCCCTACTCCGCCGCTCGCGCCTTGGCCGACTCGCCCGGCCTCTCGTACCAGGGCGGACCGTGGGTGGCGATCCTGGCCGTCGGGCTCGACTCTCCGAACTTCCTGACGATGCCGCTCAACTCCTCCCTTCTCTCGGGCACGCGATGCCCGTTCGAGCCGGCGCCCGGGGGATCCTCCTTGCTCTCGGTCCCGGCCTATAGCGGGAACGTTTCGGCCGGGCTGGCCCCGGCGTGGGAAGTCGTCTACCGCAATGCCGCCGGAGACGCCGCGATCGTCTCGGTGACGAGCAGCCAGGCATCCGTGCTCGGCACCTTCGCGTCCAACCAGTGCGGAGCCCTCTTCGGCATCTTCCCCCCGCTGCCGTCCGACGCCGTCAACAGCACGGTCGCCGGTAGAGCGGTCTCGCCCTTCGTCCGCAATTTCACGGCAGAGTACGCCGCCCTGTCGGCCGTCTATGCGCTGGGAGGCACGCCCGCCCTTCCGGGGGCAAGTCCCCGGGCCTTTTGGGCGATCTCGTTCACCACGTGTTCGGTCCTCGCGAGCCCGGGAAGTACCGGCGCGTTGTTCAATGCCACCGTGGACGCGGCGACCGGCCGGGTGACCTCCGCACAAACGAGGCTCGGCGTCCCGTGCGGCATTCCTACGACGCCGTACTCCCTCGGGGCCGCGTTGGTGCCATCGCCGGCGACCCTCAACGGAACCCTCCACGTCGACTCGTCGGTGGTCGCAGACGCGTCCGATGGGATCACCGGGGCGAATCCGTCGGTCGAGGTTGTGAGCAGGACGACGGGCATGCCCGAGACCGGCGGGCACGTCTCGGCCGAAACGAGCCGCCTCGCGATCATCACCACGTACGACCCCCTCACGTTCTCCCCGTTGGGCGGAAGTACGACTCCGAACGCCATGGGCGATCAGCTCGTCGTGGCCTCCAGGGCGAATCTGTCGGGCGACTTTCTCCTCCTGGCGGGCGTTGGCTCCTTCGGGGGCACGGGGAACCTCGGGCTCTAGGCTCCGCCGCCCGCTCCCTAGGTCGTGCGGGGGGGCATCGGTCAGCCCGAAGGAGTCACGTCCCCGCGGAGACTCATCGGGGGCCCCTCGAGCATCTTTAGGAGCTCCTCCACGGGCCGGGCGCCGGAGAGGCGAGTGCTGCCGTCGAAAAGGAAGAACGGCACCCCGTCGACCCCGAGTGCCGTCGCCCGCTGCTCATCCGAGCGGACCTGGAGCGTGAACGCCCGACCGGCGAGCACGCGTCGTGCGTCCGACTCCGAGAGACCCCCCTCGACCGCCAGTCGGAGAAGCGTCGGGAGATCCGCGAGGTACTCCCCCTCGCAGAAGTACGCGCGCTCGAATCGCTCCTCGAGGGCGGGACGGATCCCGCGAAGCTGGGCGAGCTGCAGCAGTCGATGCGCGTCGAGCGTGTTCGTCGGGCGCGCTCGCTCGAGGTGGAATCCGAGGCCTTCCTCCGCCGCCAGTCGGGTCAATCGGTCGTTCGCGAGCTGGGCGTCGCGGACCGAGATGCCGTACTTTTCCGACAGTGCCTCCGGGAGGGTCCGACCGGAGTCTCGCGGAGCTTCGGGGTCGAGTTCGAAGCTTCGGTACCGGACTTCGATGGTCTGCCGCCCTTCGAAGCGGCTCAACGCGGTCTCGAACCGGCGTCGCCCGAGGTAACACCACGGGCAGATCACGTCGGACCATACCTCGACCTGCATCGATCGGGGGAGGTGGCCCCGGTGAATAACAGGTCCGTTGCGGCCCCGGAAGCGCGGTGGGAGGCGCGCCCTCGCACCTTAAGAGGTCCTCCCGGGTCCCGCGGCCGTACCCAACCGAGGATGACCATGACTCCCAAACCTCACCGGCGCGCGAAACCGATCGGAAAGAAGCGTCACCACAAGCAGCGCCAGCTACGGATCGCGGCCCGGCGTCGTCAGGTCCGCTTGGGCTAGCGAGACCGCGAGGTTCGCCCCCCAAGGGGGGTCCGGGTGCGGGGGACCGGAGCGTTCGCTACGGCCCGGTCCGTTCCACGAGCGTCCGGTCGACCTCGGCCACGTTTCGACGTCCGGAGAGCGCCATCGACGTCGCGAGCTCCGTGGCGAGCAGGGAGAAGTATCGCTCGACCCCGGCTTCGCCGTCAGCGGCGAGCGCCCAGAGGAGGGGCCGCCCGATGCCGACCGCTCGGGCTCCGAGGGCGAGCGCGATCAGGATGTCCGAGGCGCGACGGACGCCGCCGTCGAGGTAGACCTCGAGGCTCGACCCGACTGCCGCCACGATGGCTGGCAACGCCTCGAGGCTCGCTACCGCTCCATCGAGCTGGCGGCCCCCGTGGTTCGAGACCACGATGCCCCGGACCCCCCTTCGTGCCGCCTCTCGGGCGTCCCGCTCATCCAGCACGCCCTTCAGGACCACCGGGAGCCGCGTGACCGACCGGATCTGGTCGACGACTTCCCAGGTCGCACCCGCGTCCGAGCGTAGCCGGTACAGCTCTCCCTGTCGTACGGGGCCCCGGGTCGGAGGCACCACGTCCCGGCCGTTCCCGATCGGTATCGACCCATCGATCGCGAACCCTCCTTCGGACTGCCGGTCCCGCACCGCGAGCACCGGGGTATCGACGGTGAGCACGATAGCCGAGAAGCGGGCCCGCTCGGCCCGTTCGATCAACGAACGACTCACCTCGAAATCCGGCTGCAGGTACAGTTGGAACCATCGCGGTGCTTCTCCGCTGGCCGCCGCGATCTCCTCGAGCGAGCGGGAGCTGAGGGTGCTGTAGGCTCCGAGTACGTGGGCCCGACCGGCGGCCCGGGCCATGGCCACCTCTCCCTCGGGGTGAACCTGACCCTGGTACGCCATCGGAGCGACCCAGAACGGAACCCCCACGCGAGCGCCCAGGATCTCGGTGTGCAAGTCGACGGAGGAGACGTCCGCGAGCACCCGCGGTTTGAGGCCCCAGGAACGGAAGGCGTCCCGATTGGCCCGCAGCGTGCGCTCCTCCGATGCGCCTCCTTGAATGTAGGCCCAGAGAGCGTCGAGCGAGCGTCTCGATGCCGCCTCCTCGAGCTCGCCGAGCGTTCGGAAGGAGGTGATCGGAGGATCCATGGGTCGCACCGCCCGGCGCCCGGGGAGGCTCACCTCGGTTTGAAGCCATCGCTACCCGCGACGATCCTGCTCCCTCGCTGCCGAGAACTCCCGCGGCGATCGGAGGGGCAGCGGAGGAGGCGAGCCCCGCAACGACGGGGCTCGGCCAACGACAACCGCTAATAGCCCGGCTCCTCATCGTCGGCCCGTGGCGGACCGTTCGGCCCTGATCACGGGGATCACGGGACAAGACGGTTCCTATCTAGCGGAGCTGCTGGTCGAAAAAGGCTACCGCGTGTTCGGCCTCGTCCGCCGGCTGAGCACCCCCAATCTGTCGAACCTCGCCGCGATCGTCGACCGGGTCACCTTGCTCGACGGGGACCTGATCGATCAGTCCTCGCTCAACCAGGCGGTGCTGCGGGCGGACCCGCAGGAGGTGTACAATCTCGGCGCCCAGTCGTTCGTGATGGCGTCGTTCAGCCAACCGGCGCTGACGGGCGAGATCACCGGGCTCGGGACCCTCCGCCTCCTGGAAGCGGTGAAGGCGCATGCCCCCACGGCGCGCGTCTACCAGGCATCGTCGAGCGAGATGTTCGGCCATGTCGAGCGGGAGCCCCAGGACGAGTCGACGCCGTTCCATCCTCGGAGCCCGTACGGCGTCGCCAAGGTGTACAGCTACTGGGCGGCGATCAACTATCGCGAGGCCTACTCGCTGTACGTCGCGAACGGGATCCTCTTCAATCACGAGAGCCCCCGGCGCGGGCTCGAGTTCGTGACCCGAAAGATCACCGACGGGGTGGCTCGGATCCGGGCCGGTCGGGCGACGAGGATCACGCTGGGCAACCTCGATGCCCGTCGGGACTGGGGGTACGCCCCCGATTATGTCGACTTCATGTGGCGGACCCTTCAGCACTCCCGGCCCGACGACTTCGTCGGCGCGACAGGGACCGCGCATTCGGTCCGGGAGTTCGCGGAAGCGGCGTTCCGGGCGGCCGGTATCCGGGACTGGGAACGCTACGTAAGGACCGACCCCGCCCTTCACCGGCCCGCCGAGGTCTACAACCTCCGGGGCGATCCCTCGAAGGCCGCTCGGGAGCTTGGATGGCGGGCGTCGACCTCTTTCGAAGAGCTCGTGCGCCTCATGGTGGAGGCCGACCTCGAGCGCTACCACATCGACCCGAAAGGTGCCCCGGCCCCCGGGAGATGACCTCCTTGGCCCCCCTCGGGGCTTTGCGCCGCCCCCCGGCGAAGACCTCGCACGTTCGAGTGTGAGGGGTGGGGGGATTCCCATGGGATCTAGACCAACGGTCGCGGTGGTGGTGACCGCCTACCGTCGCCGAGAGTTCTATCTTCGCGCGGTCGATTCGGCGCTCCGACTCGACCCGGGACCGTTCTCCGTCGAGTACCTGCTCCTGCGGGACTTCGAGGATCCCGAGGTCGACCGGACGCTCGCCGCACGGGGGGTGCGGGTCGTCTCCGCCACCTCCCCGCGGGTCGGGGGGACCCTGGGGAAAGCCCTCGACCGGAGCGATGCCGAGTACTTCGCCTTCCTGGATGACGACGACCTCTGGTTGCCGACCCGGCTCCTAGGGTTCGCCGAGGTCCAGGCGGCGGTCCCCGACCTCGCGTACTACCACAACGGATTCCGGCTGTTCTCGGACCCCGCTCCGGCCAGGGAGGAGGGTGCCGAACCCCCCACCGGCCACCCCGGGGCCCGCGAGGGCACGTGGTCCGTTCATCGGGAGTCCGACGGCGACCGGCTCCTGGCGTTTCTGGCCTCGGGCAATCAGGAGCGCAACTTCAGTTCCACGGTCGTCCATCGCTCAGCGTTCGAGCGGATCCGGACCGAGCTCGAGGAGCTCCCCGCGATGACCGACACGTGCGCGTTGTTCGCGGGACTGCTGTCGGGAGGTCCGCTGGCGTTCGACGACCGGGTGTTCACCCTGGTCCGACGGCACCGACAGAACGTGTCGAAGACCGTCGGGGACATCCGGCTCCGCGCGGAAGCGCTCCAGCTCTTCGGGTCGATGACCTCCCGCGTCGGCCGATCCCCTACGGCCGCCCAGTACCTCCGGCTGCGCGTGGCCCGGGAGCAGATCTACAACCGGGTCCTCGGAGGCGCGAGCTCTCCGCGAGAGCTCCTCGAGGCCACCGGGGAGGTCCTGCGCTTCGGGCTTCGCCATCGCAGCCTCCGGGATCTCCAGTTCGTGGCTCTGGCGGTCGGCGGGCTCCTCGCCCCGTTCTCGATCCCCGCGCAGCGCCGGTGGCTGGTACCGAACTAGACCGTGCCCCCGGGTCGGCCACCGCGAAGGAGGTCGTCCTCCGCGCGGGGGGGATCTCCGCCTTGCCGAGGCCACCCCTCGTGGAGAAAGGGCGGAGCAGAGAGCTTCCTCACGGATTGCGCTTCCCGCACGAGGGTTAAGAAGCCGGACCGTCTGGAAACCCGAGAATGACCGGAGCGAGGGGCTCGGCAGCGACGGCTCCGGACTCCGGCAGCTCCGCGCGCCGGCTCACGCTGATCAGCTACCGATTGCGACGCGACAGCGGGGAGTCCCGTCTCACCTTCAACCTCGCCCGGGGCCTCCGGGACCGGGGTTTCGCCCCGGTGGTCCTCAGCCTCGACGCGAGCGCCGAGGTCCGGGAGGAGTACCGCACTGCCGGTGTCGACCTGCGGGTCGATGCCGGAAGCTGGGGAGCGCAGCAGGACTGGCAGATGATGGCCTACCGTCCCACGCTGGCCCGACGAGTCGCCCGGATGGCCCGCGGGCTTCCGCCGTCCGAAGTGTACTTGGTCGTCCAGGATGCCGCGATCCCCGTGGCGGCCGAGCCGCTGCCCGGCCGCACCGCATATCTCTGCAACGGCGACATGCAGCTACTGCTCCTCGACCCGGGGTTCCGCGCTGCCCATCGATGGGGCACGACCGTGCTGAGCGCCCGGTTCGTGCGGGCGCTCGAACATCACTCCGCGCTCGTTCGACGATTTGACCGAGTGCTCGCCAACAGCGAGTTCACTCGCGGACTGATGTCGTTCCTCTACGACGCTGCGATCGAGGGCGTGGTCTACCCTCCGGTCGACACCCGCCTCTTCGCGCCGGGGACCCCGGCGACCGAGTCCCCGCCGTACGCCCTCGCGGTGCTCAAGAGCCCGGCCGAACCGGCGTACCGGGCGATCGCCCGCATCGCGCAGCAGGTCCGGGTCCGGATCATCGGCCGGGCCACGGCGCCCCACGCGGAAACGCTCGGGCTCCTCGACGACGCGGCCCTCGTCGAACAGTACCGGGGGGCCCGAGTGACGCTCTCCCCATCGTTCCGGGAGTTCTTCGGGTACGCCCTGGCCGAATCCATGGCCTGCGGGACGCCGTGCGTGGCGTTCGATCAAGGTGGGGCCCATGAGATCGTCCGACCGGGGCACGACGGCTGGCTCGTCCGCTCGGAGCCCGAACTCGAACGAGTCGTGACCGAACAACTGTGCCAACCGCCCGACCCCGCGCTGCGGGCCCGATGCGTGGAGTCGGCGCGGCGCTTTTCGATCGACGCTTCGACCGACGCCCTCACGAAGCATCTCGGCCTATCATGAGCCGCGCGGAGGACACCTCGCAGCGCCCGACCGACCTTCCACCGACGCCGGTCACGACTCGCCTCGGGCGACTGGTCCGGTCCCCGGTCCCCTACCTCTTGGCCGCGGTCGTTCTCTTCGCGGCCGGCTTCACGTACCTCACGTTCCTGCGCCTCGACTCCTTCCACAGCTCGATCAATGACCTCGGCGCGTTCAACCAGGTCTACTGGATCACGCTCCACGGCGGACCGAACAGCTGGCAAGCGACCCAATCGGCGACGTTCTACTCGAGCTACCCGTGGCAGAGCCTGGTCTTCGTCGTGATGCTCCCGGCGTACGCGGCGTTCCCCGACCCCCACACCCTCCTCGTGGGGCAAGGCATCGCGGTCCCGCTCGCCGCCTTGCCGATCTACCTCTTGGCGCGACGCTACCGGTTCTCTCCCTGGATGTCGTTCGGATTCGCCGGTCTGTACCTCCTCAACTATCAGGTCGAGTCGGCCGCCCTGAACGACTATCACCTGCAGGTCTTCTTTCCCGTGCTCTTCTTCTCGATGGTCCTCGCCTACGAGGCTCGCTGGAAGTGGGCGTTCGTGGTGCTCGCGTTCCTCGCGATGACCGTGAATCCCCTGACCCTCGGCGTGGTGCTCGCCTTCCTCGTCGCCCAGATGGTCCGCTCGGGAAGGCTCCGACGGAGCTGGGCGAGCCTCGCGAGAACGCTCCGCTCGCTGGCGAACCCTCGCTCGGCCGAGCCGTACGTGCTGGCCCTCGGGATCGCCCTCTTCGCCTTCGAGGTGGCGAGCGGGTCGATCGCGGGATACCACGTCGGCGTCTCCTCCACCCAGGGGGGCGCCCCGCACTACTCGGCCACGGTGGAGACCCGTCTCGTCTTCCTTGCCATGACGTTCCTCCCCTTCCTCGGAGTAGCGTTCCTCACCTGGGAATCGCTCCTCACGGCGATCCCGCTCCTCGCGTTCCTCGGGGTCGCGGACCCGAGCTACTTCCACTTCGTCGGGCACCAGGACGCGTTCGAGTACCTGACGGTCGGCTTGTGGGGGCTCATGGTCTTCTCCCGCGACCGGTGGCTCCCGTACTGGGAAGCACGCCGTGCGGCGCCGCCCTCGCGGTTTCGCTCGCGACGGGCGCGCGCCTGGGGACGGGCCCCCGGGCTCCTCGGGGTGGCCGTCGCGGTAACGGCGGTCCTCTTCGCCGCGTTCTCTCCCCTCGCTCCCGGGACGAGTCAGCGGGGGTATCTCGGCACGATCAACGAGCTTCCCGGCCAGTTCGCGGGCCCGTCCACCGCCGACCGCTTCCTCGCGCAGACGATCGCGCTCGTTCCGTCCAATGCCTCGGTGCTCACCCAGAACAACGTCGTCCAGCTCACCGGCCGTCCGGCCTTCAATTGGGCGTTTCCGGGGAAACCCGGCACCATTCGCCCCCTGAACTATACGTACATCATCGCCGACGACTCGTCGGACTCGGTGGCGCAGTTCTGGTATGCCTATCTCGAGCCGTACGTCACTGCCGCGAGCCAATCGGGCGCCTTCGGGGTCTTCTCGATCGGGTACGGGATCCTCGGGCTCGAGCAGGGATTCCACGGTCCCCCGCTCCTCCTCGGCCCGACGTTCTTTCCCGCGCGGTCGCTCCCCCTCTACTCCGGGCACTTGCAGGGGAACGTCGCGATCCACCCGGCGGCGAACGACTTTTCGTTCTGGTACGGTCCGTACCTGAGTCTCCCCGCCGGGAACTTCACGGTCACCTTCCAGCTGATGGTCACGAACGTCACCTCGGCGTCCGCCACGATCCTCGCGCTCGCCGTCTACAACTGGACCGGGGGCAGCGTGCACCCCTACCGGGAGGTCGGACTGACGGCGTCCGCGTTCGGCGCGGTCGGAGTCTGGGAGTACCTCCGCCTCAACTTCACGCTCCCCGTCGCCGCGTCGCACCTCGAGTTCGGCGGGCTGTTCCCGTCCCAGGTCGCGACGATCTACTTCGCGGGGGAGACCCTGACCGTGGACCGGCTCACGTGAGCGGCGACGCGGGTCCCCCGGCGCCGGGGGTGGGGGGCCCGCCCGCGAGCCGCCCGAGATCGCAGACGAAACGTTCCCAGGAGAATCGCGCGGCGAAGGCGTTTTGGCGGGCGACGAGCGAGGCGCGCAGCTCCGCGTCGTCGAGGACGCGCCGCACCCCCGCCGCAAGCGCCTCCGGGGTCGAGGGCGTGAGGACGACACCGGCTCCGAGCTCCGCGAGCCAACGGAACTCGGGCAGGTCGGTCGCCACCACCGGCAGGCCCGCCGAGGCGATCCGCGAGAACATCGCGCTGCCCCCCTGCGTCGCGCGGTAGGGCAACAATGCGACCGTCGAGCCCGTGAGCAGCCGTTCGAGCTCGGCGTCCGGGACGCGACCGTGGACCCGGATCCCCACCGCGCGCAAACGGGCCTCGAGGAGCGTGAGGTTCCGGCGGTAGGCGGGGTCCCGCTCCCGGAGAACCCGATGCGGGCCCCCGACGACGTCGATCGGTATCCGTTCGGGAACGAGGGAACGGATGGCCGGGAGGCGTTCGTGGCCCTTGTACGGCGAGAGATACCCCGGAACCACGATCCCGAGGGCGGGGTCCTGCGGCGAGCCGACGCCCCTCCCCGGAGCGCAGGGAAGGGGCGTGAGGAGCGCGGGCGGGGTGTGATAGCGGCTCCGGAGGAGCTCGCCGACCGTCCGACTGAACGCCACGAGCTTCGCGCCCGTCACGTGCGCGACCGCCCAGTGAGCCCCGACCCGGACCCAGGGGGGGACCGGATAGCCCGTGGTCTCGGCGTCCATCGCTTCGATGAGATTGTGGACGAGGACGATCGTCTCGGGACCGGTGCGGCGGACCCGGCGCGAGAGGTGAAAGTACCCGACGAGGTTGCGAAGCGCGGACGAGCCCCACGCCGTCAGCCCGAGGTTGATGATCGCCGGTCCGTTCCACGCGCGGACCTCCCGGAGCTGGGAGCGCTCGTGGTGACCGTCCGGGTCGGTCTCGAGGTACGTGACGGGACCGCCGAGACGGGCCCGGAGCTCGAGGCCGAAGTCCCCTATCCCAGTGGCACGGTAGTTGTTGAGGAGGAGCGTGCCGCCCGCCGGTCGCGGGGTCGGGTCAACTTCGGGTATGGTTCGTAACATTCGGGGTGGACCGGCTCGTGGGGACGGGCCGGGAGCGGGCTCGCTCCTCGTCGAGGCGGGCCCGCAGGCGGAGGAGGCCGCTCCCGTGGAGGTAGATGTCCGAAGCGAGTCGGCCCCAACGGGTGCGCTTGACCTTGGTCTCGGTCCAGACGACCGGCATCTCGACGACCGGGATGCCCGCGCGATGGGCGAGGATCAGCATCTCGGTGTCCCAGAACCAGGAGTCTTCCCGAGAGAGCGGCAAAAGGCGGTGAACGGTGGAGGCGCTGAATGCCTTGAGCCCGCACTGGTGGTCCTGGATCGGCTCCTCGAAGGTGAGCCGGAGGAGACGGTTGTAGGCCTGGGAGACCAGGGAACGTACGGGAGGGCGGGAGAGCTGAGCGCCGGGCGCGTAGCGGGACCCGACCACGACCTCCTCTCCCGCGAGCACGCGGCGGACCGCGGTCACGACCGCTTCCGCCCCGGCGGCGAGGTCGGCGTCGGTGAAACAGTACACGTCCGCAGACTCCTTTGACCAGAGCATCCGGAGGGCCCGACCCCGACCGAGGGCGCGGGGGCTTTCCTGGACGAGCAGCGAAGGGAGGCGTTCCCGCAGCTCGGCGAGGACCTTCTGGCTCCCGTCGGTCGACCCGTCCTCCGCGACGGCCAGGCGGTACGCGAGCCCCGAACGGTCCAGGACCCGCACGAGCTCGAGGATCGACGCCGCGAGTCGGGGGGCCTCGTTGCGTACCGGGACCGAGATGAGCACTCGGGGATGCGAGGCTTCGACTCCCGTCGCCTCCGGTCCGCGGGGGAGGGGGAAACGGGACCGCTCCATGGGCGAGGCGTTCGCGGGGGAAGGGCGCAGAATGTCGAGCGAGGGAACCTCGCCCAGGGGCCGGTACATCGCGTCCATGTTCCGAACAGTTCCGAGGGTATAATTCGAACCGGGGCACCCCCTATTATAGTTGGGTATCGAATTCGTTTTGCCGTGCGTCACCTCGACACGGCCGCCCCTGCCGGGCCGAGGGCCAGGGTCCGGAGCTCTTCACCCGCATTCCCCCGGACCGTCGCCGACGCGAGAGAACCACGCTCCTGTACGCCGCGTGACCCCCTGCTAGGTCCGTCGGCCTATCCGTACGTACGCCACGTACGACATCACACCGGCCTCGGGAAGCGGCCCGGGCGCTCGACGGCTCACGCGGCCCGTTCGGCCTCGCGCCAGTACTCGAGAGAGTCGGCGATCGTGCGGTCGATGGGATAGGTCGGGCTGTATCCCAGGCCCCGCAGGCGCGAAATGTCGGCCCGGTTCTCCGGCTCGTCGGTGGGCCGGAAGAGCGCCGGATCGGGCGTGATCTCGATCGGGACGCGCGCGATGCGGACGAGGGCCTCGGCGAACGAGCGGATCGAGTAGTTCTCCCCGGCTCCTACGTTAACCGGCGAGCGGGGGTCCCCCACTTCGAAGACCGTCCACACCGCGCGCACCACGTCCCGGATGTCGGAGACGTCGCGTCGCGTGTCGAGGTTTCCGACCTTGAGCGGTCCGGCGCTGCCGGTCTTCTCGATCCGGGCGACCTGGCGGGCAAAGTCGTTCAGCGCGTCGCCGGTCTTGCCCGGCCCGGTCGTCCCGAACAGGCGCGCCCGCACGATCCGCAGCCCGAAGTTGAGCGAGTACTGCAACGACAGCATGTCCTGGGCGGCTTTCGAGACCCCGTACGGGTTCGTCGGGTTCAACGCAAAATCCTCGGAGATCGGGAGTCGTGGCGGCACCCCGTAGGCGGCGGCGGAGGCGGCGAGGAGCGTCCCCTTCGCCGGCGGCGCGTTGCGGAGGGCTTCGTAGAGATAGATCGTTCCGAGGACGTTCGTCCGAAACGTGTCGGCCGGGTCCCGCCACGCCTTCTGGGCATACGCCTGGGCGGCGAGGTGGAACACGCCGTCGGGGCGGAGGTCGGTGACGAGGCGCTCGACGGCGGCGCGGTCCTGCATGTCGAGCCGCTCCCAGCGGATCCCCGAGCGGGGCAGGTCGCGTGCGGTGAGCTCCTGCGTGCTGAGATAGGTGCCCACGACCTCGTGCCCGAGCTCCCGGGCGTAGGTCGAGAGGTGGCGCCCGATGAACCCCGAGGCGCCGGTGATGAGGATCAGCATGGGGGCGGTCCCGGCCGGGCGCGTGGGTGCGACCCAGTCCGAGCGGGTTCCGGGCGGTTCCCGGGGGTACTCGGCAGCGTCTTCCCTCCCCGGCAGGAGGAGCGGACCGGCGTTATAGACCTTCCCGGCACGGGCGGGCGAGCGGCCTTCCGGGCGCCTCCACGGCCCGTCAGCGGTCCGAACCCGCCGCGGGGGCACCGGTCTCGGGGACCGGTACGCGGCTCGCGGGTCGACTTCGCAGGAGCGAGCGGAGACGGCGGGCGAGCGACAGCTCGGAAACGAAGATGCGCACGAACCCGAGCCCCTCGGTGACCTTGCTCGTGCCGCTCGCGCGGGGTTCGAAGCGGAATCCGACCTCCGTCACCCTCTTGCCCTCGGCCATGACGAGCACGAAGAGGAGGAGCTTGTAGCCCCGGTAGAGAGGGTCGAGGGGGACCCATATCTCCCGGCGAAAGGCGAAGTACCCCGAGACGGGGTCGGAAACCCGGCGGCTCGGCGGCAGGAGAAGGCGGGCGGCCCACTCGGCGCCGCGCGAGATCAACCATCGGGAGATCGTGCGCGGCCCCGCCGCGCCTCCCGGAGCGTACCGGCTCGCCACGACGAGCGCGCTTCCCCGCTCGAGCTCGCGGACCATGGCCGGCACGAGCGACGGGGGGTGTTGGAGGTCCGCGTCCATCACGACGACGTACGCTCCCTGCGCGGTCGAGATCCCCTGGCACTGGGCCCGCAACGTCGTCTGCTTCCCGTCGTGATACACGGGCCGCAGCCGAGGGTCCGACCGCGCGGCCGCAGAGAGGACTTCGCGCGTCCCGTCGGTGCTCCCGTCATCGACGATGATCACCTCGAACGAGGGGAGTTCCTGCGCGCGGAGCCCGTCGAGCAGCACCGGAAGATTCGCCCGCTCGTTGAACGTGGCCAGCACGATGGAGACCTTCGGAGGGGAGCCGTGCGGCCCGTCGATCGTTCCCATTCGATCCGCCCCTAGCTGGCCCCGCGGACCGACCAGGTCTGGAGCCCGTTCATTTCGAAGGAGAAGTCGGTCACGCTCCCCCCGGCCGAGACGACGGCGTTCGCGACGTCCGCCCTCCGGGCAAAGTCGCAGAACAGGAGCATGTAGCCGCCGCCTCCCGCGCCGAGGAGCTTGCCGCCGAGCGCGCCGGCCCCCCGGGCGCGAGCGTAGAGCGTATCGATGCGAGGGTTCGAGATCCCCGGGGTGAACTGCTGCTTGAACTTCCACCCCTCGTCGAGCAGGCGACCCATCTCGTCGATGTTCCCGCGCAGGAGCTCGCGCTTCATGTCGACGGCGAGCCGACGGCTCGCGTCGAGCGCCGCGACCGTCTCCTCCCGCCGTTCGGTGTAGTTCCGCTGCTGCTGCTCGATGATGTCGTTCGAGAAGTGACCCGACCCCGTGTAGCAGAGCAACAGGCGGTAGGCGAGCTCGTTCAGAACGTCGGGCTGGATCTTGAGGGGGTTCACGATCGTGCGGTCCCGCTCGAACTCGAGGTAGTTGAACCCGCCGAAGGCGGCGGCGTACTGGTCCTGTCGACCCCCCTTGATCCCGAGCTCCTCCCGCTCGATACGGTACGCCAGCTCCGCGACCTCGTAGGCGGTCCGCGGCTCCCGCAGGTACCGCTGGAACGCGCCCACGAGTGCGACGCACATCGTCGACGAGCCTCCGAGGCCGGTGCCCGCCGGAGCGTCGGAGTGCAGGAACAACCGCAGATTCTCCTCGGCGCCGTGGCCCGCGACGGCGGGCCGCAGCACCTTGAGCGCGGCCTTGACCAGGTCGAGCTCCCCGTTGTACAGCAGGTCGGACGGTTTCTGATAGAGGATCTTCTGGTTGTAGTCGAGCGATTCCACCGTCGTGCTCCCCGCGCGACCCGGGACGACCTCGAGCGTCGCGAAGGCGAACCGATCGATCGTGCAGTTCAGGACCGCCCCTCCCTTCTCCTCCGGGTAGGGAGAGACGTCCGTCCCACCTCCCGCGAAGCTGATCCGCAGCGGCGCCTTGCTGCGAAGAATCTGCATCGACCGAGGACGGGAGGTAGCGACTTTAACCTTTCCTCGGGGACGCGCCGGCTCGGCGGTGGACGCTAGCTCGACCGCGTCGGCAACGAGGCGGGGGCGTACCGGGGGAGCCGGTAGAGATGGACCCCCTCGGCCACGGCCCACAGAAGGATCGGCGCGACGATCAGACGCTCCATGCCGCCGGGGCCCAATCCGAGAAACAGCCCGGCCGGGCCTCCGTAGGTCCCCGCGCTGAACAGCACGATCGCGAAGATCGTGATACCTCCGCACAGGACCGTGAACGGTCGCGAGGACCCCCACCGCGCGGCGGGAACCATGGCGAACGAGACGACGACGAGGCCGAGGCCGGCGCCGAGGAAGGCGACCAAGGAGACGATGTCGTGCATGTGGCCGTTGAGGACCGGCGTCGTCTCGGGAAAGACCCCGACTCCGATCGCGCCGATCCCACCGATCAGGAGCAGGCTGAGGCCGGCGCCCCGGCTCGGTCGGTCGTCGAACGCCGACCAGATGAGGAGCGCACCGACGACCGCGCAGAGGCCGAGCAGGATGACCGAGGCATCGAACACGAGCGCCCACGGGGAGTTCGCCCCGCCAAGGTCGCTGATGAAGTTCTGGGTGAGGCTGTAGTTCGGATACTGCGTCTGGACGACCGCCATCCCGACGAGGAACTCGAGCCCCCCGAAGATCAGGACGGCCGCACCGGAGCGTACGGCGCGATGCACCATGGGTCCGGCTTCGTGGTTCACGCCTCTCGTCCCCGTCCGCCGGGCCTCCCGGGGGAGCGTGCGGCGCTTCGCCTCTTAGTCCTTGCGGCCGACCGGCAGCGAGTGCCCTGGGGGGGCTGAGGGTCGTGTACCGGGACGCGTTCGAGGATCCTCCTGCGCCTTCTCCGGCCGCGCTCCGCTCCACCCGACCCCGCGCTGGCGGAAAGATATAGGCGTGGGTCTCGTTCCCCGCTCCGTGCGGATCCGGGCCGTGCTTCCACCGTTCCTTCCGCTCGAGGAGATCGAACGCCGCGTCCACGCGGTACTGCCTGAGGTGGAGGTGGTGACGTCGGTCGAGGCCGCCGGGCGGTACCGACCCGAGGAGATCGAGGTCCTGATCCTGACCACGTTTCACGGGCTGCCGGCGGAGACCGTGGAGCGACTCGGCGCCCTCCGATTCGTCCAGGTCGCGAGCACGGGGTACGACCGCGTCGACCTCGACGCCTGCCGTTCCCGGGGCATCGGGGTCTCGAACATACCGGTCGCGAACTCGAAGACCGTCGCCGAACACGTCGTCCTCTTCGCCCTCGCCCTCTTGCGCGACCTGCGGGGGCTCGACGCCGACCTCCGCAAGGGCGAATGGCCGAGGCTGACCGGGGCGAACGACCTCGCCGGCAAGGTCTTCGGGATCGCGGGAATGGGCCGGATCGGTCGGGAGCTCGCGGCGCGGCTCGTTCCGTTCGAAACCTCGACCATCTACACCGACATCGTGCCGCTCGCTCCCGAGGAGGAGCGTCGGCTCGGCCTCACGCGGGTCAGCTGGGACGACCTCCTCGCCGAGTCGGATATCCTCTCGCTCCACCTGCCGCTCACCGACCGGACTCGGAACCTGGTCGACGCGCCGGCGTTCGCGCGGATGAAGGACCAGGCGATCTTCATCAATACGGCCCGGGCCGAGCTCGTCGACCCTGAGGCGCTCTGCCGCGCGGTGTCCGACGGTCGGCTCCGGGCCGGGATCGACGTCTACCCGTCGGAGCCCCCCGACCTCACCGACCCGGTCTTCCGCGCCCCGAACGCGCTCTGGACGCCGCACATCGCCGGCGTGACGTTCGAGGCCCAGCAACGGTTCCTTGAGGAGACGGTGAAGAACGTGCTTCGCTACGTGCAGGGAAAGGAACCGCTCTACCGCGTCGACACGCCGGGAGCCGCGCCGTAGGAGCTCCGTCGGGTCCGGATTCTTCTGCATGAAGGTCGCTCGGGCGCTCTCGGACGCACTGGCGGCCCACGGCATTGAGCGCGTGTTCGGCAACCCGGGCACCACCGAGCTCCCGTTCCTTGAGGGGTTGCGCCAGGAGTACTACCTCACGCTCCACGACGCACTCGCGGTCGGGGCCGCGGATGGGGCCGCGCAGGTCCGCCGCGCACCGAGCGTCGCGAACCTCCACGCGGCGCCGGGGCTCGGCAACTCGATCGGGTTCATCGACTCCGCGCGACGCAACCGATCCCCGGTCGTGCTCACGGTCGGCCAGCAGGACCTGCGGCACGAGACCCAAGCGCCGCTCCTCTACGGCGACCTCGAATCGATGGTCCACGGGCTCGTGAAGTATTCCCACGAGGTTCGCGGCGCCTCGGAGCTCGACGACGCCGTGCGTCACGCATTCCGTCACGCGCTCGAGCCACCGATGGGTCCGGTGTTGCTCAGCCTCCCGATGAACGTCCTCGAGGAGGAGGCCGCGCCGTACGGGGCCCCCGACCCTCCCCCCGACGACCGAGTGGACGACGTCACCCACCTCGCCGAGCGGATCCGGGCCGCGTCCGCCCCGGTCCTCGTCGTGGGCTTCGAGGTCGACGTCTTCGATGCGTTCGCGGAGGTCGAGGCGCTCTCCGACCGGCTCGGCGCGCCGGTGTACGCCGAGCCGATCTGTTCCCGGGCCCCCGTTCCGGGAGCCTCCCGCCACTTCGCGGGCGACCTCCTCCCCCACAGCGCCCTCATCTCCTCGCTCCTCGCTCCCCACGACCTCATCCTGCTCGTAGGCGCCGACCTGACGCTCTACCCCTACAGCGCCGCGCCGCTGCCGCGGGGGGACCGAATGGTCTACCTCGGTTCGGACCCCTCGGTGCCGAACAAGCTCGAGTGCGACCGCGTCCTCGGCGACCTGAAGCGGCTCTTGACGGCGCTCCTCGCCGAGGTACCGCCGACCGGACGTCGGTTCTCGCGCCCGACCGATTTCCAGCGGGCGAACCGGGTGGCTCGCGCCGCGCCACGACTGGGCGGCGAGTACGTCGTCGATGCGATCCGCCGAGCGTTCCGCGGTTACTCGCTCGTGGACGAGTCGGTGTCGCTCATCCCCACGATGAAGTCGTGCGGATTCTACGACGGTCGGGACAGTTACTTCTCCTCCCGGAGCCAACAGCTCGGATGGGGGCTCGCCGCCGCGATCGGCATCGGACTCGAACGGCCGAAGACCGTGGTCGTGCTCGGGGACGGAGCGCTCCAGTACTCGGTACAGGCGCTCTGGACGCTCGCCCGCTACCGCGTACCGGTGAAGGTCGTGGTCGTGAACAACGGCGGGTACAACATCCTCAAGAGCTACTCGAAGGCGAACCATCCCCTGCTCGCGAAAGCCGCTTACCTCGACCTCCCCGGGGTCGACGTGGAAGGGCTTGCGAAGGCGTACGGACTCCCGGCGGAGAGCGCCTCGAGCGCGGAGTCGTTGGAACGCGCGCTTCTCCAGCTCCGGGAGACCGAGGGCCCGGCCGTACTGAACGTGGAGATGGACCGGACGGTCCCCGACCTTTTCTCCTAACGACGGTCGGTACGGTCGGGGGGCGCGACGGAGGAAGATGGGATCGCGGTACCAGAATCCCGCGCTCACGGTCGACGCCGTCTGGATCCAGCACGGCCGTCTGCTCCTCGTCCGGCGGGGCCGAGCTCCGTTTCGGGGAATGTGGGCGCTCCCGGGGGGGTTCGTCGAGCAGCGCGAGACCGTCGAGGCGGCCGTGGTGCGCGAACTTCGGGAGGAGACCGGCCTCTCGGCCCGCCCGTGGAAGATCGTCGGGGTCTACTCCGGCCCGGATCGCGACCCCCGAAAGCCCAGCACGAGCGTCGCGTTCCTGATGCGCGGTCGGGCCGGGCGACCCCGCGGTGGCGACGACGCCGAGGGAGCGGAATGGGTGCTACTCTCCGCCGCCCGACCCCTCGCGTTCGACCATGAGCGGATCGTGCGCGACGCCGTGCGCCTCTGGCGCCGCGTCCGCCGGTGAAGCGGGCCCCGTCGGCGGTGCGGCGGCGACCCGCCCCCGGGACCAGGAGAGCGCCGCCGCGAGGATGAGCACGCCGAGCGAACCCAGGAACGCGGCGTGGAGGCCGTTGAGGAAGTCGCTGCCGAGGCCCCCGATCAGGTTCGTGGTACCCAGGAAGACCTGGTAGGCCACGGCGCGGGGGATGCTCGCCGATGCGATCGTCAGGGCGAGCACGAAACTGAGGAGCGTGCCGAGGTTCGAGAGGGTGGCGCGGAGCCCGCTCACCGAACCGAAGGTCGACGGGCTCGCCTGGCTCATGATCGCGGTCGTGTTGGCCGGATAGAACATCCCGGAGCCGACGCCCCCGAGGACCGAGATCGCCGGGATCCATCCGAGCCAGGAGTCCGGTGTCAGCAGCGAGTAGAGTCCCACGGCGACCGCCATCGCGAGGATGCCTCCCGTGGCGAGGGCCCGGGGGCCGAAGCGGTCGACGCGGCGTCCCATGTAGGGGCCGACGAAGGCGCCGACGAGGTAGCCGGGAACGAGCAGCAGGGAAGCGTTGAGCGGAGAGAGCCCGCGCAACCCCTGAAGGTACATCGTGAGCAGGAAGACCACGGAGAGGTACCCGAGCGCCTGGAGGAACCCCGCCAGGAGCGAGAATCCGAGCAGGCGGTTCCGCAACTGGCGGAGGTCCACCATCGGGTGGGAGATCCGGAGCTCGAGCGCGACAAAGAGCGGCAGCAACAGCGCCCCGGCGACCACGTACGCGGCATTGAGGAGCGAGGCGCCATACGAGGCGATCTCGATCGCCCCGTAGCAGATGAGCGTCAGCGCGATGGAGAACGTGAGGAATCCCCCGAGGTCGAAGTGGACTCGCTTGCGCTCGGTCCGAGGCAGGGTCCGAAGTCCGAGGGCGACCGCTCCGATGCCGATCGGGATGTTGATGAAGAAGATGTACCGCCAGCCGAGGGCGGTCGTGATCACGCCTCCGAGCAGAATCCCGAGGATCGCCCCGATGCTCCAACCGAACACGAGGTAGCCGAACGCGCGTCCGCGACGCAGGGGAGGGAAGACCGTCGCGATGAGCGCCGCCCCGTTCGAGAACATCACGGCCCCGCCGACGGCCTGCACGGCCCGGGCGGCGACGAGGAACGTCACGTTCGGCGCGAAGCCCGAGAGCGCCGAGCCGATGGTGAAGACCGAGAATCCGGTGTTGTAGACGAGCCCCCGCCCCAGGAGATCTCCGATCTGGCCGGCCTGGGTGGTGAGCGCCGTCGTGATCAGGAGGTAGATCAAGATCGTCCAGATCACCGATTCAAGCGGCGCCGAGAGGTCGCCGGAGATGGTGGGGAAAGCGAGGATGACGATCGTACTGTCGATCGCGACCATCAGCGATCCGAGCGCCGTGAGGACGAGGACGCTCGTCTCGTGCGCGGTGGTGCTCGGGCGAGAGGCGTTGGGCGCCGCGAGCGGAGGCGGGCCGACGGAGCCCACGGGGAACGCGCGCACGGGAGTACTCATGAGCCGGACCGCCGCGCAGTTCCGCGGGAAGGATTAGAGGTTGCGCCCCCGGAGGGCGCGAGACGCCCGTGCGACTCGTCGTCCGCAGTTTCGGCCGGACTCCCGTCCCTCCGTGGGGCGGCCGACGTTCTCGCGTCGACGCTTTCGTCGGGCGATGGCGGTTTTCGTCGGGAGCAAGGCGGGCACCCGGGCAAATCCTCAAATCGGAACGGACGCCTTCCGAGGGCCGGAGCGGAAGATGACGTATCGCACGACGATGACCGGTAGCTGGTTCCGGCCGAAGGAGATCCTCTCCCTGCTCGCCGCGAGCCCGACGGGCGAGCTCGGGGTCGGCCACGCCGACACCTACCTCGCGGCCGAGCGTGCGACGATTCGGGAACAGCTCCACCCCCTCGGAAGCGCGCACGGGCTCGACGAGGTGTCGAACGGCCAGCAACGGGTCGCCGGCTACACGAGCTTCCTTCCCCACCGCTTCACCGGCTTCTCGGCGACCGAACGCGTCTCGATGCCGATGAACACCGAGCTCCTCGAGGACCTGGTCGAGTCGAATCCCGCGATGGCCGCGGCCATGGGGAGCGTCGAGCGATCGTTTTCCCTGCCGAAGATCGTCGCCCCGCTCGCGTACGCCGGGGCGGAGAGCGCGGCGCGGGAGGCGCACGACGCGGTCCGCCTCGCGAAGGAGGAACGGGCCCCGAGCCTCTTCCTCCCCTCGCCCTCCCCCGGGGTGATCACGATCTTCTATCCGAACAACCCCGAGATCTATCCGACCCACCTCGATTACCTGAACGCGCTTTCCCACGAGCTCGCGAAGGAGTATCGGGCGATCCTCGAGGTCCCGGGGACCGTCCTCCAGATCGATGCCCCCGACCTGGCGATGGGCAAGCAGACCGCCTCGGGTTGGGGCACCGATTTCTATGCGGCGCTCCCGCACCATGTCGACGCGATCAACTCGGCGATCCGGGGCCTGCCCCGGGAGCGCGTTCGCGTCCACTACTGCTACGGGAACTACGCGGCCTCGCACGAGACGGACGCCGACTTTGCCCGGGTCCTTCCCGAGCTCGCGCGGCTCCGGGTCGGGGCGATCGTCGGCGAACTCGCGAACCCGCGTCACGAAGGGGACCTCGTCCTCCTCGGACGATACGCCCGGGAACAGGGCTGGCCGTCGCACCTCGCGTTCGTCGGGGGTGTGATCGACGTGAAGACCCCGATCGTCGAGTCGAAGGAGACGGTCCGTATGCGGCTCGACCTCCTCGGGAAGATCGTGGGCGAGGAGAACGCCTGGGGCGGAACGGACTGCGGTTTCGAGACGTTCGCCGGCATGAACGGGGTGACCCATCCGGTCGCCCTCCGCAAGTTGCGCGCGCTCGCCGAGGGGGCCGCGCTCCCCGGTTAAGCGACCCCAGAGGGGGTGCTCGACGTGAGCCCCGACCGGTGAGCCGCTAGCGTCTTATCGAGCGGCCGGGTGGCGCGCGCGCCAATGGCTCAGCGCGCCCAGATGGAGCAGCATCCCCGACCGACCCTCCTCTCCGATTTCATTCTCGGTGGCCAGGACGGGCTCGTCAATGTCTTGGGGATCCTGCTCGGCCTGGTCGCCGCGAACGCCCCGGCCCATTTCATCCTGATCGCGGGCCTGGCCGCGCTCGCGGCGGAATCGCTCGCCATGGCGGCGGTCGCCTACACCTCGACCGAGTCGCGTCGCAAGCTCTACCACAGCGAGATCGCGCGAGAAGAGCGGGAGATGCGGGAGGTGCCCGAGCTCGAGCGGGAGGAGGTCCGGGTCATCCTGCGGGACTGGGGGTACGAGGGCGCCGAGGTCGACGACATGCTCGCGCGCATCGAGAAGAAGCCGAAGGCTTGGCTGAATCTCATGATGGCCTTCGAGCTGAACCTGAGCCCGATCGGGACCGACGCGCCCCGGAAGAGCGCCGCCGTGGTCGGGGGCTCGACCCTGCTCGGCCACCTCATTCCGCTCCTTCCGTTCTTCTTCCTCTTGAACGACCCGCATCTCGCGGCGTACGTCGCCGTCGTCCTGAGCGCGATCACGCTCTTCCTGATCGGCTGGTACGAAGCGAAGCTGACGATCGGCTCGCTCTGGAAGAGCGGCCTTCGAATGCTGGTGATCGGGCTGGGCTCGGGGTTCGCCGGGTTCCTGATCGGCGTGGCGATCCCGTTCCTCTAGCGAGGTGGATCGGGATCAAGGAGCCGGGGAGTTCCGGGCCGAAGGCTTTTCTGTCCGACCGCGTGGGGCCCGTGTGCCTCGCGCTCCCCCCCCACTTTCAGCGCGTTTTCGACTGGATGGGCACCGGGCCCTCCTTACCGGCGCGGCGGGAGGGATCGGAGAGGCGATCGCCCGCACGTTCTCCGAGGCCGGGGCCTCGCTCGCGCTCGTCGACCGGGACGCCGTACGCCTCCGCGCCCTGGCCCGATCCCTGTCGACAGCGGGTCCCGCTCCGATCGTCGCCCCCGCCGACGTGACCCGCGTCGCCGAGGTCGCGCGCGCCGTCCGTACCGCCGCCGCGGGGCTCGGAGGCCTCGATATCCTGGTCAACGCCGCGGGCGTCACGGCGAAGGGCAGTGTGGCGACGACCGATCCGGCCGCGTGGCGCGCGCTCCTCGACATCAACCTCACGGGGACGTTCCTCGTCTGCCACGAGGCGGTCCCGCACCTGCGCCGGTCCAAGGACGCTGCGGTCGTGACGATCTCTTCGGTCTACAGTCTGATCGGGGGTCGGGACCGCGCGGCGTACTCGGCCTCGAAGGGCGGTCTCGACGCGCTGACCCGCTCCATGGCGGCCGACCTCGCGCCGGACGGGATCCGCGTGAACGCCGTGAACCCCGGGTTCATCCGCACCCCCATGACCGCGCCGACCCTCCGCGACCCGAAGGCGATGCGATTCTTCCGTGCGGCGACGCTCCTACCGCGTCTCGGCGACCCCCAGGACGTCGCCGACGCCGTCCTCTACTTGGTCTCGCCCGCCTCCCGGTTCGTCACCGGGATCTGTCTCGCGCTGGATGGGGGTCGCGCGCTCGGTCGCTGACCCGCGCCCGGCGCTCGAGGTGAAAGGAGCTATCAGCGATGCCGGTGCGTACGGAGGGTAGCCCGGTCGAGCGGATCGTGACGTGGGGCCTCGGCCTCCGCTGGACCGACGTTCCCGAGAACGTGCGCGAAATGGCCCGCGCGATCGCGACGGATTGTGTCGGGTGCGCCCTCGGTGGACTCGACTCCCGAAAGTCTCGAGCGGCGGCGACCTGGGCCCGCGGCTTCCCCCAGCGGGCCGGTGTCTCGATCCCAGGAAGTCCCGAGCGGCTGGCCCCCGGACCCGCCGCGTTCGCCTGGGGGGAGCTCGTCAACGCGCTCGAGTTCGATCCGGACCTCACTCCGTGTCACGTGGCCCCGTTCGTTCTGCCCGCGCCGTGGGTCGCCGCGGAGCTCGGCGAACGGTCCGGCCGCGACCTCCTGGTCGCGGTCGTGGTAGCCCACGAGGTCGCGGCGCAGATCGCCGGACGCATGCCGGGGCTCCGTTCGGTCGGTGGGAGCGCGCGGAGACCGACCTACGAGTTCCGCGAGCGCTGGAGCGCGTACACCGCCGGCATCGTCGGGGCAGTCGTGGGTGCGGCGCGCCTCGCCCGGACCGAACCGGCCACGGTCCTCTCGGCCCTCGGGATCGCGGCCGGCCTCGCGCCCGTGCCCATCAGCTCGCGCTTCTTCTTCACCGCCCGGCCGTCGGACCTCAAGTACGGGTCCCCCGGATGGGTCAGCCTTGGCGCGGCGACCGCGCTCGAACTCGCCCGCGCCGGCTACCGGGGGGACCCCGACGCGCTGGTCGGTCCGAACGGGCTCCTGGCGATCCTCGGCAATGGTCCCGCGGATGTCGAGGGGGCCGCGGCCGACCTCGGTCACCACTGGCGGATCCTCGATTCCGTCTTCAAACGGTTCCCCACCGGGGGCGTGGGGCACGTCGGGCTCGACCTCTTCGAGCGATTCCTTTCCGAGACCGGGACTGCCCCGGAGGCGATCGAGTCGGTCGAGGTGACCTCGGACCCGATCGTCGAGGTGCCTGTGCTCGCGAACCGGGAGGTCCGTGATCCGGTCGATGCCCAGTTCGCCTTGGCCTGGGGATTCGCCCTTCTACCGTACTACGCCCCGGGCCCGGCCTGGCAGTCCTCCGCTGCGCTCCAGGACCCGCGGGTCTCCCGTCTTTTCGCCAAAGTACGGATCCGGGCCGACCCGTCCGTCGTCCGGGACCTCTACCGGCAGCTCGTCACGGAGAAGCTCCCGTACGTTCGGCGCCGGCCGACCCGCGTGCGCGTGCGGGCGGGCGGCCGGACGTGGGAGAGGTCCGACGCGGTCGCGGAAGGCTATCCCGAGCGGCCCATACCGCCGAACGACCGGCGCATCAAGTTCCTGCGGAACACGGCGGGCCACCTCCCGACCCGCACGGCCCACCAGCTCTTCACGCGCCTGCTCGCCCTCGACCGGGAGCCCACGCTCGCCCCGATCTCCGGACTCCTGCGGCGGGCGCGCGTTGCCCCGGTAGGGCGGGCCCCATGAACGCCGACCTGATCGTTCGTGGGGGCCGCGTCGTCACCGACGGCTACCGCATGGAAGCGGACGTTGTCATCGAGGAGGGTCGCGTAACGGGACTCCTCCGCGACTCCTCCCACGTCGCGGCTGACCGGGTCGTGGATGCCCGGGGGAAGTTCGTGCTCCCCGGGCTCATCGACCCCCACACCCACTGGGGCGTGTTCAATTTGCCGGATCTCGATGCGTTCGCCGACCAGTGCGCGAGCGAGTCGGCCTCTTCGCTCGCGGGGGGAGTGACGACGGTGATGCACTGCGCGATGGACCAAGGCTCCTACCTCACCCACCTGCCCCGGAAACAAGAACGGATCGAATCGCGCGCCGGGGTCGACGTCGTCTTCTATCCGGCGCTGACGAGCCTCGCGCAGGTCGCGGAGGTCTCAGCGCTCGTCGCCCAGGGGGTCACCTCCTTCAAGATGTTCCTGAACGGCGACGCCTTCTACGGGATCGGCGAGAGCGCCTTCTACGCCGGGCTCCGCGAGGTCCTGCGGTGCGGCGGGACGCCCATGGTCCATTGCGAGTGGACGCCGCCGGCGCTCGACCTCCTTTCGCACGAGCTCGAGGCGGCGGGGAGAACCGACCTCAAAGCATGGGCCGACGCCCGCCCGAACGTCCTCGAGCTCACCGCCATGGAGCGGGTCTTCCGGCTGGCCGAGTCGCTCGCCGGACCCGTCTACATCGTCCACGTCTCGACGCGGGAAGGACCGGCGCTCGGAGCGTCGGCGCGCGCCCGCGGCGTCGAGGCGTACCTCGAAACCTGCCCCCACTACCTCGCGCTCGACTACACGATGCCGTCGATCGCCCAGCTCGGGAAGGTGAAGCCCCCGATCCGGGGACCGGCGGACCGGGAAGGCCTCTGGAGCGGTCTTCTCTCCGGACAGATCGACACGGTCGGTACCGACCACTGCACCCTGCTCCTCCGCGCCGCGAAGGTGGGGAAGGGGGACATCTGGAGCCAGCAGAACGGGTTCGCGGGGACCGAGACGATGCTGCCGATCCTTCTCAGCGAAGGCGTGCGGAAGCGGGGCCTGACCCTCGAGCGGCTCGTCGAGCTCACCTCGGCGAACGCGGCGCGGATCCACCGGATCCCGGGGAAGGGATCGATCCGGCCGGGATCGGATGCCGACCTCACGATCGTCGACCTCGAACGGACGGCGACCCTGAGCGCCGACACGTTGCACTCCGCGTGCGACTTTACCCTCTACGAAGGCTGGAAGGTCACCGGAATGCCGGTCCTGACCATCCGGGGCGGGGCGGTGGTGATGGAGGAGGGGACGATGCGCCGCGGTCCCCCCGGCCGAGTGCTCCGGACCGCACGACGCGAGGCGTCGGCGACCGGCCGCGGCGCTTCCTCCCCGAGCCGCGTCGACGACCCCGCGCATCGGAGCCGATAAAGCGACCGGCCGCTACGGGATGGATCGTGGGCGGCTACGACCGGGTACTTCGGGGCGGACGGGTGGTCACCTCGACCGCGGTGGTCGAGGCGGACGTGGCGATCGAGGGAGAGCACATCGTCGCGGTGGCCAAGACGCTCTCCCCGCACGGTGCCTCGGTCCTTGACATCACGGGGAAGATCCTCCTTCCCGGCGGCATCGACCCGCACACGCACATCGCCTACGGGCAGCGGCCGTTCTCCCAGAACATCCGCTCGGAGACGGAATCGATGGCCGTCGGCGGCATCACGTCGGGGTTCTCCTTCGTCGGGCGGAAGGACCCGTATTCCTCGCACCTGCCGGAGCTCATCCGCACGCTCGCGCAGGAGAGCCTGCTCGACGTCGGCTTTCATCCGATCATCGGGCGCCCCGAGCAGGAGGCGGAGCTCCCGAGGCTCCTCTCCGACCATGGGGTCGCGACGTTCAAGTTCTACCCGGCGACTCGGGCCGCGGAGATCTATCCCGAGGTCTGGGGGATCGATGACGGGCTCTTCTATCTCGCCCTCCAGCACATCCGCGCGCTCGGAGCCCCCGCGTCGGCGCTCGTGCATGCCGAAAACTGGGAGATGCATCCCTACCTGCGGGAGGAGATGATCCGGGCCGGCCGCACCGACCAGGCCGCCTACTGCGAGTCGCGTCCGCGGTTCTGCGAAGAGGACGGGGTCCTTCGGACGATCCACTTCGCCGAGCGCCTCGGCTGCCCAACGTACATCGTGCACGTGTCGACGGCGGAGGGGGCCCGAATGATCGGGGAGGCCCAGCAGCGGGGCGTCCCCGTCATCGGCGAGACCTGTCCGCAGTACCTGTGCTTCACACAGGACGACCGCTTCGAAGTGATCGCCCGAGTGAACCCTCCCCTCCGAAGCCGGTCGGACAACGAGGCCCTGTGGCAGGCGCTCGCTCGCGGCGACATCCGCTGCCTGGGCTCCGACCACATCCCGAACCGGACGAAGTCGATGGCGACCGACAATGTTTGGACCACGAAAGTGGGCGGCTACCCCGGCTCGGGAGTGATCCTGCCGGTCCTGATGAGCGAAGGAGTTCGAAGGGATCGCATCGACCTCCCGACGGTCGCACGGGTCTCGAGCGAGAACGCGGCGCGCTGGTTCGGCCTCTACCCGCACAAGGGAGCGATCTTGCCCGGCGCCGACGCCGACCTCGTCGTCTGGGACCCCCGGCGCGAGGTCACCTACTCGCCCGAGCTCGGTCACCTCTCCTCGGACTTCTCCTGGTTCACCGGCCGCGTGTTCCACGGTTGGCCGTCCCACGTCTTCCGCCGGGGCGAGCTCGTGGTCGAGGAGAACGAACTGCGGGCGAAGCCCGGGAGCGGTCGGTACCTCAGAAGGCCCCTTCCGCCCGCGACCTGACCGATCTGCGTCGGTCGGGACCCGCGGGCGTGCCGGGCGCGGGCCCCACGACCTCGGAGAGCTCGGCGAGGAGTCCCGCGATCCCGTCGTCCGGCTGTGCGTTCCACCACCGGTCCCATTCGCGGGCCGCTTCCGCGGCGAGGACGCGCGGAGAAAGCGAGCGGACGAACTTCTCCCGCACCTCCTCCACGGTCATCGGCCGCTCGGGGTCGCCCCAGCGGTGCCGGACCGTCGCCGTCGCGGGAGGCCGGTCCTTGAAGTGGATCGTGACCTCCGCGGTGGTCGTTCGCGGGTACTGACGGGTCGCCTTTGGATCCTCTCGGAGGAGTACCCGATGGGCCAGGGCCAGCACGAACGGGTCGGACCTACGCCCGGGGCGAAAGCGCTCGGGTCCGAGCGTTCCGTCCGAGATGCCGGCGGCGATCACGTACCGCAGGCTCTGCGTCAGTTCGGCGAGCGGGCTCGAACGGACGGGCATCGAGCCGGTGAGCGAGAGCGCGGCTCGGTACGTTCGCACCTCGACCGACCGGACGTCCCGGGGGTCGGTCGGCCGGCCGGCGAGGATCTGACGGGCGGCGTCGAGCGGCCCGTGCGCATGCCGACCTCCTGGGTACGGCTTCAGGTAGACCTCGTCGATCGCAAAAGGGTCCCGCGGACCGCGCTCGAGCCGTCGGAGGATCGGTCGCGGGGCCAGTTGGTCGAGCAAACCATGGGGCGGCGCGAAGCTGGTCCCATCTGCCCCGAGACCTTCCCGTGCCCAGAAGGCGGCGCGCAGCCCGAGCTCGGCCGCCATGCCGGCAACGAGCGGCTTCGCCGAGCTCCGCATCGCCTGCATGAGCGAGATCGGCACGGCGAAGGCGGCGGTCGAAACGGCGCGGCAGGTCGTAGCCAGGTCGCTCTCGAGCAGTCGAGAGGCGGCCACCGCGGCGCCGAGCGGCCCACAGGTACCGTCCGGGTAGAACCCGCCCTCGGTCTGCCCGGGAAAGAGCGCTGCGCCGAACCGAACGCTCACCTCGTAGCCGGCCACGACCGCCGCGAGGACCGCGCCCAGAGAACGCCCGCCCGACTCTCCGACCGCGAGCCCCGCCGGGATCGCTCCCTCGCACGGGTGGAGCCCCGCGCGACGATGACCGTCCTGGGCCTCGAGTAGGTCGATATGGACCGCATTGTGGAACGCGGCGCCGAACGGAGCCGCCGAACGCCCCCAGCCGAGGATCGTCGCTCGCCCCTCGGGGAGCGGCCCGTTCGCCCGGCCGACCGATATTGCTTCGGGAAAGTCGGAAGCGGCGACCATGTTGCCGAGCGCATCCAAGAGACAGAGCCGGCTCTTTCGGAGGGTCCTCGAGGGCAGCCTCGCGAGCGTCAGGACGGACAGGGGACGCAGGAGCCGCTCGAGGATCCGGGCCCGTTGGTTTCCGGGAACGGGCTTCCGCGGGGCCACGGCTCCGCCCGACTCGCGGGTCCCGCATAACGGGTTCGGCTGCGGGGCCTCTGAACCGATTCCGCGTAACACCTTTCGGGCGGGGTCCGGCGCCCGGGGTGGGCCGGAATACATAACCCCCACTGAACTCTCTTATACCGGAACTCTTGTGCCGTGTCAAGGCTTCGCTCGCATCGACCCACCGGTGAGACGCGGGTCTACCGGGTCCGGTGGCGATGGAGGGCCGAGGAGAAAACGAATGGGAACCAGTGAAGGAACCGCTTCGACCGGATCGACCACGCCGAACGTCACTCCACCACCGAGGTCCGGGGGCCGCAGGACCATCGCGATCGCCGTCGCCGTGGTGCTCATCCTCGCGGCGCTCGGGGGGGGCTTGTACTACTACTACTCGACCCAGTCGAGCAGCAGCGGCAATTTCACCGTCGGCGTCGTCGGACCGATGACCGGAGCGCTCGGACCGGCCGGGACACCGTGGGCTGACGGAGTCACGGTCTGGGCGAATGCGATGAACGCCCAAGGAGGGGTCCACTTCAACGGCAAGACCCTGCACGTGGTCGTGAAGATGTACGACGACCAGAGCAACCCGTCGCAGGCGATCCAGCTCGTGACGCAGGCGGTCAGTGGAGATCACGTCGACATGTTGATCACCGGCTTCCTGACGCCGGACACGGACGCGATCGCGTCGACCGTTCAGACGCTGCAAGTGCCGATCGTCGCGAACGCGGCGGACGACCCCGAATTCCATGTGGGGAACCCGTACCTGTTCTCGATCTACCCGACGACGGCCCAGCAGATGGAGTCGTTCGCGCAGTTCTTCGGCTCGTTGAGCCCGGTACCCACGAACGTCTCTACGCTTTACGCCAACGAGGAGGCCATGATCGGGCTGCTCGGGACCACCATTCACCTGATGGGTCCGAGTTACAACATCGTCTACAACCAGACGTACGACCCGACCACCCTCACGAGCTCGAGCGCGGACTCCTACCTGCTCTCGGCGAGCTCCCCGCACCCGAACATGCTGATGGTCTCGGACGAGTATCCGGGGAACGTCATCACCTGGATCCAGCAAATGAAGTCGCTCAACGTCCGACCCTCGCTGATCTTCTCCGAGGACATGTGGGACGCCCCGTTCTTCATCAGCCAGCTCGGCGCCGACGCCAACGGCATCATCGGCCAGGACAACTGGGCCGCGAACATGACGAAGGCGGAGGCGAGCGGGAACTACGCGAACGCGACCTACTGGTATCAGCAGATGAACGCGACGTTCGGACAGACGATCGCGATCAACCAGCTGCCGTACCAAGCGATCATGGCCGCGGAGGTACAGTTCGCCGCGATCCAGAAGGCCGGCGCCACTTCCGGCCCGGCGGTCGCGGCCGCGCTCGCGGGCCTGAACATGTCGACGGTCGATGGGCGCTTCGTGGCGAATCCGTTCGGGCTCGACATCGCCCGCGGTCCGTTCGTCATCCAGGTCCAGAACGGCCTACCGGAGATCATCGCTCCCGCCCAGTACGCGACGGCAACGCCGGTCTATCCGCTGCCGCCCACGTGGCCCTAGTCGACGGAGGCATCCCCACGGCGAACCCCCACGAAACTCCGAATCAGGAGGGCTAGGTTTCGTGGGGTTCAACCCTTTCCTGGTCGCGCTTTTCGGCGGGCTCGGCGTCGGCAGCCTCTACGTCGTCTTCGCGCTCGGCATGAACCTCCTCATCGGAGTCATGCGGGTGATCAACTTCACCCACGGCTACCTCATGCTGCTCGGTTCGTACCTGACCTACTTCCTGTGGGAGTGGTATGGCCTCAACCCGCTCCTGTCGCTCCTCATCGTGATGCCGGCTCTGTTCGCGGTCGGCGTCCTGTTCCATTTCATCATGGTCCAGCCGGTGCTGAAGCGTCGTTCCTTCGAGGACACGACGCTGCTGCTCACGTTCGCGGGCCTCCTGATCATGGACAACCTCTTCGTGAAGTTCTGGACCGACAACCAGCGCCAGGTCCCCACGAGTTACTTCAACACGCCCGTGATCTTCTCGACCCCGTGGGGGGATGCGGTCCTCTCCCAGGTCGTCCTCATTGGCGCCGGCCTCGCCGCCGCGGCGGTCATCGCGCTCGGTCTGTTCCTGCGGTACACGTGGACCGGGCGCGCGATGCGCGCGGCGAGCCAGGACCTCCTCGCGGCGCGGCTCCTCGGCATTCCCGCGACGCGCCTCTACGCGATCAGCTTCGGCATCTCGGGGCTGCTCGCCGGCATTGCGGGCGTCGTGGTCGCGATGGAGTTCCTATTTTACCCCGAGTTCGGGTTCAACTACCTGCTCAAGGCGTTCGGCGTGATCATGATGGGAGGCCTCGGCAGCCTCGTCGGGACGATCGCCGGTGGCCTCACGCTCGGGGTCGCGGAATCGATGACCGCGTGGGCGTACAACGGGGAGTATGGCACTTGGGCGAACGGGGCCGCGTACGTGGCGATCCTGGTGGCCCTCGCGATTCGCGCCCTCCTGGGGAAGTCCCGGTGAGCTCGACCCCGTCCGCCCTCCCGTCCGCGGCGGGGGCCCGCCGAGAGATCGCCCGGCTTCTCCGGTGGAATCACCGTCGGTCGATCCTTCTCGGAGTCTTCGGCCTGCTTGCGCTCCTCCCGATCGTGTACCCGAGCCCGTACACGATCGCCACCGTCCTGTTCTACATCCCGTGGTACCTCGCCATGGCCCAGAGTTGGAACATCTCGGGGGGGTACAGCGGCCAACTGAGCTTCGGGCACTGGGGATTGCTCGGAGTGGGGGCGTACACGAGCGCCATCCTCGCCGTGACCTACGGCTGGAACCTCCTGGCCGCGATGGCGATGGCCGCCGTCGTCACGTTCCTCTTGGGGCTCCTCATCGGGTTCATCGGCGCGGCGCTCCGGGGGCCCTACTTCACCATCGCGACCCTGGCGAGCGCCGCGCTCATGCAGCTGATCCTCCTCAACTGGAAATCGCTGACCCTCGGCTCGCTCGGCTTTCCGATCTTTTTCATTATCGTTCCGCCGACGGACCTCTACTACGGTGCGCTGGCGCTCGGGGCGGTCGCGACCGCGATGGTCTACCTCATCTCCCGCAGCCGGATCGGCCTCGCGTTCCAAGCGATCCGCGAGAACGAGGACGTCGCGACCGCCACGGGCATCTACGCGCGGGGCTACAAGGCGCTCGCCTTCGGCCTCAGCGCGTCGATCATGGGTCCGGTGGGAGGGCTCTACGCCTTCGCGTCGCACTACATCGACCCGACGTCCGCCTTCAATCTGCTCTACAACCTCCAGATCATCCTGATGGTCGTGGTCGGAGGGCGGGGCAAGGTCCTCGGTCCGCTCGTCGCGGCCGTCCTCTTCGCCTGGGTCTTCGAGGTCGCGTTGACGAGCTTCAACGTCTACAACTACCTCCTCACCGGCGTCGTCATCTTCGTCGCGGTCCTGCTCATCCCCCGGGGCATCTTCGGGTTCCGAGGCATGCCGAAGCTCCTTCAGTTCTGAGCCGACGGGTCCCTGGAAACTCGGCCCGACCGCGCGAGCCCGCCGCGATCTACATCCCGAGGAATGCCCGCCGGATTTCGGGATGGTCGAGGAGCTCTCGGGCGGACCCCTGGTCGACGATTCGTCCTTGGGAGAGCACGTAGGCCCGGTCAGCGATCTGGAGGATCTGGCGGACGTTCTGCTCCACCGCGAACACGGTCACGCCCCGGTCCGCGAGCGAACGGAGCGTCTGGAAGACCCGCGTGACGACCTGGGGGGCGAGGCCCAGCGACGGCTCGTCGACCACAAGGAGGCGCGGGCGGGCCATGAGCGCGCGTCCGATCGCAAGCATCTGCGCCTCCCCCCCCGAGAGGGTCTTTGCCGACTGCCGCGCGCGTTCCCGCAGGATCGGGAACATCGCGCAGACCTCTTCGTACGTCTCCTCGAAACGGACCCGTGCCGGCCGGAGATAGGCGCCGAGGGCGAGGTTGTCCCGGACGCTCATGTTGGGGAACACGTGCCGCCCCTCGGGGACGAGGGAGATACCGGTCGCGACGATCGACTCGGGAGAACGGCCCGTCAGCTTCCGTTCCCCGAGGTACGTGATCCCGCTCGAGGTCGGGATCAGCCCCGTGATCGCCCGTAGCAGTGTCGTCTTGCCCGCTCCATTCGGGCCCACGAGCGCCGTGAACCGGTGTTCGGGAATCTCGAGACTGACCTCGTGGAGGACATCCATACGGTCGTAGCCCGCGCGCAGGGACTCGATTCGCAGCGAGCCCGCACCGGCGGCCGCATCGCCCGGCGCGGCGGGTTGCGCGGAAGGAGCGGAGGACATGCGGAGACCGCCGGCGGGAACGCTCCGGTAGATTAAGCGTTCGTCCGCGGGGCGAGGGAGGCGAGAAGCTCGGAGGAGCTCACGACCGCCCCCACGGTGTCCGCGAGGTTGCGGAGCGCGGCGCGGTGGAGCTCTTCGTCGATCCCGGCGACCGCGTCCCGCACGATCACGACGTCGAGGTCCCGGGCAAAGGCGTCCCGGGCGGTCGCGTCGACGCAGACGTGCGAAAGGACCCCCGTCAGGACGACGGAACGGACGCCTGCTCCCTCGAGCCGGTCCGCGAGGTCGGTACCGAAGAAGCCGGAGTACCGGCTCTTGTAGACCACGGGCTCCTCGGCGGTCGGCGTGAGTTCTCGGACGATCTCGGTCTCGGCGGAACCGGGCGTGAAGAACGGCGCGGAGCGGGTCGAGTACGCCCGAGGGAGCACGTGGTGGAGGCGCGCCGGATAGTCCGAGCCGTCCGCCCGATAGCGGTAGGCGGTGTAGAGGCGCGGCCACCCCGCGGCCCGGAACCGCTCGCGCAGGCGCTGGATGGTCGGGACGAGGTCCCCCGCGTCGCGCAGGCCCCGACCGTGTCGGGCGTACGCGCCGTCCGGGGCAACGAACCCAACCTGCATGTCCACGATCAAGAGCGCGGGGCGTTCCAGGTGGGCGAGCATGGCGCGAGTATCGAGACGAGGGATTTAAGCATCGAATGGCTGCCGAGGCGGTTTCCATGAGCACGAGGGGCCGGCCGCTCGACGGGCTACGGGTCGTGGAGCTCGCCCAGGGGATCGCGGGACCGTACTGCGCGATGGTCCTCGCCGACCTCGGCGCGGACGTGATCAAGGTCGAGATTCCCCGGGTCGGCGACCTCGCCCGGGGCTGGGGACCGCCGTTCGCCTCGCCGCATAACTCGGCCTACTTCCTTTCGGTCAACCGCAACAAGCGCTCGGTCGAGCTCGACCTCAAGTCGCCGTACGGTAAGGAGGCCCTGCGACGGCTGGTGACGGAGGCCGACGTGCTCGTCGAGAACTTCCGGCCCGGCACGATGGCCGACCTCGGCTTCGACGTCGCCACGCTTAGGACGCTGCGGCCGAACCTGCTCATCGCCTCCGTCACGGGATACGGGCCGGGGGGTCCGAGTCGCAACGACCCCTCGTTCGACCTCATCGCCCAGGCCCGGTCGGGGTTGATGAGCGTCACGGGCACGGTCGCCGGAGACCCGATCCGGGTCGGGATCGCCCTGTTCGACCTCGCGGCCGGCCTCTACGCCGCGATCGGGGTCCTGGTCCAGTTGCGCGAGCGCGACGCCGGACGCGCCACCGTGCCGGTGGAGGTGAACCTCCTCGATACCTCGGTGTCGATGCTGACGCATTGGCTGCCGATCCTGAGCCTCGAAGGCAAGGTCCCGCCGCCGAGCGGAACCGCGCACCCGCTGATCGTCCCCTATCAGGTCTTCCCCACCCGAGAGGGATTCGTGGCCCTCGGCGTGTCGACGGACGTCCTCTGGCACCGGTTCTGCAGCGCGCTCGGGCTCGGCGCGATCGAGAACGACCCGAAATTCTCGACGAACGCCGCCCGCGTCGCGCATCGGAGCGAGGTGCTCGCCTTCGTCCTTCCCGCCCTCGCCCAATGGACGGCGCCCGAGGCCGCCGCCGAGATGAGCCGGGCGGGGGTCCCCTGCGCGGTGGTCGCCCGGATCGAAGATCTGCCGCGCGACCCCCAGGTCGTTTTCAACCGGTCGATCGAGACAATGTCGGCGCCCCACGCAAGCTCGGTGATGGTCGGGGGCTCGCCGCTCCGTTCTCTCCTGCCCGAGGAGGAGTCGCTCGTGCGCCGGCCCGCCCCGGACCTTGGAGAGCACACCGAGGAGGTCCTGCGCGAGATCGGGCTGTGGCCGCCGGTCCGAACCCCGGCCCGTGAAGGGGGCCGATGAAGGCGATCGACGTGGTCGCGAACCTTCGGAACGCCCACTACGTGAACGCCATCCGACCGTACATGGAGGAGGCGTGGAAGACGCTGCGCCAGGACATGGACCGCCTCATCATCGCCCCGGAACGAATGGTCGAGGAGATGGACCGGGCCGGCATCGAGCGTGCGTTCCTCATCGCGGCCAAGGGCGAGGGCTGGGAGGTGCCGTACGAGGACGTGGCCGAAGTCGTCCGCGAGTACCCGGACAAGTTCTCGGCGCTGGCCGGCTTCAACCCGTTCCACGGCATGAAGGGCGTCGCGCGACTGGCCGAGGCGGTCGAGAAGCACGGCTTCATCGGGGCGCACGTCTACCCGCACTGGTTCCGGCGGGCGCCGAACGACGCGATCTACTACCCGTTCTATGCGAAGTGCGTCGAGCTCGACATTCCCGTCCAGATGCAGGTGGGCCACGCGACCCCGATGACGTACCTCCCGTCGGTCGCGCACCCGATCGCGCTCGAGGACATCGCGATCTACTTTCGCGAGCTACGGATCATCGGCATCCACATGGGCTACCCGTGGACCGAGGAGATGATCTCGGTCGCCTATCGGTTCCCGAACATCTACATCGCCCCGGACGCCCACGCACCGAAGTACTGGGAGCCGCGATTCGTCGACTACCTGCGGACTCGAGGGAAACGGAAGGTTCTCTTCGGTACGGACTACCCCATCGTCGGCTTCGAGCGGGCGATGGCCGAGCTCGCGGACCATCGCCTTCCGGACGAGGTCCTCGAGCGGTTCCTGCGGGAGAACGCCCGGGAGGTCTACCGACTTCACTGAGCGGGAGCGGCCTCCGGGGACGCACGCTGATAAACCCGGGTCGCCGTAGACCCGCGGAGCAACCCCGCGGAACTATGAACGCAGCCGTACGACGTCCCTCGCTGGGCGCGCGCCTCGCGGCCGGACCCATCGTCGTGGCCCCCGGTGCCTACGACGCCCTCTCGGCCCGGCTCGTCGAACGGGCCGGCTTTCCCGCGGTGTACGCGAGCGGTGCCGGCGCCTCCTACAGCCTCCTCGGTTCCCCCGACATCGGCCTGCTCTCGTTCGCCGAGATGCGGGACCAAGTCTCCCGGATCGCGGCCGCGGTGGGGATCCCGGTGATCGCGGACGGCGACACCGGCCACGGCAATGCGCTCAACGTCCGGCGGACCGTCCGCGAGTTCGAGTCGGCCGGGGCGAGCGCGATCCAGCTCGAGGACCAGACGTTCCCCAAGCGATGCGGCCACCTGAGCGAGAAGACCGTCATCCCGACATCGGAGATGGTCGGGAAGCTCCGCGCGGCGGCGGACGCTCGGGCTTCCTCCGAGACCCTCGTCATCGCGCGCACCGACGCGCTCGCTGTGGAAGGCGTGGATGCCGCGCTCGAGCGCTTGCGGGCGTACTCGGAGGCCGGGGCGGACGTGCTGTTCCTCGAGGCCCCTCCCGACGTCCCGACGATGCAGCGCGCCTGCGCCGAGCTCGGCCGGCCGATGATGGCGAACATGGTCGAGGGCGGGAAGACGCCGCTCCTCTCGGCGGCCGAGCTCGAGAAGATCGGATACCGACTCGTCATCTTTCCCGGCGCGGGCGCGCGGGTCGCCGCGTTCGCTCTGCGAGAGCTCTATACGACGCTCGCCCGGGAGGGAACGACATCGTCCCTCCTCGACCGTATGCTGCTCTTCGACGAGCTCAACCGAGTCGTGGGCCTTCCCGAGCTCCGGGCGACGGGGGCGCGGTTCCAGGGGTCCTCCTCCACGTCGAGGCCGGAATGAGCCGCCCCCAGACGCAGATCGAACGCACCCTCTCGCTCCATGCGACCGAGGCGCCGGGTCGCCCGGTCGAACCCGAGGAGTTCGTCGAGGTCGAGGTCGATCGCCTCGTCCTGCTCGATATGGCCGCGACCCATCCGGAGTTCCTCGCCCACCTGCCACGCCGCGTTCACCGCCCCGAGCGGGTCGCCTGGGTCTTCGACCACCTCGTCCCCGCGCCGACCGTCGAGCTCGCGTCGGGCCTCGTGAAGCTCCGCGAGCTGGCCGCACGCTGGGGCATCACCTCGGTCTTCGACATCGGCCGGGGCGGCATTTCGCACCCGCTCATGGCCGAGAAGGGCTGGGTCCGCCCGGGCGAGATCCTCGCGAACACCGATTCGCACACCTGCGCCGCGGGCGCGCTCGGCTGCGCCGGCCGGGGGGTCGGCATGCTCGAGGTCATGAGCATCCTCTCGACCGGACGCACCTGGTTCCGGGTCGGGGAAACGGTCCGTGCGAGCCTCTCCGGACACCTCGCACCGGGGGTCGCGGGGAAGGACGTCTTCCTTTCGCTGGCCGGGGAGTTCGGCGCGATCCCCGGCCGGAACATCGAGTTCGCCGGTGACGGGATCGCCGGACTTCCGATTCCCACGCGCCAGGCGATCGCGACGATGTGCGCGGAGATCAGCGCCGAGTTCGCCCTCTTCCCCCCCGACGCCCGCGCGCTCGACTACGTCCGCGCCCGCGTGCCGGCCGACGAACCCCTCGCCCCGGTCCGCGCCGACCCGGACGCGTCGTACGCCGCAGAGTGGCGGGTCGACCTCTCGGGGGTCGAGCCGCTCGTCGCGCTCCCGAACCGGGTCGCCCGGAACGTCCGGCTCGTCTCCGAGGTCGCGGGGGTGACCATCACGCGCGCGGTGGTCGGCTCGTGCGCGAACGGCACGATCGAGGACCTGGAAGCGGTCGCGAACGTGCTCCGCGGCCGCCGCGTGCATCCCGGCGTCGTTTTCACGGTGACCCCCACCACCTCCGACGTCATGGCGGAGGCCGCCCGTCGGGGGCTGATCGACACGATCGTCGCGGCGGGCGCGCTCGTCACGAGCCCGACGTGCGGCGCCTGCTTCGGGGGCCACATGGGGGTCCTCGGCGACGGGGAGGTCTGCGTGACGAGCACGACTCGCAATTTCCAAGGACGGATGGGCTCGCCGAACGCGAAGATCTACCTTGCATCGAGCGCGACCGTGGCCGCGAGCGCCGTCGCGGGTTGTCTCGCCGACCCGCGGGGACTCGAGGGGAAGCGCCCGTGAAGCTCGTCGGCCGCGCCTGGGTCTTCGACGACGACATCAACACCGACCTCCTCTATCCCGCGGCCTGTTTCCGCCTCCCGGTGGAGGAGCGACCGGCGCTCACGATGAGCGCGAACCGGCCGGGGTGGTCGCGGGAGGTCCGCCCCGGCGACCTTCTCGTCGCGGGAACGAACTTCGGAACCGGATCCTCCCGACCCGCCGCGGACAACCTGAAGGCGCTCGGGGTCGCGGGCGTCGTCGCGGAGTCGATCAACGGCCTCTTCTTCCGCAATGCGATCAACACGGGACTCCCCGTCCTCGAGGCGCCGGGCGTGCGCGCGTTCGTACGCGAAGGCACCCGGGTCGAGATCGACCTCGACACCGGAGCGATCCGGTCGGAGGGACGGACCCTGAACGTGCGGCCGCTGCCCGGCTTTCTCGCCCGGATCCTCGCGGAGGGGGGGATCCTCCCCCGGCTCCGCAAGGAAGGCTATATCGACTAGCGCGGTTCCGCCGCGTGCGAGGGATCCGGATGCGGCATCCATGGGAATCGATGATGGACGGGCTCGATCGCGAGGTCGTCACGGCCGCCGGATACGGAAAGGAGCGGCCGCTGGGAAAGGCCCCGGTCCTTCTCGTGATCGACGCGCAGTACAACTACGTCGGAGAGGACCTCCCGATCCTCGATTCGATTCGGAAGTTCCCGACGAGCGTCGGCCACGCGGCGTACGAGGCCTTGCCGCAGGTACTCGCCCTCGTCCGGGCCTTCCGGGAACGGAAGCGTCCGGTGATCTTCACGACCGTCGCTCCGAAGGAGGCGCTGCTCCCCTTCTCGATCAGCGGCCGCGTCCACGCCGACCGCAAGTCGGAAACGCTGGTCGCCGGCCACCGCGGCACCGAGATCGTCGAGGCGCTGCGACCCGAGCCCGGCGAGGTCGTTATCGACAAGGCGTTCGCGAGCGCCTTCCTCGGGACCCCGCTCGCGACGATCCTCACGCTGCAGCGGGCCGATACCGTGGTGGTCTGCGGCGGCACGACCAGCGGCTGCGTGCGCGGGACCGCGGTCGACGCGGCGGGTCTCGGGTACCATGTCGTGGTCGCCGAGGATGCGGTCTTCGACCGCATCACGCTCTCGCACGCCGCGAGCCTGCTCGACCTCTGGATGAAGTACGCGAACGTGTATCCCGCCGAGCGGGTCCTCGAGTGGGTCCGCTCGCTCCCATGAGCGACCTCCTCCTCAAGAACGCCCGCCTCGTTTTCCCGCACCGCGGGGTCGTGGACGGCGAGATCGGGATCTCAGGCGGCCGCATCGACTCGGTCGGAAAGGACCTCGGGAGGGCCGACCACGAGATCGACCTTCACGGCGCGCTCGTCGGCCCCGGGATCGTCGACCCGCACACGCACCTCGGGATCTACCGTGCGGCCCACGAGGACGCCCGGACCGAATCCGAATGCGCGGTGCGCGGCGGCGTCACGACGATGGTGACCTACTGGCGCGTCGGGGAACCGTACACCGACGGGCTCGTGGCCTACGGACGCGCCTTCGGGGAGTTCCGCGAGCGGCTAGAGGGGCAGATGCACACCGACTACGCGGTCAACCTCGGCATGCTGACCCGCGCGCACCTCGGCGAGGTCCCCGACCTCGTCCACCGACAAGGCGTGACGACCCTCAAGTACTTCGCGCACTACGAGGGCCGCGCGGACATCGGCCACGACCTCGATACGGGGTACTTCTTCGCGCTCGCGGAAGAGGTCGCTCGCCTCTCCCCGGCGGTGCCGGCGATCCGGTTGAGCGTCCACAGCGAGGACCCCTACGTGGTCCGGGAGGCTACCGACCGGGAAAAGAAGGCCGGGGGAAACGACCTCGAGGCCTACCGTCGCGCCCGGCCCGAGCTCGCGGAAGCCATAGCGGTCGACCGCCTCGGCGAAGTGGCCCTCGCGACCCGGGCGCCGATGATCCTCCCGCACGTGAGCTCCGCCATCGGCTACGCCCGCGCGCACGAGTTCGTCGCGCGGGGCGCGGACCTGACGATCGAGACGAGCCTCCACTACCTCACGCTGACGACCGAGAGCCCGGCCGGGATCCTTGCGAAGGTGAATCCCGCGGTCCGACGGGCCGAGGACGTCGAGGCGCTCTGGTCGGCCGTCGCCGCCGGCGGGCTTGGTTGCATTGGAAGCGACCACGCCTCGAATCTCCGGCAAGAGAAGTCGGAGCTCTGGAGCGCGAAACCGGCGTTCGCGGGCACGGGTCTCCTGTTGCCGCTCCTCTTCGAGGAAGGGGTCGTGCGGCGCCGGCTCCTCTCGCCGGAATCACTCTGGGGGATCCTCGCCGAGAACAACGCGCGGGCCCATGGGCTCTTTCCCCGGAAGGGGGCCCTCGTCCCCGGCGCCGACGCCGACTTGGTGGTCCTGGGGAAGCTCTCGGAGCCGCGCCGTGTGACGGTCGAGTCGGTCCACTCGGCCAGCGACTACTCCCCGTACGAGGGCCGGGAGCTCCACCACGTCCCCACCCATACCTTCGTGCGGGGCGAGCTCGTGGCCGACGCGGAGGGGGTCCGTGGGCCAGGCCATGGGGCGTACCTCCACCGTCCGCTCGGCCTCGACTGAGCTCGGGCGGCCCGGGGGACCCTACGCCGCGCGGGCGGGAACGAACTGCCCGCGCCCGGCGAGGTCCGGCACCTCGCCCGGGAAGACCCCTTCGGCGACGGTGACCCCGCGGCTCACGGTCCGGACCGGGACGCCCGTGAGCTCCCAGCCTTCGAACATCGTGAACTCGCTGTGATGGTGCAGCCGGTCGTTCCGGATCGTCGTCGTCGCCTTCGGGTCGACCAGCACGAAGTCGGCGTCCGCCCCGAGCTGTAGGACGCCCTTCCGGGGATAGTAGCCGAACCGGCGGGCCGGACCCTCGGCGAGGAGGTAGAGCAGTCGATCCCAGTCGAGGCGCCCGGCAAACGCCTCCCGGAGCAGTACGGGGTACATCGTCTCGCTGCCGGGGAAGCCGGGCGGGATCGAGAAGATGTCCGCCGCGCCGGGGGCCTTCTCCGCGCTCGGGGCCGCGTGGTCGGAAGCGAGGAAGTCCACGGTGCCGTCCCGGACCCCGGCCCACATCGCGTCGACCTCGGCGCGGCTGCGGAGCGGTGGGTTGACCTTCGCGTAGGGACCCCGATCGCGGTAGGCCGACGTGTCGAAGAAGAGGTAATGCGGGCACGTCTCGACCGAGAGGTCGGCCCCGGCGGCGCGCGCGGCGCGGACGGTGGGGAGCGTGAACCCGCTGCTCAGGTGGACGATGTGTACGGCCGCGCCGGCGGCGCGCCCGAGGCGAGCGACGCGACCGACCGCGTCGTCTTCGGCGACGGTCGGTCGGGAGTCGGTGTAGACGTCGGGCGTCGTCCGCCCGGCCTCTTTCAGCCGGCGGGTTGCCTCCGCGACGATCGAGGGGTTCTCCGCGTGGACTTCGAGGGGGGCGCCGGTCCCGGCGAGCCGCTCGGCGACCGCAAGGATCGTCGCGTCGTCGCACGCGGTGTACTCTCCGACGGGGTTCCACCCCAGGTACACCTTCACGCCGGCGACCCCGGCGCGGACGAGCGCCGGGATCTCCGCGAGGTTCCCGGCGCAGCCACCGCCATGCACCCCGAAATCCACGACCGAGCTCGCCCGGCCGAGGGCGACCTTCGCCTCGAGCGACGGGAGCGTGAGCGTGGGAGGGCAGTGCTCGGGGGTCGACGCGGCCTGCTCGACGAACGTCGTAACTCCCCCCGACGCGCAGGCCCGGCTCCCCGTGCCGATGTCCGTGCGGTCGGGGCGCCCGTAGGTGAAGTGGGTGTGGGTGTCGACGGCCCCCGGCAAGAGCAGAGCGCCGCGGGCATCGATCGTGCGGTCCGCGACGGGGAGGTGGGCATCCGTACAGATCCGAACGACGCGACCCGCTTCGACCGCGATCCCGGCGGAGACCCACTCCCCCCGCCACCGTAGGCGGGCGGAGCGGACCGTGAGGTCGACGGGGCTCACGCCGGCGCTCCCCCGAGACGCTCGACGACCGTGCCGCCGGGGTTCGTCCACCCCGAACGGAAGTAGAACGCTGACTCGATGTGACGCGGGGCGAGAGGCAGGAGCTCCTCGTTTTCGGCAGGGTAGAGCTTCAGTTCGCCGCTCCCCTTCCAAACGTCGGTGACGACCCGGCCGGTCGTTTGGACTCGGACGAGCTCATGGACCGAAGGGGGGCGGCGCGGGTCGACGTTCGGAAGGTAACGGATCCCGAAGTACGTCCCGAGGCGGGGCAATTCCTCGGCCCGCGAGGCGCTCTCGAGCGTCACCCCCGCGAAAAGGATCCGCTCTCCGTGGCGAGAGAGCACCCCTGCGAGGCGGGCGCCGGGCCCGATCGGGGGCAATTTCGGGTGCAGAGGGTGAAGCCGCGTCATGCGGACCTGCGCGACCTTCTTCGGCCAGCCGTTGAGCCAGCCCCGCGCCATCGACCAGTCGTGGTCGGTCCAGATGAAGGGCAAGTAGACGCCGGCCTCCCCCCGGTAGCGGCAGGAGACGGTGACGATCGCTTCGCCGTACTGGGTGGCCTCGGGCTGGCGGTAGGCGAGGTCCGGGTCGCCGTCGCTGACCGAGATGACCTCCGTGACGCGGGCGGTCACCCGGTCGGGCTCGGGCCCCGGCTCGAGGGGAGGCGGGAGGACCCGGCGCACGGCTTCGGGGTCGGCCCGGTAGACGACCTGGATCACATCGGAGGCAAAGTGCCACGGCGGGTGGTCGACGATCCCGCTCTTCCCTTCGGGTCCGAACGGGGGCGTATACCCCGGAGCGGTCAACGGAGGGGTCCCGGGAGGGGATGCGTTCATGGAACTCGCCGCTAGGCGGGCGCTCCGGCCGCCGGTTCCGCCCGGCCGAGGTAGGCTTCGACCACGGCCGGGTCCTGGCTCGCCGCACGCACGTCGCCATTGAACAGGAGCTGGCCGTGGTGGAGGACGAGGACCCGGTCGATCAGCTGGAAGAGCGACTCTACCACGTGCTCGGTGACGAGCAACGTGATCCCGCGGGCGTGGATGCGTCGGATGATCTCGACGATCTCGCTCAGCTCGGCGGGGTTGAGACCCGCCATGACCTCGTCCAGCAGCAAGAGCTCGGGAGAGGCCGCGAGCGCCCGGGCGACCTCGAGCCGCTTGCGCCCCGCGAGGGTGAGCTCGTTCGACCGGGCCGAGGCGCGGTCCGCGAGGTCGGTGACCGCGAGGACCTCGTCGACCGTGAGCGGCGGCAGACCGGCCCGCGGGCGGCGGGCCCCGAAGAGCGCACCGACACGGACGTTCTGCTCCACCGTGAGGTCCGGGAACGCCTGGGCGAGCTGGAAGGTCTGAACGAGGCCACGGTGGCAACGGCGGTGCGGCGCCCAACGGGTGACGTCGGTTTCCTGGAATACGATCCGTCCGCTCGTAGGAGGGATCATGCCGGACAAGAGCGCGAACAGCGTGGTCTTCCCGGCCCCGTTCGGACCGATCAGCCCGAGGATCTCCCCTTCGGCAATGTCGAAGGAGACGTTCGAGACGGCCATCACTCCCGCGAACCGCTTGGTGAGGCCTTCCACCGTGAGCAACGTCACGAAGGCCGTCGAACGCGATGCGCTCCTTAAAGGCTCCGGGACTCCGAGGCTGCCGGCGGAGCGCGCCGGCGGCGAAGCCGTGGGCCGGGCCCCTCCGGCCGCAGCGCGGTTGGACTACGTCGCGCGGCCGGAGCGGACGACCCCGGCCCGGTAGCGGTCGTTCAGGCTCGACCGCCGGAACCAGGAGCGCAGGCGTCGCGTCTCGTGGCGGCGGCAGGCGGCGCACCAAACGATGAGCTCGCGGGGCCCGGCCAGTTCGGGGGTCCGGAGGTGTTCGGTCTCGGGGTGTCCGCACCCGCGATCGAGGCAGGGGTGGGGGCCGCGCAGGTCGGTGAGGGGAGGCATGGCCCTTGTTGTATGCGTGTTTATACGTATTAAAGGTGACGAATCCGCCGGGTCGACCGCGCCCCTTCGCGGTCGCCCCGCGACGCCCGGTCGTCGGCTACGACTGGAGAATGCGGACCTCTTTCGCGACGTGGGCGGCCTTTTCCTTCTCGGAAAGGCCCCGCAGGTGCATGGAGACCGTAACGGTGCCGTTGAGCTCCAAGGGCTCGGGGACCAAGGGAAGTCGAAGGCTGACCCGATCGAGCCGGACGGTGAGCTCCCCGTGGCGGTCGGCGAGCGCCTCCATCAGTCCCAGGAACGGGTTCGACCCGGTAAGGGCGGCGGGAGCGACGGGAGCCATACGAACGGCATCGCCTGCCGAGATAGGAACCTATCGCCGAGCGCCGCGATTCGTTCCATTTGTTAATGAATCAGTGTATAAATGACCCCGCCGTCCCCTTCCCGATGAGCGAACCGGCCGCACCGCCCCGGGAAAGCGGCTACTCGAGCCCGAAGCGCGGGATCCTCCGGTTTCTGAAAACGCAGTCGGACGCACCGCTCGAAGGGATCGCTCGGGCGCTCGGGATCTCGAAGGTCGCCGCGCTCGGGCATTTGAAGCGGCTCGAGGCAGATGGCCTGCTCGAGCGGTCGTACCGCGCGGGAAAGGTCGGCCGCCCACGTCTCTTCTTCCGGCTCGCGCCGGGCGCCGCCGCCCTCTTTCCCCACGGCTACACCGAGATGTCCCTCTGCGCGCTCGACTTCATCGAACGCCGCCTCGGCCGCACCGCGGTCCGGGAGCTCCTGAGCCAGCGCGCCGGCGAGGTCGCCGACCGCCACCATGCACGGATCCCCCCCGGCTCGCTCGCGGAGCGCGTCGGAGAGCTCGTCCAGATCCGGACCGAAGGGGGGTACATGGCCGAGATCGGGCCCCGACGGCGCGGCTCGGTCGAGATGGTCGAGCATAACTGCCCGATCCTCGCGATCGCGGAGCGCTACCCCGAGGCGTGCGAGACGGAGCGGCGGATGTTCGAGTCGCTCCTCGGTGCGGAGGTCGATGTGGCGCATCGCGTCGTCGCGGGCGACCCGGTCTGCCGGTTCCTCGTGCGGGAGAAGCGAGCCCTCCCATGAGCGCCGCCTCCGCTCACCGCCTCGCGCTGGTCACCGGGGCGAGCCGGGGCCTCGGCGCCACGGTGTCGCGGTTCCTCTCGGCGGAGGGGTTCGACCTGGTCCTCACCGCCCGGGGCCGTCCCGCCCTCGAGGCAGCGGCCTCCTCCCTCGCCTCGTTCGGAACGCGGATCGTGGCCGAGGCGGGGGATGTGAGCTCGCCCGCCCACCGACGGACGCTCGCCGAGCGCGTACGGGAGATGGGCCCGGGGCTCGACCTCCTCCTCAACAACGCGAGCGAACTCGGTCCCTCTCCGTTGCCTCCGCTCGCCGAGTACCGCCTTTCCGAGCTCGAGTCCGTCTTTCGGACCAACGTCGTGGCTCCGCTCGGACTCGTCCAGGAGCTCCTTCCGAACCTCGCGCGGGGTCACGGGCTCGTGGTCAACATCTCGAGCGACGCCGCGCTCGCGGGCTACCCTGGCTGGGGGGGCTACGGCGCGAGCAAGGCCGCGCTCGACCTCGTCAGCCGGACGCTCGCCCGCGAGCTCGCCGACCGTCCGGTCGCGGTGGTCTCGGTCGACCCGGGAGACCTTCGGACCGCGATGCACCAGGCCGCGTATCCGGGCGAGGACATCTCCGACCGCCCGCTCCCGGAGGTCACGATCCCGTTCTGGGCGTGGCTCCTTCACCAGCCGAGAGCGGAGATCTCGGGCCAGCGCTTCCGCGCTCAGGCCGACCGGTGGGAGGTACCGGGATGAAACCCGTATCGCTCGGATTCCCCGTCCCGAGGGCGCTCGGGGCCGACCGGACCCCCGAGGACCGGGGATGCCCGAGAGACGAAGTCCGGCTGCTCGTGAGCCGCCCCGAGGGAGATACCCATCATCGGTTCCTCGACCTGCCGACTCTCCTACGGCCCGGCGACCTCCTCGTGGTCAACGAGAGCGCGACGGTCCCCGCCAGTCTCGAAGCGCGGGGCGCCTTCGGGAGGTTCCGGGTGAGCCTCTCGACGGCCTACGGGCGCGGCCTCTGGCTGATCGAGCCCCGGAAAGGCTTCTCCGAGCCCGGGCCGCTTCCGCTCGCTCCCGGGGATCCCCTCGAGATCGGCGGAGTGGCGGGCCGGTACGTCGCGGATTTTCCGGGCATTCCGCGCCTTGGGTTCTTCCATGCCGAGGGCGACCTCGCGGCGTCGATGCGCGAGCGGGGACGGCCCATCCGGTACGGCTACCTGTCCCGGGAGTACCCGATCGAGGCGTACCAGACGCTCTTCGCACGGGTCCCGGGGAGCGCCGAGATGCCGAGCGCAGGCCGACCGTTCACCCCGCGCCTCCGGGAGGGACTTCGTCGTGCGGGGATCGACGTGGCCCCGATCCTCCTCCACACCGGCGTCTCGAGCCTGGAGGCCCGCGACATCGCCCCGCTCACCGTACCGGTCTACCCCGAGCCGTTCGAGGTCCCGACCCGGACCGTGGAGGCCGTCCGGCGCGCCCGCGAGCGCGGCGCCCGCGTGGTCGGGGTCGGCACCACCGTCGTGCGCGCCCTCGAGTCGGCGACCGATGCGGGAGAGCTCCGGCCCGCGCGGGGCTTCACGCGGCTCTACGTCGGCCCCGCGACGGCCTCCTCACGGGTTTCCATGAGGCCGAATCGACCCATCTCGCGCTCCTCGCCGCGTTCGCGGGCCTACCGCGCCTGCGACGAGCGTATCGCACCGCGATCGACTCGGGGTATCTCTGGCACGAGTTCGGCGACAGCCACCTGCTCTGGCGCGACGGGGCGGACGGCCGGTCCGGCGGCGGAGGAGGCACGACGTCCGGCCGTGGGGGCGCGAGCGCCTAGGAGCCGACGCGAACCTACTTCGCGGACCCGAGACCGGCCCGGCCCCGCAACGCGTGATAGAACCCGCCGAAGCTCGTGGCGGTCGGGGTGCGCAGGCCCTGGAGGCGCATCTGCTCCCGGACCTCTTTCGGGCTCTGCCGGAGGTCGAGCGTCTTCGTGGTGTCGAAACGGTACTGGAACGTGCCCGACGGGCCCCGGGGGAATGCCTCCCAGTCCTTCGCGGTCGTGGGACGGAGCTCGTGGAGCCGCTGGCCCTCGCGCGGCGCGAACGCCGGCAGGGTGAGGTGCTCCTCGGTGAGCCAGAGCATCGTCGCGTCGCGGATCGCCTGGCTCGTCGTCTCATCGAGCGCACCGGGGGCTACCTGCGACTGCACCCAGTCGACGAGCGCATCGAAGGTCTTCTCCGCGTTCTCCTCGAGCATCACGAGGACCGCGACCCGGATCGCGCTGCGACGCAGCTGCTGGATCCCCGTGTCGCTCAAGCGGTACTCGACGCTGAGCCCAAGCAGGCTTTCCGCGTTGTCCCCGAGGTCCTTCAGCGGCAGCACGAAGAGCGGGACCGGCGCCTCGGTCTCCTGGATATACCACAACGAGAACTCACGGCCGTTCGTGATCAGGGCGAGCGGCACCTTGGCGGCCTTCGCGTGCTCCGCGACCTCACCGGCATCGGAGACGTTCCCGGTCCGCTCGCGGACATCGAGAAAGAGGCGGGGCTGGCCGTCCCCGTTGAGGAGGGCGTAGTCGACGTGACGGTCCGAGCCGCGCACGGGGAAGTCGAGGAATACCTGGCGCTTGTCGTGCGGGTCCCATCCGATCGCGACGAGGAACGGATTGACGATCCAGTGACGGATCTGCTGTTCGGTGACATCCTCGACGTCCCGCAGGACCTCTCCCGCGACCTGCGAGAACTCGGTGAGCCGCCGGCTCAGATCGACTGCTTCCATCGACCCGGGCGATGGGAGGTGGTGGGTTTAAAAGTAACCCGGCCGCACCGCTACTCCGCGCGGAGCCGGCGGGCCTCCAACGCGACGAACGGCTCGACGGCCGCGAGCGGACGGTCGAGCCCCTCGTACGGCGGCAGCCCGAGGTCGTCCGCGAGCAGCCACTCCACCTCATACACGTAAAGGAGCGTGGAGCCGACGATCTCGAGGAGGCGCGCGAGACGGAGGGCGCCTCGGGGCGAGAAACGGAGGTAGCGCGGAGTCCGGCCGAGCGCGCGGAACATCGCGTCCGTGAGGTCGCGATAGCGCCAGCGCTCCGGGCCCCCCGCGGTGACGTTGTGGGAATCGGGGAGGGTCGCCTCCCGGTGCAGGATCCGGGCGAGGTCGGGCGCCGCGAGAGGGCTCACGTGGTACGCCCCGTCCCCGAACATGGGAAATCGGCCGTAGCGGTGCATCGTACGCAGCATCACCGTGAGCAGCTTGTCCCGAGGCGCGAACAGCATCGTCGGCCGGACGATGGCGTAGGAGAGGCCGCTCGCCTCGAGCGCCCGGTCGACCCGTCGCTTGTGGACGAGGTAGGGAAGACCCGTCTCGAGCGAGGGCGGTGCATCGGGTACGCTGACGTGGACGAACCGGCGTACGCCCACCTCCCGCGCGGCCCGGACGAGGCGGAGGAGCCCCTCCCCGAGCGGGGCAAAGCGGCGCTCGGGCCCGAAGCGATACCAGGCGACGGTCAGTACGAGATCGACGTCGCGCAATAGCGGAGCCCAGTCGGCCACGCTCGCCACGTCGGCGCGTACCCACTCGACGTCGTAGCGGGACTCTTCGGGGACCGGATGCCGATGGAGCGAACGGATACGCCAATGGGGGCCGAACTCGGCGAGAACGTGGCGGCCGACGAGGCCGCCCGAACCCCCCACGAGCAAGAGCCGCGGCCGCGGCGCGAGGTCGCTCATCCCGGCGGAGGCGCCGCCGATGCGCGCTCCCGAGGGACGGCGATGGACGCCCCGCGGACGCCGTCCACAAAGATCGCCTGCCAGGCGGCTACCACGGGCGGCCGGACCTCCTCGAGCGGGACGGGTCGGCCGAGCTCGCGCTCGAGCGACGTCATCACCCCGCCGTCAAAGCCACACGGATGGAAGCGCCGGAACTGGTCGAGGTCGACCGCGACGTTGAGCGCGAAGCCGTGGAGGGTCACCCAGTGGTCGACGGCGATGCCGACCGAGGCGATCTTGCGTTCCCCCTCGACCCAGACCCCGCGACGGCCCTTCACGTGCTCGGCGAAGACGCCGAACGTCTCTAGGGCCCGGATCACGATCTCCTCGACCTCGTGGACGAATCGGCGAACATCCCGGCCCCGTGGCGTGAGGTCGACGATGGGATAACCCACGAGCTGCCCCGGCCCGTGGTAGGTCGCCTGACCCCCGCGCTCCACCGCGATCACGGGAAGGCCGCTCGCGGCGGCGGAGCCGTCGTCTCCTTCGACGCCGACCGTCACGACGGGGGGATGCTCGACGAGCACCAGCGTGTCTTCGACCGAACCCGCTCGACGGGCGGCCGCGAGCGCGCGCATCGCGAGCAGGGCGTCCGCGTAGTCGCGCCGTCCCCAATCACGGACGGTGTTCATCGCCCCGTCGCCTCGCAACGTGCATCGGCTCGCCGAGCCAGAGAAGGGCGGCCTCCCCGAGCGCCTCGGAGAACGTCGGGTGGGGATGGATCGTCGCGGCGACGTCCCGGACGGTGGCGCCCATCTCGATCGCATGCGCGGCCTCCGCAACGAAATCCCCGACGTGCTCCCCCGCGGCGTGCACGCCCAGTAACAGTCCGGTCGATTCGTCACCGACGACCTTCACCCATCCCTGCGTTGCGTGACTCGCGTGGGCCCGGCCGAGGGCCGCGTACGGGAAGCGTGCCTCCTTGGCCCGGTAGCCGCGGGCCTGGGCCTCCGTCGTGGTGAGCCCGACGGACGAGAGCTCGGGCACGGTAAAGACGACCGCGGGGATCGCCTGGAAGTCGAATCGGCTCGGGCGCCCGGCGATCGCCTCGGCCGCAACGATACCCTCCCGGTAGGCCTTGTGCGCCATCATGGGCGGGCGGGCCGCGTCGCCCACGGCGTAGATGTTCGGCTGGCTCGTCCGCAGCTGATCGTCGAGCGTGGGGAATCCGGTCTTACCGTCGAACGCGACCCCCGCTTCCTCGAGCCCGAGGTCGCGGGTATCGGGTCGCTTGCCGACCGTCACGAAGAGCCGCTCCGCCCGAAGTTCCTCCCGGCCGTGGGGTCCCTCCACCGTCATTGCGACCGAGTCGGAGTCCCGGCGCAGCGCCACGGCCTTCGTGCCGACGCGGACCTCCACCCCGAGGGATTCGAGCGCCCGAGTGAGCTCCCGGGAAAGGTCCGCCTCCACGCCAGGGAGCAGCTGAGGCAGGAGCTCGACGATCGAGACCTCCACGCCGACGCGGGCGAGGAACTCCCCGAGCTCGCAGCCGCTCACGCCCCCCCCGAGGATGAGCATCGACCGGGGCAGCGATCGGAGCGAGAGGAGCTCCCAGGCGTTGACGACGCGCTCGCCGTCGGTCTCGAACCCGGGGATCGTCACGTGCACGGCGCCGGTCGCGATGACCGCCTGAGCGAAATCGATCCGTTCGTGGCCCCCGTCGGGCGCCGTGAGGTCCGCCGACCGGGGTCCCGTGAACCGAGCCCGGCCGGTGAGCACCGTCGCCCCGGCGGCCTTGAGCAGCGTCGCCACGCCCCCGCGCTCCTTCGCGACGACCTCCTCCTTCCATCGCATCGCGGAGGCGAGGTCGAATCGGACGTCGGGCGCGACGACCCCGACCTCGGCGCCTTCGGATCGGACCGCCTGGTAGAGGATCGACGCATGGATGAGCGCCTTCGACGGGATGCACCCCCGGTTCAGGCATTCCCCGCCGAGCTCGCCTTTCTCGACGAGGAGGACCTTCTTGCCGAGCTGGCCGGCCCGGATCGCCGCCATGTAGCCCCCCGGACCTCCGCCCAGGACCAGGACCTCGGTCGAGCGAGAGTAGGTGCCCGCCATCGTGCGTCACTCCTCCGTCCGGTCCGCCCGGCGGGGGGTAGAACGCGGTGAGTAGACCTCTTCGGTCAGCGATTCCGCCCTCGGCGCGGGCGCAGCCTCCGCCGCCTCGGCCGCGGCGCGGACCGCGGCCTCGGCCTCGGACCGGATCTCCTCCGCGAGCGCCGCCGAAAGGAGGCCTTCCGCGGTCATCCAGGCCGCCAGGCGGAGGTACGGGTCGTGGCGTCGGCCGCGCTCGGCCCAGTCGGCGGGCTGGTATCGGGTCGGGTCGTCCGAGCTCGTGTGCGGCGTCATGCGGTAGGTGCGGAACTCGAGCATCGTCGGACCGCGACCCGCGCGGGCGTCCGCGAGCGCCGCGCGCATCTCTCGGTAGACCTCGAAGAAATCGGTGCCGTCCACGCGACGACCGGGGATCCCGTACGCGGCGGCCTTCGACGCGAGGTTCGCTACCGCCGTCTGGTGCTCGACCGGCACCGAGATCGCCCATTGGTTGTTCGCGCAGGCGAAGACGACCGGGAGTCGGAAGACGCCGGCGAAGTTGAGCCCCGCGTGGAAGTCGTTCGAGCTCGTCGCTCCGTCCCCAAAGAAGGCAAGGGCGACGCCGGGGTCCTGCCTCAGCCGCAGCGCGTACGCGAGCCCGACCGCCTGGGTGATCTGCGTGCCGATCACCGACGACATCGAGACATGGTGCACTTCTCGCGCCGTGGGATGGCAGGGCATCTGACGCCCCCCCGCCGGGTCGAGGGCGTCGGCGTAGATCGAATGCGCGTAGGTGGAAAGCGAGTAGCCGCGCACGAGCGCGACGAGCGGTTCCCGGAGTCCGGGGAAGACCCAGTCCTCGGGAGCGCTCGCGAGACCGGTCGCGACGTTCACCGCCTCCTGACCGGTCGCGGCCCCGTAGAACCCGATCCGGCCCTGCCGCTGGAGCGCCTGCATGCGCGCGTCGAGCGAGCGGCCGATCGTCATCCAGCGGTACGCCGTGAGGAGGGTCTGCTTCCAGTCCTCTCCCAGCAGCGGCGCGACCTCTTCGGCGGTGTGGGGCAACGCCTCGACGGTCGGCGGTGCGCTCATGCGAGCTCGGCGAACAGTTGGTGCGGGTCCTCGAGGTACGCCTTCACGGTCGCGAGGAACTGCGCGCCGTCGATCCCGTCGATCACCCGGTGGTCGAGCGAGATCGAGAGGTTCATGAGGTCGGCCGGGCCGATCGTGCCGTCGGCCCGATAGACCGGTCGTCGCTGGATCTTGTGGACGCCGAGGATGCCGACCTCGGGGTAGTTCAGGATCGGCGTCGCGAGAACGCCGCCCAGCGCCCCGAGACTCGTGATCGTGAACGTGCTCCCCGAAAGCTCCGCTCGGGTCAGCTTGCCGGCCTTTCCGCGCTCCGCAAGGTCCTGGATCTCTCGAGCGAGCTGGGAGACGCTCTTCTGGTCCGCGTTTCGGACCACCGGCACGATGAGACCCTCGGGGGCGGCCGCCGCGATCCCGAGGTGGTAGGCCGAGCGAACGACGAGCTCCTCCCGGGCGTCGTCCATGGTCGCATTGAGGCGCGGGTGGGCCCGGAGACCGGCCACCACCGCCTTGACGAGGAACGGAAGATAGCTCAGCCGGACCCCTTGCTTTTCGACGTGTTTCGCCATCCGGTCCCGCAGATGGACGAGTTCGGAGACATCGATCTCCTCGACGTAGGTGAAGTGGGCGGCCCGGTGGGTCGACTCCGTCATGTGCACGAAGATGACCCGTCGGATCCCTCGGATCGGAATCCGCTCGCGCACGTCGTTCGCCAAGGGCTCGGGAGCCGCCACGGTCCGCGGGGCGTCCGCGGACCTCGTGGGTTCGACCCCGGGACGCACCGCGGTGGCGGGGACCGGCGGGATCGCCTTCGTCCCCGAAGGCGACGCGAGGTCCGCCTCGGTGATTCGCCCCACGGGCCCGCTCCCTCGGACGTTCGCGAGATCGATCCCTCGCTCTGCCGCGAGTCGCCGCAGATAGG
>DAIDCO010000070.1 GCA_027309555.1 bacterium
ACGTAGAATCGCCTCGAACGACGAGGGACCCCCCCAGGCCTTTGCGATCCGAGCGGTACCGCGCGGGCTCGAAGCGGTGGCGCGGATCGCGGTCGTGCCCGGCGTCTCGTTCCTTTCGTCGCGCTCTACCGGGTCGGGAAAGCCGGGAACCTCTTCGAGCACGCGTTCGCGCTCTGAGTCGCTCGCGCCTCGACCGTTTCCCTCGACATGGGGGCCGCGCGATTCCGAACGGTCGCTCCCGGTCCCCACCACCCCCTCGAGGAGATCTACTTCGAACCGGCCGAGCGGGACATGTCGCCGCCTCCCGCGGACCCCGGCCGGCTCTCGGACGCCGTCGCGGGGCGGACGTGAGCGAACCCCGCCGCCCACGCGAACCTCTAAATCTCCCTCCCCGCTCCCACCGCCCCGGGGAACGTCGCGTGAGTCGTTGGATCTCGAACGAGCCCGGTGAGGAAGCCGCCTTGTTGCAGGCCCTCGGGATCAGCTCTGTCGACGAGCTCTTCTCGGACGTCCCCAAGAAGGCCCGGATCGGGCGCCTCGGTATCGCGGCGGGCCGCGACGAGCCCGAGGTCGTCGCCGAGATCGACAAGCTCCTGAAGCGGAACAAGCCGCTCTCGGAGTTCGCCACGTTCCTCGGGGGTCGGATCGCCCCCCGGTACGTCCCCGCGGCGGTCGATGCGATCCTCTCTCGCAGCGAGTTCTACACCGCGTACACTCCCTATCAGGCCGAGGCGAGCCAGGGGATGCTCCGCGCGCTCTTCGAGTTCCAGAGCCTCTGGGTCGAATTGACCGGGCTCGACGTGGCGAACGCGTCGCTCTACGACGGCGCGACGGCCGCGGGGGAGGCCCTGCTCTTCTGCCGGCGCCTCCACGAAGGGGAGCGGTTCCTCGTCCCGGCGAGCCTCCCTTGGGAGGAGAAGAGCGTCCTGCGCAACTACGCGAGCGGACCGAACCTGAAGGTCGAGGAGATCCCGTACGACGACCGGACGGGTCGGCTCGACCTCGACTTCGTGCGGAGCGCGGTCGGCCGCCACGACGTCTTCGGCGTGCTGGCCGACGTCCCGAACGGCTTCGGTCATCTCGACGAAGGGGTGCTCGACCTCAAGTCCCTCCTGGGGGACGTGCCGCTGGTCGTCGCCGCGGACCCGCTCGCCCTCTCTGTGCTCGAACCTCCGGGGAACTACGGCGCCGACGTGGTGGTCGGCGAGGGTCAGGGGTTCGGCATTTCCCCTTCGTTCGGCGGGCCTCTCCTCGGGCTTTTCGCCTGCCGGAAGGAGCATGTCCGCGCGGCGCCCGGACGCATCGTCGGGGCCACGCTCGACGCGGACGGCCAGCGGGCCTACGCGCTCACCCTCGTCACGCGAGAGCAGCACATCCGCCGCTCGCGAGCGACGTCGAACATCTGCACGAACGAGTCGCTCATGGCGCTCGCCTTCGTCGTCCATGCGAGCCTTGAAGGACCCCGCGGACTCGCCTCGCTCCAGACGTCGCTCGCGGAGAAGGCGCGCACGCTCGCGAGCGCGCTCGGCGCGGTCGACGGGCTTCGGGCCCCACGCTTCGAGGCGCCCTATCTGAGCGAGTTCACGGTCGAGGTAGCGAAGGGGACGGCGGCCGAGTTCCTCGACCGGCTACGCCGGCGCCGCATCCTCGGTGGGCACTCGCTCGCCGACCCCCGTCCGGGCGTCCCGTCGGGCCCCGAACGGATCCTCGTGGCGGCCACCCAAGCGAGCGGCGATAAGGAGATCCAGAAGTACGCAAAGGCCGCGAAGATCGCGCTCGCCGCGGTCGGGAGGAACGCATGACGGTGTCGTTCCGTCAAGCCCGGTGGGACGAGCCTCCGATCTGGGAGCTCGCTCCGCCCGGAACGCTTGAGGCGCCGCCCGCCATCCCGGGCGTGCCCGAACGTCTCCGACGGAAGGCGGCGGTGCGGTGGCCCGAGCTCTCCGAGCCCGAGGTCGTCCGTCATTACACCCGGCTCTCTCAGATGAACTTCGGGATCGACACCTCCGCCTACCCGCTCGGCTCCTGCACGATGAAGTACAACCCGAAGGTCTCCGAGATGCTCGCTCGTCGGCCGGGCGCCGCGAACCTGCATCCGTACCAGCCCGAAGCGACCGCTCAAGGGGCGCTCGAGATCATCTGGCGTCTCGAGCGACTCCTCGGGAAGGTCACCGGTCTCCCGGAGGTCTCGCTCCAGCCGTCGGCGGGGGCGCACGGCGAGTACGCCGCTCTCCTCATGGTCCGCGCCTACTTCCGGGAACAGGGCGAGTCGGCGACGCGGACGGAGGTCCTGCTCCCGGACACCGCCCACGGGACGAACCCCGCTTCGGCCGCGATGGCGGGCTTCACGACCCGCGAGATCCCGTCGAAGGACGGGTGCGTGGACGTCACGGCGCTGCGGGCGGCGATCTCCGAGAAGACCGCCTGCTTCATGCTCACGAACCCGAACACCGCGGGGCTCTTCGAGAGCGACATCCTTGAGATCGCCGAGACCGTGCATGCCGCGGGCGGAATGCTCTACTATGACGGGGCGAACCTGAACGCGATCCTCGGGATCACGCACCCCGGCCGGATGGGCTTCGACGTCGCGCACCTGAATCTCCACAAGACGTTCGCGACCCCCCACGGGGGCGGGGGTCCGGGCGCCGGGGTGCTGGCGGCTGGCGAGAAGCTCGGGCCGTACCTGCCGGTCCCGCGCGTCGTGAAGTCCGGCCGGAAGTTCCGGCTCGATTACGACCGCCCGCGGTCGATCGGGAAGATCAAGACCGGCTACGGTAACTTCGGTCTCGACCTTCGGGCCTACGCCTTTGCGCTCGCCCATGGCGAAGAAGGGCTGAAGCACGTCGCCCGCCGCTCGGTGCTCAACTCGAACTACGTCGGGATGCGACTCGGCAAGTTCCTTCCCCGCCCGTTCCGTCCGCTGGTGAAGCACGAGTTCGTGCTTTCGGGCGCTCCGCTCAAGGAACGCGGCGTCCGAACCATCGACCTCGCGAAGCGGCTCCTCGACGAAGGGGTGCACGCGCCCACGGTCTACTTCCCGACGCTGGTCGAGGAATCGATCATGGTCGAGCTGCCCGAGACCGAGAGCCGTCGAGAGCTCGACCAGTTCGTCGCCGCCTTCGAGCGGGCGATCTCCGACACCCCCGAGAACCTCCACGCCGCCCCCCGCTCCCTCGCCGTCCGTCGGGTGGACGAGGTCCGAGCGGCCCGGGAACCGCTCCTATCCTGGAAGGACCTCCGGGCCCACGGCGCAAAAGCTGAAACCCCGTAGGAACTGGGTCCGGGCCATGAAAGCCCGCGTCGAGAAGGTCTTCCGCCACCTGGACCCGAAACCCGATGCTCTCCTGATCGCGAACGCGGTCGACCCCCACCTCGACCAGACGTTCTTCTACCTCTTCGCGGTCCCGTGCGGCCTCTTCGAGGGGTCGGTCGCGATCGCCCATGCGGACGGCGAGGTCGACATCCTGAGTTCCCCCCTCGAGGCGGAAAGCGCGGAGCAGGCCGCGAAGGGCGACCCCCATGTGAAGATCCATGTCGTGAACCGAGGCGACGACACCGAACTGCTCGTCCAGAAGCTCGTCGGAGGCGCGCGCGCGCTCGCCCTCAACTACCGCGAGCTCACGCACGAGTGGTTCACGCGGCTCGTAAAGTTCCTTCCCGAAGCGACCTTCGCGGACGCGTCGAACGCGATCCGCCGCGCTCGCGTCACGAAGGACCCGGAGGAGATCGCCCGACTCCGCAAGGCGGCCGACATCGGCTCCGCGGTCGGTCGCGAGATCCCCTCCCTCCTTCGGGAGGGCATCACCGAGCTCGAGCTCGCCGCGGAGATGGAGTACCGGATGAACCGCCTCGGGGCGAGCGGACGGTCGTTCTCGACGATCGTCGCGTTCGGTCCCCACGGGGCCGAACCCCACTATCAGCCCGGGGCGACCCGGCTCGCCTCCGGCGACTCGATCGTCTGCGACTTCGGCGCCCTGTACGAGCGGTACGCGAGCGACATCACCCGCTCCTACCACTTCGGCCGTCGCGACGAGGAACTGAAGCGGGTGCACGAGACCGTGGAGCAGGCCCAGCGGGCCGCCCTCGAGGCGATCCGCCCCGGCGCCCCCGCGAAAGAGGTTCACCTCGCCGCGCAGCGCGTCATCGATAGCTCGCCCTGGAAGGGTCGCCTCATCCACGGGGTCGGCCACTCGATCGGGCTCGTCGTGCACGACGGCTGGGGCTACAACGCGACGGTCGACGACCTCCTCGAGGAAGGGATGGCGATCACCGTCGAGCCCGGCATCTACCTTCCCGGCCACGGCGGAGTTCGCATCGAAGACGACGTCGTGGTGACGAAATCGGGGTACGAGTTCCTGACCACCGCCCCCCGCTCCTACCTCGAGGTCCCGGCGTGAAGTTCGGCGTCCTCACCGGGGGCGGCGACTGCCCCGGCCTCAATCCCGCGATACGGGCGGTCGTGCGGCGCGCGGCGCAGCACGGCCACGAGACCCTCGGGTTCCTCGATGGATGGAAGGGCCTGAGGGACGACCTTTCCCGACCGCTCTCGCTCCCCGACGTCGCCGAGATCCTGCCCCGGGGCGGTACGATCCTCGGTAGCTCCCGGACGAATCCGTTCGCGAAAGAGGACGATGCGAAGCAGGTCCTCGCGACGATCGCCCGGCATCGGATCGACGGGCTGGTCGCGATCGGCGGGGACGATACGCTCAGCGCCGCTCGGGAGCTCCACCGCCGCGGCGGAAAGGTCGTCGGCGTCCCGAAGACGATGGACAACGATGTGGCCGGCACCGACTGGACCTTCGGCTTCCACTCCGCTACCGCGGTCGCCGTGGACGCGCTCGAGCGACTTCGAGACACGGCCGGTAGCCACCACCGGGCGATCGTGCTCGAGGTCATGGGTCGCCATGCCGGCTGGGTCGCGATGGCGACGGGACTCGCCGGCGGGGCCGACGCGACGCTCGTTCCGGAGGAGCCGTACGACGAAGAGGCGCTCCTACGCCACGTCCAGCACGCCGTGACCGCCCGGGGCTACGCGCTCATCGTGGCGAGCGAAGGGATCGACCTCGGACCCCGTCGCGGCGCGGCCGGGGCGAAGGACGAGTTCGGCCACGAGCTGCTCGGTGAGCGCCAGGTCGGGGTCGAGGTCGCCCGACGGATCGAGAAGCGCACGGGCATCGAGACCCGGAGCGCGCAGATCGGACACATCCAACGGGGCGGAGCCCCGGAGCTCTTCGACCGGATCCTTGCGACCCGTCTCGGCGCCTACGCGGTCGACCTCGCGCTCGCGGGCCGGTTCGGCGAGGTCGCGGTCCTCCGTGGACCGGCGGTCGCGGGGATCCCGCTCGACGAAGCCGTCGGAGCCCGAAAAGTCGTCACCCCGGACTGGCTCGACCTCCTCCACACGTTCGACGCGTAGGGGAAGGCATGGCGGTTCGCGCGCTTTGGTACCGCAACGGCACGCTCTCGCTCATCGACCAGCGGGCGCTCCCGGGACGGACCCGGATCCTCCGCCTGCGCCGCCTCTCCGAGGTCGCGGAGGCGATCCGGACCCTCACGGTCCGCGGTGCTCCCTCGATCGGCGTCGCCGCCGCGTACGGCATGGTGTTGGCCCGACGGGAGGGTCGGCTCGGCCCGGCCGCTGCGGCGCGGGTCCTTCGCGCGACTCGCCCCACCGCGGTCGACCTCTTCGTCGGCATCGAGGCGGTGCGCTCGGTCTGGGCCGCCGGAGGCGACGTCGAGGCGGCGGCCTCCGCGTACCGCGACCGGCTCGTGGAGGAGTGCCACCGGATCGGCATTTCGGGCGCCCCCCTTTTCCAGAACGCCCATCGCGTGCTGACCCACTGCAACGCCGGCGCGCTCGCGACCGTGGAGTGGGGAACGGCGCTCGCCCCGATCCGCGTGGCCCGGGAGCGCGGCGCCCGCCTGTTCGTGTGGGTCGACGAGACCCGTCCCCTCCTCCAGGGCTCGCGTCTCACCGCGTGGGAGCTCGCACGCGAGCGGATCCCGCACGCGGTGATCGCCGACAACGCGGCGGGGTATTATCTCTCGACCGGCCAGGTCGACGCGGTCATCGTGGGCGCCGACCGGATCGCCCGGAACGGCGATGTAGCGAACAAGATCGGCACCTACGAGAAGGCGGTCGTCGCCCACGAGAACCGGGTCCCGTTCTACGTCGCGGCCCCGTGGAGCACGTTCGACGCGCACCGCGCGAACGGAAGGACGATCCCGGTCGAGGAGCGGGCCGAAGCGGAGGTCCTCGAGCTCGCCGGCCATCGGATGGCGCCGGCCGCAAGCCACGCACGTAACCCCGCGTTCGACGTGACGCCCGCGCGCTTCGTGACCGGGTTCGTCACGCCCTCCGGGGTGGTGCGGCCGCGCGACCTTGCGCGCCGCCTCGACCGTCCCTCCCGCGGCCGAAGTACGGGCCGGGGCCCGCCCCCCGCTCCCTAGAGGGAGCCGAGGGGCTGACCGAGAAAGTGTTCGGTGCTGCGCAGCGTCGTCCCGACGGTCGCCGTGAGGTCGACCCCGAGGTGGTGCAGCGCGAGCACGAGGCCGAGCACGGCCAATATCGATACGAACCAGCTCATCCATGCGCCCACGGTTTCCGCCTCCCTGGTACCGGTCTCCATCCCGCGACGCGCTACATAAACCGAGGCCTCGACTCGCAGACGGGGTCGCCGCGGGGCTCGGTTTCTCCTCGGCCGAACGCGGGCGCGCGGGCGGGCGCGCCGGCGCGCGAAGGCGAACCGTGGGGGCCGACCGGTCCCACGGACCCGCAGGTAAGGTTCATAGGCGCGAGCGAGTAGGGCTGCGGGGTTGCCCTGGTAGTCTAGTGGTCTAGGATGTAGGTCTGTCGAGCCTGCGACTCGGGTTCGAAGGCGCGGAGGGGTCTCCCCCCTCCGCCCGAAACTCCCGACCAGGGCGCCTCCCCTACGCCGAGCGTCGCGGACGGGTCCCGGCCGCGACGACCCCTTATCCTGCCCGGAGCTAGGGGAGAGCCGTGACGGAGGCGCCGCGTAAGAAGGGCCCGGAGCGGCCCCCGTACCTCTCTCAGATCGTCGGGGACGCCCTCCGCGACCTCACCGAGAAGCGGCTCTTCGAGCTGGTCCGGGCGGAGCCGGTGCCGCACCATCTCGCGATCATCATGGACGGGAACCGTCGCTTTGCCCAATCGGTCGGGATCGGGGTGAAGAACGGGCACGAGAAGGGTCGCGACACGCTCGAAGAGCTCCTCGACTGGTGCCTGGAGCTCGACATTCGAATCCTGACGGTCTACGCTCTCTCGACCGAGAACCTCTCTCGTCCCCAGGAGGAGCTCGACGGCCTCATGGACCTCTTCGACCGGGCGCTGCGGCAGATCGCGGTTGACGAGCGGGTGCACCGCCACCAGATCCGCGTCCGCGTCATCGGCAACCGGTCGCTCCTCCCCTCGCGCGTGCAGGAAGCGGTCTCGGTGGCCGAGCAAGCGACGGCGGGATACTCGCGCTACCGCTACAACGTCGCGCTCGGTTACGGGGGCCGTGACGAGATCGTCGAAGCGATCCGCGCGCTCGCCCGCGAGGTCCGCGACGGCGAGATCACCCCCGAGCAGATCGATTCGGAGGCGGTCGCTCGGCACCTGTACACGAAGGACCTCCCGGACCCCGACCTCATCTTCCGGACGAGCGGCGAGGAGCGGATCTCCAACTTCCTGCTCTGGCAGTCGGCGTACAGCGAGCTCTACTTCTCGGACGTCCTTTGGCCGGGGCTGACCCGGCTCGAGTTCCTTCGGGCAATCCGCGCCTTCCAGATGCGCCGCCGTCGCTACGGGGGCTGAACGAGCTCGGCGGGCTCGCTCGGGGGAACGCCGAGCTCGCGCAGCGACCGGGGGACGAGAAAGAGGAGTCCCGTACTGACCCAAAGGAGCGCAACCGCGAGATAGGTCTCCCGGATCCCGAACGCTTCGATCAGGAAGGCCCCTCCGATCTGGGCGGCCGGGAGGATCGCGATGCTCCCGAGGTTGTCGATCCCAAAGTAGCGGCCCTGTAGCTCGGTCGGAACGAGCAGCTGGGCGGCCGTGAGCCACGCGGTCCCCGCGAATCCGCCCAGGAATCCCAGCAGGAAGAGCGCGGAAAGCGCGACCGGGACGGACGGGAAGAGGATGAGGGCGAGCGCGGTCACCCCGCCGAAGACCCCATACGGGACCACCCAGGCCTTCCCCGCGAATCGCTCGGCGTGCATGCGGCCGACCAGCAGGGACCCGATGCCCGACCCGGCGACCTCGGCCGCGAGCAAGAGGGCATACACGAGCGCCGAGCCGTGGAGTACGACGGTGGAAAACACCACCAGGAACGTCGCGACCAGGTTCGCCGAGAAATTGAAGAACGTCGCCGAGATCGTGAGCTGGAAGAACCCCTGCGCTTTCCACAGCCACCGGAACCCTTGGCGGATCTCCCCGACGTACCCCGCTCGAACGAGGCCGGTGGCCACGAGGTCCGCACTCCGGCCGGGGATGCGCATCCCCAGGAGGAGCAGTCCCGATAGGAGGAAGGTGGCCGCGTTCACTCCGAGCCCGGCGGTGCCGCCCACCGTGACGATGAGGACCCCGGCGACCGAAGCTCCCACGAACTGGAGCGCCGAACGGCTCGAACGGACGAGGCCGTTCGCGTCCGCGACGAGCCCCGGGTCCACCAACGCGGGGACGAGCGCTTGTTCGGCGGGATTGAAGACCGTCGTGAACGCCCCGACCACGAAGTAGGCGCCAAGGATCCCGAAGAAGTCGAACCCGCGAAACTCGAGGTCGAGGAGCACGATGCCCATCGCGAGGGCTCGGGCGAAGTCGGCGGCGATCATGAGTCGGCGCCGGTCGTACCGGTCCACAAACGCGCCGCCGACCAGGCTGAACAGGATGGCGGCAAGGAGGAAGGAGGCCCCGAGGAGGCCGACGTCGAGCGCCGACGCGGTCGCCGAGTACACGATCCACACGAGGCAGACGCCAGCGATCGAGGATCCGGCGGTCGAACCGAGGCCCGCCGAGAAGACCCGAAGGTAGGCCGGGTTCCGTAACAGCCGGGCATACGAGCCTTTCTTCCGCACGGCGCCGCTCATTCCGAATCGGGCGGTCCCAGCGGACCCATGTAATTC
>DAIDCO010000071.1 GCA_027309555.1 bacterium
GGGCGGGGGGGTTCGAGCGCCCGAGCGAGCGCGAAGTACGCGGACGGGGGAAGCTCCTCGGGTCGTCGTCGTCGCCAGTCGGACGGCCAGCCCGCTTCTCGGGCCAGCCGGTCGGCCCCGAGATGGTCCGGCGCGAGGCGGGGGAGGAGGTTCCCGAGCTGTTTCCGTCGCGAGGAGAATAGGGCCCCCACCGCTCGTTCGAGGGCCTCCACGCGCGGAATCGGCAGCGGGCCCTTCCGGGCCACGTGGACCCCGAGCCGGCTTTCGACCTCGGGCCGGGGATAGAACGACTCCGGGCCGACCGTGCGGAACAGCTCGACCGTGCCGTAGAGCTGGGCGAAGATCGAGAGGCGGCCATACCGCTTCGAGCCGGGGCCGGCCGCGAGCCGCTCGGCGACCTCCCGCTGCACGAGGAAGACGACGCGGGGGATTCGCGCGGCGAACAGACGGGCAAGGATGGCCGTGGCGGCCGAGTAGGGAAGATTGCCGATCGCGCACTCCGCGGTGGGGAGCTCGACCTCGAGGGCGTCCCCGAGGACGACCCGGAGGCGCTCGCCGAACGTGGCGCGCAGGAATCCCGCGAGCCGCCGGTCCCGCTCGATGACCGTAACGGGACCGAGGCCACGACGCAGGATCGCGGCGGAGAGGATCCCGAGGCCTCCCCCGATCTCGAGAATCGGACGGCCGGCCGGCAGGTCGAGGAGCGCCGCCTCCGCGTCAGCGACGAACGGGTCGGTGAGGAACGATTGGCCCCAGCCTCTCGAGGGGATCACCCCGAGGCGGGCGAGGGCCTCCCGGACCTCCTCCGGCCGTTCGGGCGCACCGGCGGATCCGCGCGGGGCCGAGGCCTTACGGAGGGACGAAGAGCCGGTATTTGTCCTCGACACCGCTCAGTTCCTGTTCGATCCGGCTGACGATCAGGCGCTCCGGGTTCTTCAGGTGCAGGCGGCTCTCGAACTCGGCAAAGCTCTGGAACGGAGCCCGGCGCCGTTCGTCCACGATCTGCTGCATCGTCTTCTTTCCGATTCCCGGTAGCAGCTCGAGCAGGTGGAAGCGACGGGAGACCGCTGGCGCCTCGTTGAGGAACCGCAGGTAGCGGGCGCTGTTCGCCCTCACGATCGACTCGAGCGCGTTCGATAGCTCGCTCCGGGCCGCGACGGTGAGCTCGTCGAATCCGAGCCGCCGCCGTACGTGGTCGATCGGCGGGGGTAGGCCCTGGAGGGGCACCAGCGGGATGCGAACGCCGGGCGCCAAGGTCGTCCCCGCCCGGGGAACGAGCTCGAAGAGCTTGAGCTCGTCCTCACCGATCGCCAGCGCCAAGGGCTCCCGGTGGAACCCCCGCTCGGTCTGACGGCCGGAGGGCAGATAGTCGAGGATGTACGCGTAGTTCTCCACGGGGCCTCCGCCGGCTCATCGGTGATGCGCCACGATCTCGAGCAGACGGGCGACCTGTTCCTCGTCGAGCGGGACCCGCTCCTTCGAGAACAAGAGGCGGATCTCCTCGGGGTACTGCGGAAGGCTGTCGGCGATCTTCACCGCCACCGTGGCATCCACGAACGGCAGGCCACGCAGCTCCGCGATGAGCTTCTCGGTCGCCTCGCGGGAAAGCTGGGCGAACATCTCGGCGTGCTGGTGCGCGAGCGCCGCTTCGCGCGGGAGGGTCCGGCGGGCGGCCTCCTCGGTCAGGAGGTCCTTCACGCGGGCGAGGGGAACGGGCTCAGGCATGGGCCCCCCGGACCGGGATGAGGTGGATCGGGGTCGCGATCAGCTGCTTACGTTTCCCGCCGTCAAGGAACTCGATCCGATACGCGCGGCCGACCTTCTCGACCACCGTGCAGGTCCGACCCTGGTAGCGGGGATGGGGCTGACCGTGGGGGTCGGACGGCTCGATGCGCACCGCGACCTTTTCGCCCACGGCGAACTCGCGTAGGAATCGGGTCACCGGCGGGAGCCCGCGCTCGCGGACATCCTTCGTGAACGTGCCGCGGGAACGGGAGCGGAATCCCTTCGAGCTCTTGACCATCTAGGCCTCCGTGTCGTGGATCTCCAGTACGTCGAGGAAATCGACCTTCAGCGGGACCCCGACCAGGGCGGACAGGCTCGGTTCCGTGCGTCCTCCATCTCCTTCCACCCACTCCTTGACGTAGGTTCCGGCCTCGGTCCTCAGGTCGAGCGTGATCCGCCCCTCGGTCGCATCCACGACGCGGGCCGCGACGATCCGACGCGTGCGAACGCGGTCGGAGCGGCGGTGGGCGACGCGAGTGGGCGTGCGCTGGGCGATCGCTCGACCGACGGCGAGGGTCAGGGCCTCATTAACCTTTGCCACCGAGGTCTCACCGCGTATCCCTACCCGGTAGGTCTTCTCGGGGGCCGCTTCCTTGACCCGGACGACTTCGGGGGCGTCGGTCGGCTCGAAGCCCTCCACCTCGACCCGATCGACCGCTTCGCGCGCGAGCTCCGCGAGCACCGCGCCGAGCGCTATCGACCGGAGGTGCGGGCGCAGGAGCTCGAGGACGAACGGCCGACCGCGACCGAGCATGCGGGCATCGATGTCCTCCCGACCCATCCCGTGGAACCGGCTCCCCTCGGCGCCCGTCGCGCGCAGCAACGGCCCCGCGACGAGCTCCTCGACGCTCGTCGGGTAGGTCTTGCCGCTCCCGCCGCAGGCGTCACACCCTCGGCCGCGGCACCGACGGCACGGCCAACGGGTCTGCGGCAGGGTCCGGTCGAGTTTGCGGTAGCGCCCGCGGAAGAAGAGGGGCAGCACGGTAATCTCGACCCGACCCACCATCAGGTCCGCGAGGAACACGAGGTCCGGCCGGTCCGGCCCTCCGGAGGCCCCCGTGTGCCGCTCCAGCCGTTTCCCCAGCTCGCGGTTGAACGCGGCGCGGGCGCTCTCTCCCCACTCACTTCCGACCTCGGTCCACAGCGCTTCCTCCCGGGCCAGCCGCTCCGGGTCCCAGCGGGATCCGCAGGTGAACCGGTGCCACTCGAAACCTTCGGCCGCCCGCACCGCCCGTTCCACCCACGTCGGAAGCCGGTCGAACGCGCCTCCGCAGAGCGCGCAGGTTTCGGTCCGGGGCGGGAGCTCGATCGACAGCGCCCGATAGAGTCGCTCGGCCCGTTCGGGGTTGGAGAGTCCGTGGCCGAGCCGACCGAACAGACGGCCGAAGCACTCCGGGCAGAGACCCTTGTCGACCGCCCGTCGTGCGGAGGAGAGGGTCGTGTCCGACGGTTCGAAGGTCGATCGTTCGTCCACGGCGGACGGACGCGGGACCGCACTAAACCGTGTCGGGGCGAGTGTCGGGTCCCCGGCGAACCTTTTACTCGGCTCCTCCCTGGGGCGGGCGGGACCTATGCCATCGATCACGGAAGCCGAGCTCACCCGTGCGATCGAGCGGACGCTCGTCTCGCGGGGTAAGATCCCTGAACCGGAGGCGCGCCCTGTCGCGCGCATGGTCCTCGGGTACTTCGGGGCGGACGACAGCGTGCTCGACAACAAGCTCTCGAGCGAGGACCGGGACCGCTTCTACCAGCTCGAAGAGGAAGGCCTTCTCACGAGCGAGGAGGAGGACGCGACGGTCTCTCGCGGCAAGACCTGGCGGATTCACTATTGGCTCCTCAAGAAGGCGCGCATCCGGGACGTCGGCCAAACGGGAGACGCCCCACCGAAGGACGACGCCGAATCGGTCTACCGATCGATCGGCGAGGCGGCATGGCAACGCCGCGCGGACGCTCCGCCGCCCCCGGGCGCGTAGACGGGGCTTCCCCCGAGCCCGCGTCAGCGGGCGCGCGGCGGCGGCGTGCGGGGGCGGTAGCGCGTCGAGCCCTTGAGGAGCGCGGGATAGTCGGAGGACTGGATCACCGCCCGCACGTGCTCGATCGCGGCGAAGGCGAATCCCATCGCGACGAAGAGCGCAACGATGCTCGCCGCGTCGACGGCGACGCCGGGTAAGCCGACGAAGGCGAGGATCGCCGCCAGCGAGGCGAGCGCGTTGAACGACGCATGCATCCCGACCGCGAGCAGGTAGTAGCTTCCGGTCGCCGGCCCCGGGACCCCGAAACGGCCGCGCGCATAGCCGTAGCCGAACATGCCGGTCGAGCTGCCGTGCAGGACCACGCTCGAAAGGCTACGGACGAGGATGAGGAAGATGCCCGCCGCGAGGCCTCCGGCGAAGTAGGCCCCGACGCCATAGAGGAACGTCTCGAAGAACCCGAAGCCGAGACCGACCGACGCTCCGAAGACCGGACCGTCCGCGAGGATCCGCAGCCGACGGCGGCTCGCCGCCACACCCGAGGCCTTGAGCGCCTCCTCGATGAACGGGGCGATCACGAGGACCAGGAAGAACAGTCCGAGGGGCGAGTTCCCGTTGAGGAAGACGAACTCGGGCCCCGGGTAGTCCTGACTCACCGTCGTCCCGAGCCCGACGATCACCGCCTCGAGGATCCCGGCCGTGAGGGTGGCGAAGAGCGCCCCGTAGGCGAACGCCGCCAACAGCGGACCCCACCCCTGGGCGCGGTACCGCTCGGTGCGGCGGACCCAGACCAGGTAGACGAGCGCCGGAACAAGGGAGGCAAGGACGAGGACGACGAGGTTCGTGGCGTCCGTCAGGTCGCTCATCGCGGAGGAGAGGGGGGCGGATACAGATAGAACCCTTCCCCGGTCTTGCGGCCGAGCCTCTTCGCCGCGACCATGGAGCGGAGCAGCGGGCAGGTGCGATAGCGGGCGTCCCGGAACCCGTCCCAGAGAACGTCCAGGATCGCGACCGCCGTGTCGATCCCCACAAGGTCGGTGAGCTCGAACGGACCCATCGGGTGGTGGAACCCGAGCTTGTAGGCCGTATCGATGTCCTCCTTCGTCGCGACCCCTTCGTACAGCATCCAGGCGGCCTCGTTGACGAGGACCGCGAGCGCCCGGGTCGTGACGAACCCAGGTGTGTCGCGGGAGGTCACGACGGTCTTCCCGAGGCTCACGGCGAACGCGCGTGCGCGCTCGAGGACTTCGGGGCGGGTCGTGAGGCCGGCAATCACCTCCACGAGCGGCATCTGCAGCACCGGGTTGAAGAAGTGGACCCCCACGAGCCGCCCGGGATCTCGGAGCTCCTGGCCGATCGATGTGATGGGCAGCGACGAGGTATTGGACGCGAGCAGCGCGGTCGGCGCCGCCGACTCCTCGAGGTCCCGGAAGATCTTCCGCTTGAGGTCCAGGTTCTCCGGCGCGGCCTCGACGACGATCTGGGCCCCATCGACCCGACGGAGCCCGATCGCCACATCGATGCGGGCGAACGCGGCGTCCCGGTCGCCCGGGCCGATCGCCTTCCGAGTCACCGCCCGGTCGAGCGCGCGCCCGGCGTTGGAGAGGCCGCGTCGGCCGAGCTCCTCCGTGACGTCCTCGAGGGTCACGGGGTACCCGGCGAGCGCCGCCTGGGCCGCGATCCCGCTGCCCATGATCCCGGCGCCCACGACGAATACTCGCGTACGCACCGACGCGCGCGGGTCGCTCCCCACCTCGGGGGCTTCGGGGGACTCGCTCATGACGCCTCGGGGCCGGTCGAGGAGGGCCGAGCGATCCGGAGGTACTCGCAGGCGCGGCAGACCTCGTGCGCGGAGGGGTCCCCGCAGGCCCGGCAGCGCTCGGGAGCCCCGGGCTCCGTGTCCCCGAGCCATCGCTCGACGAGACGCTCGTGCGTGCGGAGCAGCGACTGCCGAGTACCGGGCTGGGCCTCCTCGAGTCGCCAGACGATCTCGCGGAAGAGGTTCCGGGCGGCGCGACCGGCGTGCGGGCATTCTCCGTGGTCGAACGGCAGCCCGTGGATCCGTGCGTAGAGGTAGACCTCGCGTTCGGGCACGAGGGCGAGCGGGGCGACGCGGGGAACGAGTCCGGGCTGTCGGACCCGGTGGGGGGCCATCCGGACGAGCCGGTCGAGGTCCCCTCGCACGAGGTTCATGAGCACGGTCTGCGCGAGGTCGTCGAGGTTGAAACCGAGCACCAGCGCGTCGGCGCCCGCGGCCCGAGCGGCGCGGTTCAAGAGGCGTCGGCGCCAGACCCCACAGAACGAGCACGGGACGGTCCCGGCGAGCTCTACGGCGGTCGCGTCGGTCGTCGTGCCGAGCTCTTCGGCCGCTCGCACGATCCGGTGTTCGACCCCGAGGGAGCGGGTCAGCGCTTCTGCGGCCTTCAGGGTGGGGGGTCGGTAGCCCGCGATCCCCTCGTCGACGCTGATCGCCACCACGCGAACCGTCGGGCGCCGGCGGAAGTACCGTGCGGCCAGTGCGAGGGCGACCGACGAATCCTTCCCGCCGGAGAGGGCCACCGCGACGGTGCCGCGGCCGAAACGAGGGAGTTGGCGGTGGATCTCCTGACGCACCCGCTCTTCGAGGGAGGTCGAGAAGTGGCCGGCACACGCATGCGATCCGCGGTACGGCTGGTCGATGACGGCCGGGGCCTCGCACGAGGAACAGCGCACGGGTACGGGCAACGGCTGCCGGCTATTTGAGGGCGGAGCGCGGCCCATCGTTCCACTGCGCGCATACGATTATTAGGCGAACTTCCGCCAGCCACGTCCGATGGCCTCCTCCTCTCCGATGTCCCGCTCCTCGGCGATCGCACGGCGCGGACGGGCGGCCGGGCCGAGCGGGGATACGACGCCGGCCACGTTCAGCGTCGGCGAGCTCGTCGGGCGGTTCCAGCGGATGCTCCAGGCGCAGGAGCGGAGTCCCTGCACGGTCAAGCAGTACGGCCACATCGCCCGCACGTTCCTCGCGTTTACGCAGAAGCCCCTCGAGGAAGTGACCTTGCGGGACCTCGAGGCGTACCGGGAGTACCTCGTCCTGCAGCGGCACTACTCGAAGAACTCGGTCTACACGACCGTGCGGGGGCTCACGAGCTTGTTCCGCAGCTTCGGCTATTCGGTCGCCGACCAGCTCGAGCCTCCGCGACGGCCCGAGCGCCTTCCCCGCTACCTGAGCGAGGAGGAGATGCGACGCCTGTTCGAGGCCGTGAAATCCTCACCCCGGGACAGCGCGATCGTCCACGTCCTGGGGTTCGTCGGTCTGCGGGTCGGCGAGCTCTGCCACCTTTTGCTCGAGGATATCGAGTTCGAGCGCAACATCCTCCATGTGCGCTCCGGCAAGGGCGACAAGGACCGCGAGGTCATCCTGGAGGACCGAACCCGTGCGGCGATCGACCGGTATCTCACCGATCGCACGCTCTCGGGAGAGGCGAGCTCCCGGCTCTTCCCGATCGGGCCGGTGACGGTGGAGCGGATCGTCCGCCGAGGCGCCCAGGCGGCCGGGATCCCGCGTCGCGTGACCCCGCACATGCTCCGTCACACGCTCGCAACCGCCCTCCTCTCGCGCGGGTGCGACATCCGCTATATCCAGAAGCTGCTCGGCCACGCCTCGGTCGCGACCACCCAGATCTACACGCACGTCGACACGCAGGCGCTCCGGGACGCGTACCAACGGGCGAAGCCCCAGTATTAATCCCGCCCGCCCTCTGCCTCGACCGTGCCTCCCGAACCGGTCGAGGTCGCGATCCTGGGAGCCGGCATTGCCGGTTGCGCGCTCGCCCACCACCTGGTCGGACGAGGAGTCGGGCCGGTGATCGTCTACGACCCCCGGACGCCGTCCGCCGGCGCCACCGGCCGGGCGGCGGGAATCGTCACGGAGCAGCTCTGGAACCGTTGGGACGTGGCGGTCACTCGCGATACCAAGGTCGAGTACGCGGCGCTCGCGCGGCGATGGGACCCGAGCGCGTACGCGACGAACGGCTTCGCGCGGTGGACCCGGGAGCCCGTCGCCGCGCAGGTGCTCGAGGAGGCGGTGGAGCGGCTTCGGCAGTGGAACGTGGATGTCCGATCGCTCGATGCTCCCGAACTGGGCCGTAAACTCCCGTGGGGTCGCTTCGACGACATTCGTAGGGCGATCTGGAGTCCCGGCGATGGGGTCGTGACGCCCAGCACGATGACCGAGATCTACGCGGAGACCGCGCGGCAGGCAGGAGCGGAATTCTGGTTCGGCACCCCGTTCGGTGGACTCGGACGGTCCGACGGGCGCTGGGAGCTCCGGAGCGCGAGCCGCACGGTCCGGGCGAAGCGCGTGGTCGTTGCGGCGGGGGCCTGGTCGAAGCGGATCCTCCGGGAGATCGGGCGCCCGATTCCGCTGGTCCCCTACCGGACGCAGGCGGCCGTGCTGCGACCTCCCTCCCCCGGCGCAGACTTCTTTCCTTCCATTCACGACATCGATACCGACGTCTACGTACGCCCCGAATCGAACGGACGCATCCTGGCCGGCGACGGGACGGAGCTCGTCGAGGTCGACCCCGAGAACTTCCGTACCGGCGGGGACGAAGGGTTCGTCTCCCACCTAGCCGAATGCTTTGCCACGCGGCTGCCGGGCTGGGCCGACGCGGAGCTCCTCCGAGCCTGGGCGGGGGTCTGCAGCTCTACGCCCGACCGCCGGCCGCTCGTGGGGCCGGTCCCCGGCGCGGAGGGACTGCTCGTGATGGCCGGGTTCAACGGTTTCGGCGTCATGCGAGCCGGTGGGGTCGCGCGCCGCCTCGCGGAGGCGCTCAGCGCCGGTGACGGCTCCCGATCGGCCTACGAGCCGCTCGCTCCGGTGCTCCCCGAGCGGTTCGCCTCCGGCTTCCCCCCGTTCGCGCCCCGCCCGGGATTCACGCTCGAAGGAGGCGATGACCCTCGCTTCTGACGCGCTCGGGATCGCTCGTGCGGGCATTCGCGCGGTCGACCCGGCCGCGGCGGTACGCCGGAACCTACGT
>DAIDCO010000072.1 GCA_027309555.1 bacterium
GGCCCGGGAGGAGCTCGGCCGGGAGCCGCGAACCGCCGGCGCGCGTACGCCACCGACCCCGCGGTCCAGAGGGGGAGCGAGACGAGCAGCGAGCCGCCCGCGACCAGGAAGACGAGCCGGTAACTCCCGTAAACGGAGAGGATCCCCGAGAACGCGGCTCCGAGGACCGCGGCGACGCCGCCGAGCGCGCTGTTGACCCCGAGGATACTGCCGGCGTCCCGCCCGGCGAGTCCGCGGAAGAGCATGAGCGAGCTCGCGGTCGTGTAGACCGCGATCGCGCCGCCGAGCACCGCATAGACCACGAGGTTCGCCTCGAACGCCCCCCGCTCGGTGAAGAGGGCGAAGGTGAACCCGGCGGTCGCGAGGTAGCCGATGCTTCGCAGGTACGTCGCCTGCTGGACGAGCTTGTCCGGACCGATGCGGTTCGAGAGCCCCCCCGTGGCGGGGAAGACCAGCGTCTGGGCAAAGTTGTTCGAGAGGTTCACGAGGAAGATCGAGCCCACGGCCAGTCCCGCCGAGTACAGGAACGGAGTATAGGAGATGTTGAAGAGATTCGCGGAGAAATTGAACAGAAACGAGGCGATGAGGATCAGCGGGAGCTCGTGGTGCAGCTCCTCCCGTGCCCAGGTACGAAGGCGGCGCAGGGGGGTCGGACCGAGCGCGGGACGCCGCGGGAAGAACGGAATCGGCATGTGGAACGACGTCACGGTGCGGATCCGTGAGAAGAGGCTCTCGGGATGGCGGGCAACTTGGGCGGTCGTGAGCGTCCGCTCCGCTTCCCGGATGCCGAACCAGATCGCCACCGCGCTCCCCAAGGCCAGGGCGCCGAGGACGTAGAGCAGTTGGGAGAGCTGCGCGCTCGCGAGGGTCCAGAAGTACCCGATCAGCAGGCCGACGATCGAGCCGATCATGCTCATCTCCTGGAACGAGGCGAACGCCCCCGCGCGCTCCCGCTCGGTGAATTTCTCCAGGATGAGGAGGTTCGACGCGCTCGCTCCCGCGGGCGCGATCACTCCGATCACCGTGTAGATCGCATAGAGCGCGGTGATCGACCCCACGTGGGTGAGCAGCAGGTAGAGCCCCGCGTAGCCGGCGTAATTGACGACGAGGAATAGCCGTCGGCGGGGATACTTGTCCGACAGGTGGCCCCAGACGACGGACATCAGGATCACTGAGGCGTTGAACAGCGTCGCGGCCGCGGCGACATTCGCCCAGGTCCCGTGCAGCGGGATGAGGATCAGCAGCGGAAGGACAACCCCGAAGCCGGCCGTGGCGGCGTTGATCGGCACGAACGCGAGCAACCAGGGCCGTGCGAGCAGACGGGTGGGCCAGGTCCGCAACGACGTCGCCATCGGTCGAAGTCGGCGCTACAGGGTTCCTACTTAAGCCGCGTTCACTCGAGTGGTGACGGGGGTACGGCACCGCACCGGCGTATCACGCTCGGTGTTCCGCGACATGCTTATAAGGGCGGGGACTTCTCGCGCGGCGTCGACAGGGGTTGTGCGACGTGGCCATCGGTTTCGTTCTGATCAGCACGGCTCCCGCGAAGGAGCACGAGGTCTACACCGAGCTCCTCCGGGTCAAGGGGATCGTGGAGCTCCACCCCCTGTTCGGGGAGTACGACCTGATCGCGAAGGTGGAGGCCGAAGACTTCAACGCGCTCGGTCAACTGGTCGTCGACAAGATCCGATCGGTATCGGGCGTCATCGACACCAAGACCCTCACAGGCATCAAGTTCTGAAGGAAGCACCATGTTCGAGCTGTTCGGCACCTCATCCGTGGACTTCGCCCAGTGGAACGTGTTCCTTGTCGTCCTGCTGCTCGTCTTTTCGCTGTTCCTGATCCTGGCGGGGATTTTCACCGCCTATTTCGGAAGCGGGAAGAGCCGCACGATCGGCGTCGCCCTCCTGGTCGTGGGATTGGTCGTGGGCGTCCTGACCGCCTACCTCTACGGCATTGGGGATTTCGGGTCCAAGTCCGGTGTGACGCTCCCGAACCTCGTCTTCGAGTCGTTCCTGGTCATCGTCGCCGCCGTCATTGGCGCACTGATCGCGGTCGGGATCTTCCTGGTCGCGATCATGAAGTCCTGAGCCGGCCCCACGCGGGGCGCGGACCATGGCGCGGGGGCCGGGCCGAGGGCCCGAGCGGCTGATCACTCTCACGAGCGACGTCGGGGCGACCTACGCCGCCCAAATGAAGGCGGTCCTGGTGCGTTTCCTCGGACCCGACCGGATCGTGGACCTTTCCCACGAGCTTCGACCGTATGCGGTCGAGGAGGCGGCGTTCCTCGTCCGCGCGATGACGCGCGGCTTCCCTACCGGCACCGTCCATCTCGTGGTGGTCGACCCCGGGGTGGGGGGGACGCGGGCGGGGATCGCGATCGAATGCGCCGACGGGACCTACCTCGTGGGTCCGGACAATGGGGTGCTCTACCCGCTCGCCGAGGAGCTCGGGATCCGACGGACCGTCCGACTCGACCGGAGTCGGATCTCGGTTCGGGACCGGGTGGGGACCACGTTCGACGGACGGGATCTTTTCGCTTTCGCGGCGGCGCGTCTCGCGATGGGAGTCCCGCTCTCCCGTTTGGGTGCCGATCACCGGCCGCACGTGTTCCGACTGCCGGACGCCACGCTCCATCGGTACGGGGCGAAGGGAGTGGTCCTGCACGTGGATCGTTTCGGAAACCTCATCACGAACGTCCCGACCGAGTGGGTTCCCAAGGGAACGACCCGTCTCGAACTCCGCGTCGACCGCGGACGGTCGCGGGCTGTGCCGCTCGGGATGAGCTACGAGGGGATCGGCGTCGGCCGACTCGGCGCGATCGGTTCGAGCTTCGGGCTCCTCGAGCTTGCGGTCGGCCGCGGGAATGCCGCGACGCGGGTCGCCGCCCACCTCGGGTCGACGGTCCGCGTCCGCTGGCGCAGCGGCGCCGGGGCCGAGATGATGGTAAATAGCGAGGGTAGTAGACGAAGGTAGGTCCGGGCTCGGTTGCCCGTCCGATCATGCCGAAGCGCGACTACTACGACGTCCTCGGTGTCCCGAAGACCGCGTCGGCCGACGAGATCAAGACCGCCTACCGGCGATTGGCCCGCGAGCACCATCCCGACGTCTCCAAGGAGAACCCGAAGGCCGCCGAGGAGAAATTCAAGGAGATCTCGGAAGCCTACGAGGTCCTGGCGGACGGAGAGAAGCGCCAGCGCTACGACCGGATGGGCTTCTCGGGCGTCGAGACCGACTTCGGCCCGGGCGGGTTCACCTGGCAGAATTTCACGCACGCGGGCGACCTCGAGGACCTGCTCGGGGCCTCGCCCCTCTTTCGCCAGTTCTTCGGAGGCTTCGGCTCCCCGTTCGGGGGCGGGGGGACGCGCGCAGCCCGTCGGGGCAGCGACGTCGAGCTCACGGTCCGCGTGCCGCTCTCCGCGGCGGTGCACGGGGCGCGCCCGACGATCGAGGTTCCCCGCTCGGACCCATGCGGAGACTGTAGGGGGACCGGCGCCCGCAACGGAACGGCGCTCGAGACGTGCCCGGAGTGTCACGGAGAGGGCCAGGTCCGGCAGGTCCGCTCGAGCGGGTTCGCCCAACTCCTCACGATCGGGGAGTGTCCACGATGCCGCGGCACGGGTCGCCGCATCCTCGACAAGTGCCCCACGTGCGCCGGCAGCGGGCGCTTGAGCTCGGTCGAACGCATCGAACTGAGCATACCGGCCGGGATCGAGGACGGCGCGATCCTGCGGGTGCCGGGCCACGGGATGGCGGCGCCCCGCGGCGGCCGGGCCGGCGACCTGTTCGTCCAGATCGATTTCGAACCTTCGCCGCACTTGCGTCGGGAGGGGCGGGAGGCGTACACCGAGACCACGATCCCCCTCGCGACGGCGCTCCTTGGGGGCGTCGCCACCGTCCCGACGGTCGAGGGCGAGGCGCAGCTCACGATCCCGTCCGGCACGCAGCCCGAGACCCCGTTCCGCCTGCGCGGGGAAGGGTTCCCCCGGCTGGGCGGCTCGAGCCGCGGCGACCTTACGGTCACCGTGCATATCGAGCTCCCCCGCTCCCTTTCCGGTCGAGAGAAAGAGCTCCTGCGGGAGGCCCTCGGCGGCACGGAGCGCGAGTCGAGTCCGAAGCGAGAGCCGCTGTTCCGCCGGCGGGCCCGGTAGATGGACGACGAGGGCGCGCCGGTCGCCGAGAGCTACTGGTCGGAACGCCCACGCTCCCGCTCCGCGCCCTCCGAGCGCCGGTTCCTCTATCGCGGCGAGCTCCTGTCGTTCGCGGTCGACGCGGGCGTCTTCTCCTCGAGGGGTCTCGACCCGGGAACCGGGCTCCTGATCGAGAACCTCTCCCTCGGCCGGACCGAGCGGGTGCTCGACCTGGGTTGCGGCTGGGGCGCCGTGGGCGTCGCCGCGGCGAAGGCGGCGGCCGAGGGCCATGTGGTGCTCACGGAAGTGAACCGGCGGGCGGCCCGGCTCGCCCGGGCCAATCTCGCCCGCAACCGGGTGACGAACGGCGAGGTCCGCATCGGCCCCGGCTACGCGCCGGTCGCCGAAGAGCGGTTCGACGTGATCGCCACCAATCCCCCCTATCGCATCGGCCGGGAAGAGATCCTGCGACTCCTCATCGACGCTCCGGCCCATCTGCACCCCGGAGGCCGGCTCCTCCTCGTCGGGAAGGGCAGTGAGGGGATCCGGTACTACCAGACGTGGCTCGAGGAGCACTGGCCCGGAACGGTCACGGTGCTCGCTCGGGGGTCCGGCTACCGCGTCCTCGAGGCCCGACTCGCCCCGGTTCCGCCGGGAAACGCTGACGATCGGTCGGCCACGCCGAGCCCGCCCGCTCACCGGCACCGTGCCTCCGCCCGCCCGACCTCGGGCGGCCGAAGCGCTTAAAAGGAAGGGTCCTCTCGGCGGCCCCGCCCTCGATGAGAGGGTCGACCGGCGAGCTTCCGCTCCCCTTCGACCTGTCGTCGACGGACCATATCCGAGGGGAGTGAGACCGCGCCCAAAGAGTCGAAGGAGGCTCCGGCCCCCGAGACCGCACCCGCCGCGAACGGCGAGGCGGCGCCCTCGACCGAAAAGTCCGGGAAGCGCGGCCCGGCGGGGAAGGGGAAGGAAGGCAAGGAGCCGAAAGAGGCGAAGGGCAAGTCGAAGACCGGCCCCGGAGCCAAGCCGACCAAGATCATTCCCGACAACCCGAATTTCCGCTATATCGTCCGGGTCTCCAACACCGATCTCGATGGGACTCGACCCACCGCGCTCGCGCTCACCGGCGTGCGGGGAGTGGGCCTTCGACTTGCGGAGGTCGCCTGCCGACTCGCCAACGTGAGCGGCGCCGAGATGATCGGCAATCTTCCGGAACCGACCGTGGAGGGGATCGAGGTGACGCTCACCCAGATGTCCACCCAAGTTCCGCGATGGATGGTGAACCACCCGCGCGAACCGATGATGGGGGAGTCCCCGCATTACATCGGTCCCGACCTCGAGACCCGGCGGCGGGACGATGTCAACCAGATGAAGATGATCCGTAGCTATCGCGGAGTGCGCCACGAGCGCGGCCAGAAGGTCCGCGGTCAGCGGACGCGGTCGAACGGGCGTACCGGCATGGCGGCCGGCGTGATCAAGAAGACCGCCAAGGAAGCCGCCGCGGCCGCCTCGAAGGAAGAGAGCGCGCCGGCCGCCCCCGCGACGCCGGCGCCCGCCGCCAAGAAGGAGTGAGGGTTCCGTGGGCGACCCGAAGTTCCTGCGCCGGATGTACGAGACGCCGAAGCACCCGTGGGAAGCCAGCCGGATCGAGGAGGAGCGTAAGCTGCTCCAGAAGTACGGCCTGAAGAACAAGCGAGAGCTGTGGAAGGCCCAGTCGACGCTCCGCAATTTCCGCCGGCAGGCGCGGGACCTTCAGGCCCGACTGCGGGCGGGCGAGGACCAGGCACGCCGGGAGACCGACGAGCTGCTCGGTCGCCTCACCCGACTCGGGGTCCTTCCCGTTGGGACTCCTTCGATCGACGACGTGCTCGGCCTCTCCACGGAGGACCTGTTGCGCCGGCGGTTCGAGTGGATCACGTTCACGAAGGGCCTCGCACCGACCCCCTATGGCGCCCGGCAGTGGATCGTCCACGGTCACCTGGCGATCGGCGACCACCGGGTCACTCGCCCCGGCTATCTGGTCGCGTCGGCCGAGGAGGGTCAGATCGCCTACGCACCGACGAGCCCCCTCGCGAACGACGAGCATGCGGTACGCGTCGAGCTGCGCGAACGGCTCGCGGCCCGTTCCGCGCCGCCCGAGCCGGTCTCCCCCCCACCGGAAGGAGGTGCGTGAGCATGGCCAAGATCGGAATCGCCCACATCTATGCGAGCTACAACAACATCCACATCACCGTCACCGATATCACCGGCGCCGAGACGCTCGCGAAGGCGACGGGCGGCATGGTCGTCAAGGCCGCTCGCGACGAGTCGAGCCCCTACGCCGCGATGAAGGCCGCCGACCAGATCGCGTCCGCGATCAAAGAGAAGGGGTACGACACGCTCCACGTTCGGGTCCGCGCGCCGGGCGGCAACCGCTCGCGCTCTCCCGGGCCGGGCGCCCAGGCTGCGATCCGAGCCCTTGCCCGCGCCGGGGTCAAGATCCATCGGATCGAGGACGTCACCCCGGTCCCGCACGACGGCACCAAACCGAAGGGAGGGCGCCGCGGTCGGCGCGTTTGACGGATGGGCGTTGCGATCCAGGAACTGACCCCGCGCACGACCGTGCTGGAGCTCGACGCCGTGACCGCCTCGCAGGTGAACGCGATCCGGCGCACCCTGCTCGCCGACCTCCCGAAGCTCGCGATCGAGGAGGTCGAGTTCCACCTCGGCCCGATCCGCGATGAGGCGACGGGAAAAGACTACGACTCCTCGACGAGTATGTTCGACGAGGCGGTCGCGCTGCGGCTCGGGCTCCTGCCGATCCCCACGGACCTCTCCCAGTTCCGCCGCAAGTCCGAGTGCACGTGCAACGGGGCCGGCTGCCTCCACTGCCAGGTGATGTTCTCGGTCGACAAGAAGGGTCCGTGCACGGTCTACGCGAAGGACGTCGTCCCGCTCGGGGACGCGAGCCTCGCGATCCTCGAGCCGGACGTGCCGATCGTGCGTTTGGGCGCGCGCCAGGCGCTCTTGGCGTACGCCACGGCGGTCGTCGGGACCGCCCGCGAGCACGCGAAGTGGCAGGCCGCGCACGGGGTCGGGATGTTCCCGAGGCCCCACGTCAAGATCGCCCGCAAGGAAGGCTGTACGGACGCCTGCCTGAAACGGACCGCGGCCGCCTGCCCGGTCCACATCCTCGAATTCGGGAACTCGAAGCTCACGGTCACGGACGAGGCGAAGTGCATCGACTGTGGGGCGTGCGAGGAGACGTGCGAGCACGGCTCCATCAAGATCGAACCGGACACCGAACGGTTCTTCCTGCGGTTCGACACGGACGGTTCGCTCACGCCTCGCGAGGCGCTGCGCTACGCGCTCAAGGACCTGAAGCGCCGCTTCGAGGAGAGCCGCGAGGCGATCCAGGCGATCCCGTAGCGCGCGACCGGCTCGTCCAGTCGTAGCGCAGGATCGCGCCGATCCCCCCGAACGCCGCGAGCCGCTTGCCCGCGTCCCCTTCCTCGCGCACGACGAAGAGCCGGGTGCTCCCGGCCCGGGCTGCGTCGAGCACGGGGGCGAGGTCGGGGTCGGCGAGCAGACGGTCGGAGACGAGGAGGGTTTCGGTCGCCCCGGCCTCCACCGCTTCGGCGACCTCGGCCGGGCCGACCGCCGCGCGGGTTCCGCGCGCGAGCGACCGGACGAGGCGCTCCACGACCTCCGTCTCCTCGGCTGCCACGGTCCCCCGTAGCGCCTCGCTCGCCTTGCCCGAGCGGAGGAGCTCGTCGACCCCCACGCGTCCGGACTCCGACGTCGGGTAGAGCCGGACTCGCTTGGCGAGCGCGGGTTCTTCCTCCGCGAGGTGCCGGAGCAGCTCTTCCTTGAGGAACCCCGGCCCGGCGAGGACGATCGCGGTCGCCCTCGGAGCCTCCCGGCGCACGAGCCCCACGAGCTCGGCCACGTAGCTCGCGCGGTCCTTCTCGCCCTGGCCGCCGGCGTAGCGCTTGCCCGCGATCGTCCGGCGCACATCGGCGACCGTCTCGACCACACGGCCCCGCACGCGAACCAAGGCGGAATCGCCCCAGTCGACCGACACGATCAGGACCGCGGGCTCCCCTTTCCCGGCGAGCCCTTCGTCCAAGAGCGCCCGTTCGCCGGACGTGAGCTCGGGCTTTGCGAGCGCGACCTCCTCCCCCTCGGTGAGGTCGAGCGTGTGGTGCCGGCCGATGTCGAACGGGCCCTCGACGATGGGCCCGGTGATCCGCACGTGCTGGCTGAACCCGTGGAACTCCACCTGCTCGGCCCGGACCACGAGAAAGACCCGGCGACGGGTGCGCTCGGCGCTCGCGACCTCGACCGGCGCCTCGGGGTCCCGTCGCGTGGTGGAGGCACCGACCCGATCGCCGGGCCGCACGAGCCGCGCGATCCGCCAGAGATCGCTTGGAGTCTCGAGACGGAGGCGGAGGAGTCCCGTTGTTGGGTCACGGTGCAGCAGCCGCACGGTCGACCCCCGCGGTCGAGGACGGGAGGGAACTACAAGCGGGTTTCGCTGGCGGGCCGAACGACCGCCTTCCGTTCGGCCTTGGGACATAATTAGGGGACCGGCCGTGCGAGGGCCGAGAGGTCCTCCGGCGTCGGTTTGATGACCCTCACCT